>DATFRW010000309.1:0-10172 GCA_035262945.1 Solirubrobacteraceae bacterium
ATCCCCGGAACGGCGCACCTCGCTCGTCTAGGCAAAAACCGTTAGGCTCTGAACAACCGCCGTTCGGCGTCGAGAAAAAGCCGTTCGTGCAGTGTCCGGTTCCGGACTCTGGGGTGCGCGCCTCACCCGCTCCGGAAAGAAGAATCCCCAAGGCGTGCCCCTCGCGGAGGCGACGATCTCGGTTGCCTGTGATGGGGTCGCCTGGACACCACGGCGTGCGCGTCGTCGTCGCGCACCGCCATGAGCTGATCGCGGAAGCGCTCGGCCGCCTCCTCGCCGATCTCGGCGTTGTCGTGGTTGGCTCGGCGTGCGATCCGGCCGCGCTGCTCGGCCACCTCCCGCGCGCGAACGCCGACGTGCTCCTGCTCGACGCGGCCTTCGACCCCGCGACGGGGCCGCTCGTCGCGCTCGATCGCATTCGGGCCGCCGCGTCGGACGACCTGCGCATCGTCGTCCTGGCCGACTCCCTCGACGAGGTCCTGAGCGTCGCCGCGCGCGAGGGCGAGCTCGACGGCGTGGTACTGAGCACGAACGCGGGAGTCGAGATCGTGGCCGCGCTCGCCCAGGTTGTGGCCGGCCACGCGGTGTTTCCCGCCGGATGGCTGCGCCACGTGCAGGCCTCGGCGTCGTCGAACCCGCTCGTGCAGCTCAGCCCGCGCCAGCGCGAGGTGCTGCAGCTGCTGTCGCTCGGCATGGACAACGACGCGATCGGCGCGCAGCTGTTCATCTCGCGCAACACCGTGAAGTTCCACGTGCGGACGATCTACGAGCGCCTCGGCGTCCACAACCGGGTGGAGGCCGCGCGCGTGCTCGCCGGCGCGCGCAACGGCGTCCTCCCGGCCGCCTAGCGCAACCGCATGGTCGCACGGCGGCAGAGGGCCCGCCGGGGGACGGCGGGCCCTCTGCATGCTCTGGCTATGAGGCGGTGATCGTCAGCGTGTGGCGCTGACCCCCCTTCGCCTCGACCGCGACCTCCAGGCCGCGGTTGGTCACTCGCGAGTCGTAGTGCTTCAGGCGCTTGCCGTCGAGGACGACCGCCGTGGGCTTCGCGTCGCGCGGGAGCGTGTGGCCGATCATCACGTCGCGCACGGGGGCGTCGCCGGCGTCGACCTTCGTCGTGTACTGCGCCCCGTCGTGCGACGCGAACACGTCGACCGAGCCGCGCCCGAGCCGGATGTTCGTGCCCTCGACGCTCGGCTCGCCGGGCGGCACCTGCGGGACGACCTGCAGCTCGCCCTCGTTGAGGAACGGCCGCACGCCGAGCTGCTGGTGGATCACCGACCAGGCGGTGCCGTAGTTGCCCCAGGCCTGCATGAACATCGAGCGGCAGGTCCAGCAGCGGTCGATGTTCGGGGGGTTCCCGCCCGTCGCGCCGGCGGGCGGCCCCGACGGGAAGATCTCCGGCATCGCGCCGGGCTGCTCGTCGGGCGTGCCGCCGGTCGCCGGCTCGCCGAACATCGTCTCGGCGTCGGCGTCCGTGTAGCGCTTCTGCTGATCAGCGCCGAGGCGCCCGTAGTTGCCCTCGCCGACGGCCTGGATGCCGGTGCCGAGCGAGAAGATGCTGAAGTCGCCCTTCCCGTCGGCGCCACCGCCGCAGCCGGTGTGGAACAGGCCGCGGTTGCCCGGCCGGTCTCCGCTGAAGCACGAGGTCTCGCGGCCGGCCAGCCCGGTCGTCCCGTGCTCGCGCGTGGCGACGCCCGGGGTGACCGTGTCGCCGCTCGTCAGCTCGGCCTCCATCGGCACCTGCCCGATCCAGTGTTTCTGGAACGACTGGATGTTGCCGGGGTCGGTGAGCGAATCGGCGTACTGCTGTGCGCTCACGTCCCACCACGCGCTCTCGAACTGGCGCTGGAGCTTGCGGGCCAGGTTGCTCGCCCAGGCGGCGGTGCGTCCGTCGTGCTTGGAGCGCGCCATGTCCGCGAGGTCGAGCAGCGAGCGCAGGTAGTACACGCCGTTGTCGAGCTTCTCGGGCCCCATGCCCGTGCGCTCGACGTTGCCCGATCCCTCGGGCCACCCGTCGCGATCGACGTCGAGCTTGCGATCGACGACCTGCAGGTTGCGCTTGGCGAAGTCGTACATCTCGTCACGGAACCGGTTGTCACCGGTCCAGCGCCAGATGAGCGCGACCGCGCTGGGGAACTTGACGGTTTCGTCGGTGTTGAAGTCGTTGACCCCGCTCGCGTTCTGCGAGTCGTGGCCGAACCAGATCGAGCCGTTGGTCACCGCCTCGTGGACGACGATCCCCGAGCGATCGTTGAGAACGTCGGAGATGTCGCGCAGCGCGCGCAGGTGGTCCTTGGCGACGTCGAACTGCCCGAGCGCGACGGCGGCGAAGTTCGTGTACTCGCCGTCGGTGGCGAAGAGCCACGGGTAGTCGGGGAAGCCGGCGCCGAAGAAGCGCACGTGCGGGACCGTGCCCGAGGGCGACGGGAACTGCTTGCCCTGGTTGGTCCAGCGGACCTGCAGGTTCGACGCGGTCTGCGTGAGGTCGGCCAGGTTCTGCTTGCCCCAGTCGATGGCGTCCTGGAGACGGCGATCGCCGGGCAGCGAGACCTGCGACTGCTGCGCCAGGTCGTCGCGCGAAGCGATCTTGTCGGCGAGCTGGCCGGCCGGGTCGTTCAGCGCGGCCGCGAGCTCGCTGCGCGCCTCGCTCGTGCCGTTGTCGGAGCCGGCGACCGCGATCCACAGTGTCTTGCTGCCTCCGGCCGGGACGGTCACCGCGTAGCGCAGCTCGCCGCCGGTGCCCTTGCCGAACGGGCCGTCGTCGCAGGCGCTGGGCGCGGGCGCGGGGTCTTCGGTGCCGGTGCACTGGTGGCCGGGCTGCGGCCCCCAGAAGCCGCCGCCGCCGGCAGCCGCCTCACCCGACGCCGGCTGCTGGTTCGACGCGACCACGGCGGCGTAGTGGTGCTCGGGCGCGCCGGGGAGCGCGCCGTCCTCGGTGAACTGCAGCGCGCCGTTGGCGAACGCGCCGCTGTCGGGGAGGTTGTCGCTGGCGTTGGGCGTCACGCCGGTGAAGCCCCATGGGTAGGCGCCCATGAGCTCGGAGTGCGCGTCGACCTTGACGGTGGTCGACACGTCGCTCGCGCCGGGGTTGGTCATCTTCAGGCCGAAGAGGACGGCGCGGTGGCCGTCGGGCGCGAAGTCGGTGCGCTGCAGCTGCAGGCCACCGGTGTCAGGCAGGTCGAAGCGCGTGTAGCCGTAGCCGCTGGAGAACTTCTCGGCCGGCCCGATCCAGTTGTCGCCGATGCCGAACCACACGCCGTCGACGAGCTTCAGCGGTGGGGTCCAGACACCGCCCATCTCGCCGGTGATGTGCCAGCCGTTGGCGTAGAAGCGGCCGTCTTCGAAGCCGACCGCATAGGACCGTTGGCCCGCCGCCACTTCGCGGCGATCCTGAAGTCGGTTGCTGTTGGTCAGGGACAGCTCGGGCGTCGCGGCCTGGGCCGCGGTCGCGCCGAGCAGGGCAGCGACAAATGCCGCTGCGAATGCTTGCGCAATGCGCACCGGTTCACCTCCCGGGGGGGACAGGGGGCACCTCCGATGGACTCCTTACCCCGTGTGGGGAGGGTCAACCATTACGATGCAGCGCCAAGGCGCCCGTAGCTCAGTGGATAGAGCGTCCGCCTCCGGAGCGGAAGGTCGCGCGTTCGAATCGCGCCGGGCGCGTCGCCCTTATGCCGCCGGCACCGGCACCACGACGGTGGTGCAGAAGGCGCAGCGGGTCGCGGCGACCGGGATCTGGCTCAGGCATTCGGGGCAGCCGCGGGTGGGCGTGTCGACGTCCGGCTCCGTGCGCAGCCGCGCCATCAGGTAGTTGACGGGCTTGACCACCAGGAAGAAGACGGTGGTCGCGATGAGCAGGAAGCTGATCACCGCGTTGACCAGGTCGCCGTAGGCGAAGTGGCTGCCGTTGATCGTGAAGCCGAGATCGCCGAAATCGGGCTCGCCGAAGATCGCCGCGATCAGCGGCGTGATGATGTCGCGGACGAGGGCATTGACCACGCCCGTGAACGCCGCGCCGATCACGACGGCCACCGCGAGGTCGACGACGTTGCCCCGCAGGATGAACGCGCGGAACTCCTTGAGGATCTCGGGCATGGCGGGCGACCGTAGCAACGAGGCCAGCGGTCGGCGGTACCCTCGATCCCCGGCATGGACCTCTCGCTCTTCTTCGCCGGCACCGCGGGCTCGGTGCCGACGGCCCGTCGCGGCCTGCCCGCGCTGCTGCTGCGGCGCGGCGGCGACCGGCTGCTCTTCGACTGCGGCGAGGGGACCCAGCGTCAGCTGCTGCGCACCGTCGGCCTGCCCGACATGCAGGCGGTGTTCCTCACGCATCACCACGCCGACCACTGGCTCGGGCTGCCCGGGATGCTCAAGTCCTTCGAGCTCCGCGACCGCCGGTCGCCCCTGACCGTCTACGGCCCACCGGGGACCGAGGCGCTCATGGGGGCCATGCGCATCGTCTACGGGCGCCTGCGTTACCCGTTCGAGGTCGTCGACCTCGAGGCGGGGGAGGCGGTGGAGTTCGACGGCTACGAGGTCACGGCGTTCAACGTGCGCCACCGCAGCCACGCGTTCGGGTACGCGATCGTTGAGGACCCACGTCCTGGGCGGTTCGACGCGGAGCTTGCGACGCGGCTCGGCGTCGCCTTCGGGCCCGACTTCGGGCGCCTGCAGCGCGGAGAGGTTGTCGACGGGGTGCGGCCCGAGCAGGTCGTGGGCCCCGATCGACCGGGCCGCAAGGTCGTCCTATCAGGCGATACTGCGCCCTGCGAGATGCTGCGCGTGGCTGCCCACCAAGCTGACGTCCTCGTCCACGAGGCGACCTTCACCGAGGAGGAGCGCGAGCGCGCGCTCGAGACCGGCCACTCCACCGCGCGCCAGGCCGCCGAGCTCGCCCGCGACGCCGACGTCCGGCTGCTCGTCCTCACTCATCTTTCGACGCGCTACGCGGGCGGGGAGATCCGCGACGAGGCGCGTGCCATCTTTGACCGCACCGAGGTGCCGCGCGACTTCGACAGCGTCGACGTCCCGCTCCCCGAGAAGGGGGAGCCCGAGCTGCACCGCTACGACGCAGAAAGGGCGCGCGCATGAGCGAGCCGACCCGTGTACGACCGCGCGAGCGCCGCTACGGGCTGCTCGGCATGGCCCTCGCCGGGGCCGGCGGCTTCCTGGCCGGCGTGTTGCTGATCGCGATCCTTGGGGGCGCCCAGCCCGTGTACAAGGAGCGCACCGTCCGGGTGGCCAAGCCGCCGCAGGGCACCGCGGTGCCGGCGCTCGTCGGCCAGCGTCTCGACCACGCGCTGGGGCAGCTGCAGACCGTCGGCCTGAAGTCCGACGTCCAGGGCGGCGGGTTCTTCGGCGTGGTGAACGAGAGCGACTGGACGGTGACCGACCAGGATCCGTCGCCGGGGTCGCGCTTGAAGCCCGGCGACACCGTGCGGCTCCAGATCGACCGGACCTGAGCCTCAGCGGTTCGCGAGCAGGACGTCGCGGATCGCCTGGTTGGAAGCCTCGTCGGGCGACTCGCCGATGATCGTGGCTGGGCGGTCGAAGCGTGCGAGCGCCTCGGCGAGCGGCTCGGCGCGCAGCGTGCCCTCGCCGTACGGCAGGTGCCGGTTCTCGTTGCGGTTGGCGTAGCTGATGTCGGAGAAGTGGATGTGGAACGGCAGGCCTGGCTCGTCGAGCGCGCGCTCCGCCGCCGCGAGCGCGGCGGCGAACGGCTCGACGCCGAGGTAGCCGCCGTCGGTCACCGCGTGCAGGTGGGCGAAGTCGAGGACCGGGCGCACCCAGGCCAGCTGCGACGCGATCGCGACGACGTCGTCAAGCGTCCCAAGCTCGCGGACCCGGCCCATGACCTCCACGCCGAACGCGACGGTGCGGCCCTTGGGCTCGAGGCGCTCGCGCAGGTCGGCGAGCTGCTCGACGACCGCGGCGATCGCATCCTCGCGCGCGCGCCCGAGGAGGAACCCGGGGTGGATGACGACCAGCTCGGCGCCGCAGGCCGCCGCGATCCCGGCCGAGTGGTCGAGCATGCCGACGGCCATCCGGTACTTCTTGTCGCGCTCGACGTGCCCCGGGAAGGCGGCGAGCGGCGCGTGGATCGAGAGCACGATCCCCGCCTCGCGGGCCAGCTCGCCGAGCCGCTGCGCGAACGGCCAGTCCATCCAAAAACCGCGGCCGAACCCGATCTCGCACGCGTCGTAGCCACCCTCCGCGAGAAGCTCGAGCGCGGCCTCGGGGCTCTCGTGCGACGGCATGCCCGACGGGCCGAAGCGGATGGCGCCCATCCGCGCAGTGTGGCGCGGCTTCCGCACCCGGCGCTGCTAGGGTCATGCCACTGCCCCTTTAACCCGGTCCCGTGAGGCCAGGAAGGAGCCATGAGCAACGACAAGGTCGTCCTCGACGGCGACGACGTGCGGCGAACCCTCGTGCGGATCGCGCACGAGATCGTCGAGAAGAACCCCGAGCGCGAGCGCTTGGCCATCGTCGGTATCCACCGGCGCGGCGCGCATCTGGCGCGCCGGTTGCGAGCCCTGCTGACCGACCTCCTCGAGACGGAGGTCCCGCTCGGCGAGCTGGACATCTCCTTCTACCGCGACGACGTCGGCCGCCACGCCGAGGCGCCGGTCGTGCACTCGACGCAGCTCGACTTCCCGCTCGACGGGGCCACGGTCGTGATCGTCGACGACGTGCTCTTCACCGGGCGCACCGTGCGCGCGGCGATCGAGGCGCTCTTCGACTACGGCCGGCCGGCGCGCGTGCAGCTCGCCGTCCTCGCCGACCGCGGCCACCGCGAGCTGCCGCTGCGGCCGGATTACGTCGGCAAGAACCTCCCGACCTCGCGCGGCGAGCGCGTGAACGTGCACGTCGAGGAGCTCGACGGGATCGACGAGGTCACCATCACCGAAGCGGCGGAGGTCGTCGCATGAGGCACCTGCTTTCGATCGAGGACCTCGACCGCGCCGCGATCGAGCGCATCTGCGACCGCGCGGCGTCGTTCGCCGAGGTCGCCGACCGCGAGATCAAGAAGGTCCCGGCGCTGCGCGGCCGGACCGTCCTCAACCTCTTCTACGAGGCCTCGACGCGGACGCGCTCGTCCTTCGAGCTGGCGGCCAAGCGCCTGAGCGCCGACGTCGTGAATTTCGCGGCGAGCGGCTCGAGCGTCGAGAAGGGCGAGTCACTGAAGGACACGGTCCTCACGCTCAACGCCCACAAGCCCGACGCGATCGTCATCCGCACGCCCTGGGCCGGCGCCGCGGCGCTCGTGGCGAAGTGGACGCCGGCGGCGATCGTCAACGCCGGGGACGGCAAGCACGAGCACCCGACCCAGGCGCTGCTCGACGTCCACACGCTGCGCCAGCGCGTCGGCGGCCTGGACGGCCTGAACATCTGGATCGTCGGCGACGTCCTGCACTCGCGCGTGGCGCGCTCGAACATCCTCGCCTTCCAGAAGATGGGCGCGCAGGTGACCGTCTGCGGCCCGCCGACGCTGATCCCGCGCGGGGTCGAGGCGCTCGGCTGCGACGTGCGCTTCACCCTCGACGACCTCCCGGAGGCCGACGTGGTCTACGCGCTGCGGATGCAGCACGAGCGCATGGACGACGCGTTCGTGCCGACGCTGCGCGAGTACGCCAACGAGTACCAGATCAACGGGCGCCGGCTGCACCCGCGCCAGGTGCTCATGCACCCCGGCCCGGTCAATCGCGGCGTCGAGCTGTCGGGGGAGGTGGTCGATTCGCCGCAGGCGGTCATCACCGCCCAGGTCGAGGCCGGCGTGGTGGTCCGCATGGCCGTCCTCTACGAGGTCCTCGCGAGCGCCCGCACGGGCGAGCCGGTGCACGAGCCGGCGCCGGCATGACGCTGGTCAGGCCCGACGCCCGGGCCGCGACGCTCGTCGTGCGGGGCGCCCACGTGGTCGACCCCCGCGAGGGCGTGGAGCGCGTGCTCGACGTCGTCGTCGAGGACGGGCGCATCACCGCCGTCGGCAAGGGCGTGACGGTGCCCGACGGCGCGGAGGTCGTCGACGGGGCAGGGCGGCACCTCATGCCCGCGTTCGTCGATCCGCACGTGCACCTGCGCGTGCCCGGCCAGGAGCACAAGGAGGACCTCGAGACCGGGACGCGAGCGGCGGCCGCGGGCGGCTTCTGCGCCGTGGTCGCCATGCCGAACACCGAGCCGGTCGTCGACAGCGCGCCGGTGCTGCGGGCGCTGCGCGACGCCGCTGAGCGCGACGCGCGCGTGCCCGTAGCGTTCATGGCGTCGATCACGCGAGGCCTGCGCGGCGCCGAGCTGACCGAGATGGCCGAGCTGCGCTCCGAGGGCGCTATCGGCTTCACCGACGACGGCAAGCCGGTCGTCGCCGCCGGCGTCCTGCGCAAGGCGCTGCAGTACCAGCGGCTGGCCGGCGGGCTGCTCGCCCTCCACGAGGAGGACCCGTCGCTCAGCGGCCGCGGGGCGATGCACGAGGGGGAGGTCAGCGCGCTGCTCGGCGTGGCCGGCATCCCGAGCGTGAGCGAGTCGACGATGGTCGCGCGCGACTGCGCGCTGGCCGGATACGAGGGCGCCCGCATCCACCTCCAGCACCTGTCCTGCGCCGAGTCCGTGGACGCCGTAGCGGCGGCGAAGGACCGCGGGGTGCAGGTGAGCTGCGAGGTCAGCCCGCACCACCTGTGCCTCACCGACGAGGCCGTGCGCGGCCTCGACACGCGGATGAAGATGAACCCGCCGCTGCGCACCGAGGCCGACCGCCAGGCGCTGATCGACGGGCTGCGCTCCGGGGTGATCGACTGCATCGCGACCGACCACGCCCCGCACGCGCGCGACGAGAAGGAGGTCCCGTTCGAGCAGGCGCCGATGGGCACCACGGGCCTCGAGACCGCGTTCGCGGCCGTCTACACGCACCTCGTCGAGCCCGGCGTGCTCGACCTCGGGCTCGTCGTGGACCGCATGACCAGCGGCGGGGAGCCGCTCGGGATCCCGGCGCCGCGCGTGCGACCGGGGGAGGAGGCGAACCTCGTCCTGGCCGACCTCGGCGCCGAGTGGGAGGTCGGCGAGCACGGCTATGAGAGCCGCTCCGAGAACTGCTGCTTCGCCGGCCAGCGACTCCGCGGCCGGGTGCTGCTCACCATCGCCGCCGGGGCCGTCGCCTACCGGGAGCGCGCGTTCGCGGTGGTGCGGGCGTGACCGCCTACGTGTTGCTCGAGGACGGCGCGCGCTTCGACGGCGAGGCGTGCGGGGCCGACGAGGTGGCGACCGGCGAGGTGGTGTTCACCACCGGGATGAGCGGCTACCAGGAGTCGATGACCGACCCGAGCTTCGCCGGCCAGCTCATCACGTTCACCTACCCGCACATCGGCAACTACGGCGTCTCGGCCGACGCGATGGAGTCCGAGCGCCCGTGGGCGCGGGCGGCCATCATGCGTGCCGCGGTCAACCGCGAGGACGCCCCGGGCGCCGAGCGCGGCTGGCTCGACTGGCTCGTCGACTGCGGCGTGCCGGCGATCACCGAGGTGGACACGCGCGCGCTCGTGCGCCACATCCGCACCGCCGGCGCCATGCGCGGCGGCGTGTTCCCGGGCCGCGTGAGCGAGGCCGAGGCGCGCGAGCGGATCGCCGCCGAGCCGCCGATGGCCGGCCAGGACCTCGTGCGCGCTGTCACGCCGGCGACCATGAGCGAGCACGGCGGCGGCGACGGGCCGCTCATCGCGGCGATCGACACCGGGATCAAGAGCTCGATCGTCCGCAACCTCGTCGCGCGCGGCGCGCGCGTGCAGCTGCACCCCTGCACCGCGACCGCCGACGAGCTGACCGCCGGCGACCCCGACGCCGTGTTCCTGGCCAACGGCCCCGGCGACCCCGCCGCGCTCGGCCACGTCGTCGCGACCGTGCGCGAGCTCATCGGGACCCGCCCGGTGTGGGGCATCTGCCTCGGCCACCAACTGCTGTGCCAGGCGGTCGGCCTCGAGACCTACAAGCTGCCGTTCGGCCACCGCGGGGCCAACCACCCGGTCAAGGACCTGCGGACGGGGAAGATCGAGATCACGTCGCAGAACCACGGCTTCGCGGTCGCGGCGCCGGACGGCGGCGGCCGCGTCGAGGCCGACGAGCCGGTCCGCTGGAGCACTGACTTCGGCGAGGCCGCGCTCACGCACGTCAACCTCTACGACCGC
>DATFRW010000310.1:0-2563 GCA_035262945.1 Solirubrobacteraceae bacterium
TGCGACCTCGGCCTGCAGCTCACCCGCTCGGCGCGCGCGCTCAAGATCTGGGTCTCGCTCCGCTACTTCGGCCTCGAGGCGTTCCGGGAGGCGATCCGGCGGTCGCTCGCGGTCGCAGCCGCGGCGGCGCGGCGGGTCGAGGAGAGCCAGGCGCTGGAGCTGATGGCGCCGCCGTCGCTCGGCGTCGTCTGTTTCCGCCGCCGCGACCTCGACGAAGCGGCCAACGCAGGGCTCGTCTCCGCGCTCGAGCGCAGCGGCATCGGCCTGATCTCGACCACGCGGCTGCACGGCCGCTTCGCGCTCCGGATGTGCGTGCTCAACCACCAGAGCACGCCCGAGGACGTCGAGGCGGTGCTGGCGTTCCTGGAGACGGCGGAGCCGGAGGCGCCCGAGCCCGCGCGCGAACGGCACCCCACGATCGTCAGCGCCTGGCCGGGGTTGCCGCAGGCCGACCTGCCGTCGCTGCGCGAGCTGCCGCTCTTCGCGGGCCTCGAGCCCGGCCAGGCGGCGCAGGTCGCGGCGCGCGCGTCGCTGCGCGAGATCGCGGCGGGCGAGCCGGTGATCGAGCAGTGGGACCTCGGCGCGGAGTTCTTCGTGATCGTCGAGGGAACGGTGACGGTCACCGTCGACGGCCAGCAGGCCCGCGAGCTCGGACGCGGCGACTTTTTCGGCGAGCTCGGCGCGCTCGAGTGGGGCGCCGGCTACGCGTATCCGCGGCTGGCGTCGGTCCTCGCGACCTCGCCGCTGCGGCTGCTGGTCTTCCCCGAAGGCGTCCTCGCCCGGCTCGTCGAGCGGTACCCGGCGCTCGACCGCGTGATCCGTGAGGCGGCGGCCGAGCGGCTGCAGCGCCACTCGTGAGCGCGGCGGCCGTCCTCGGCGACGTCTGCCGCAGTCGCGAGCTGCGGCGCGTCGAGCTGGCCTTCGGCGGCTTCACCGCCGCCGAGTGGAGCGTCTGGATCGCCATGCTCGTCTACGCATACGAGCACGGCGGCGCGACGACCGCAGGGCTCGTCGCGGCGGTACAGCTCGCCCCGGCAGCGATCTTCGCGCCGTTCGCGGCGATGCTGGCCGACCGGCACGCGCCCGGGCGGGTGCTCGCGGCAGCCTACGCGGGACAGACGCTCGCGCTGGGCGCCACGGCAGCCGCTCTCCTCGCCGGCGCCCCGCCGCTGCTGGCCTACGCCCTCGCGACTGTCGCCGCCACGCTCATGACGATCCCGCGGCCCGCGCAGTCGGCCCTCGTGCCCGCGCTGGCCCGCACGCCCGAGGAGCTTACGGCCACGAACGTCCTCTCGGGCTGGATCGAGAGCGTGAGCGTCCTCGTCGCCCCGGCAGCGACGGGCGTGCTGCTGGCGGTCGGCTCGCCGGGCACGGTCTTCGCGGTGATGACGGCCGTCGTCGCGGCGGCGGCGCTGCTCGTCGTGCCCGTACACGGGCCCGCGCCCGCCGGCGATGCGCGGCCGCGGGTCGAGGAGGCGCTGGCGGGTTTCCGCCTGCTCGAGCGCGAGCCGGCCGCGCGCGTGCTGGTGGGGCTGCTCGGCGCGCAGTACGTCGCGATCGGCGCGCTCGACGTGCTCTACGTCGTGCTCGCGATCTCGGTGCTCGACCTCGGCGGGCCCGGGGCGGGCTACCTCAACGCGGCCTTCGGCGCCGGTGGAGTCGCCGGGATCGCCGCGACGATGGTGCTGATCGGGCGCCGCCGGCTGCTGCCCCCGGTGATCGCCGGCGTCGCCGTCTGGGGCGCGGCGTTCGCGGTCCTGGCCGCCTGGCCGAGCGCGCTCGCTGCGCTGCTGCTGCTCGCGGTCGCGGGCGCGGGACGGTCGCTGCTCGACGTCGCCGGCCGGACGCTGCTTCAGCGCACGGTCCCGGCGGACGTGCTCGCGCGCGTCTTCGGCGTCCTCGAAGGGCTCTCGGCCGCCGCGCTCGCAGTCGGCTCGCTGCTGACCCCGTTACTGGTCGCGCTCGCGGGCGCGCGCTGGGCGGTCGCCGGAGTCGGGCTCCTCCTTCCACTCGCGGTGCTCGCCACATTTAGGCGCCTGGCGGAGATCGACCGCCGCGCGCCGGTGCCGGTGGTCGAGATCTCGCTCCTGCGCTCGCTGCCGTTGTTCGCGCCGCTCGGCGCGCCGCAGCTCGAGGCGCTGGCACACGGGCTCGTGGAGACGCACGTCGCCGCCGGGGAGACGGTGGTGCGGGAGGGCGAACGCGGCGACCGGTTCTACGTCGTCGCGGAAGGCGAGCTCGAGGCGGCGGCGGGCGGCCGCGAGCTGCGGCGGCTCGGCCGCGGCGAGGGCTTCGGCGAGCTCGCGCTCCTGCGCGACGTTCCGCGCACGGCGACCGTCACCGCGCTCGGCGACGCGCGCCTGTTCGCGCTCGACAAGACCACCTTCCTGGCCGGCGTCGGCTCGCATCCGCGCGCAGCCGGCGAAGCCGAGCGGCTCGTCCGTGAGCGCCTGCGCTCCCGGCAGGCGACAATCAGTCCGTGATCGACCCGCTCGAGCGCTGGCGGCAGTACGGCGAGAAGCCCGACTACGCGGGCCTGCTCACCTACGGCGGCGCGCCGTAC
>DATFRW010000311.1:0-9893 GCA_035262945.1 Solirubrobacteraceae bacterium
CCACGGGATCGAGATCTCGGCGACGCGCGTGCGCAAGGTGGTCAAGCACTTCTCCGCGGAGAAGGAGCGCACGCGCGCCTGGCGCAAGATCCTCGAGCAGACGACCGGCGCGCTGCTGCGTCAGTCGGCCGAGTAGCTACAGCTTGTCTTCCACCTTCGCGCGGCCGCGGCGGCCGGTCGAAGCGCTCTTGCGCGTCATTTTGTTGGCGCCGTCGAACGGCTTGCGCAGCCAGGTCCCGAGACGTCCGGGCGCCTTGCCCGCGACGCGCCCGCCGGCGCCGTAGGTCCGCTCGACACCGCGCTCGGGGTAGCGCGAGAGGCGCGGCGCGATGAACGCGAGGATCAGCAGGACGACGCAGATGGCGATCACGATGGCGATGGTCATGCCGCGGGCTTACCCGGTAGCGCAACTCCGCGCTCGCTCGCGTGTCTTGCGGGTCGATGCGCCTCCTGATCGCGCTTGCCGCCGCCGTCCTCACGACGGGCGGCGCCACGAACATCGGCCCGACCACCGCGACCGTCACCGGGACGGTCGACGCGGGGGCCACGTACCAGTTCGATTACGGCACGTCGACGAGCTACGGCCTGCAGACCGCGACGACCGTGGCCACCGGCACCGAGGCGCGCGCCGACCTCACCGGCCTGACACCAGACACCACCTACCACTATCGGCTCGTCGCGGACGGCGTCGCCGGCGCCGACCGCACGTTCCGCACCCTCCAATCGGGCCCGCCGGGCGCGAGCACGGGCGCGGCGCGCGATGTCGCGCCCACCGCAGCGCGGCTCACCGGCACCGTGGACCCCAACGGGCGCGCGACGACCTACCACTTCGAATTCGGGACGACCACCGGCTACGGCAGTCGCACCGCCGAGGCGAGCGCCGGCAGCGGCCAGAACGGCACGGCGGTCTCCGCGGCGGTCGGCGGCCTGCGCGTGAACACGCGCTACCACTACCGGCTGGTCGCCACCAACGACGCGGGCGTCGCCCGCGGGCGCGACCGCACCTTCACCACGCAGCGCAACCCGCGCGCGATCACCGCGTCGGCGTCGCCCAACCCGGCGTCATGGAGCGGTTCGACGACGGTCAGCGGGCGCATAACCGGGTCAGGCGTCGGCGGCGCGACGGTCGCGCTCGAGCGCCAGGACTTCCCCTTCACCGGCCCCTACTACCTGGTGGGTACGAAGCGGGCAGCGAGCAGCGGGCGCTTCTCGTTCAGCGTGGGGCCGTTGTGGGCGGTCGCGCGCCTGCGGCTGACGACGCGGACGTCGATCGTCGCGGCCAGCCCGGTCATCGAGGTGCGAAACGCACTCCGCGTCGGCCTGCGCGTGAGCCGCCTCTCGGGCGGTCGCAAGCGGCTTCAGGGCTCGGCGAGCCCGGCCGTGCCGCGCGGGCGCGCGTCGCTGCAGAAGCGCTCGCCGAGCGGGCGCTGGGTCACCGTGCGCCGCGCCGGCGTCACGGCGCTGCGCGGGGCGCGCTCGCGCTACCGCTTCACGGTGCGCCGCGCCGGGACCTACCGCGTCGTCGTGCTGCCACGCGACAACTTCGCCCACGTCCGCGGCACGAGCCGCGAGCTGCGCGTCCGCTCCTAGTAGGCGAACGAGAGAACCCCGGCGCGCGACCGCGGCCGGCGGCTCTGTGCACGACGGTGACGCTTGATGCGGCGAAGGATCTTGCTCATGCAACGACCCTACGACCGACCCGGCGCGGGCACAGCGAGGCCATCCCCCGAAGGCGGGGTGTGGTTAGCCCGACCGCTCCAGCGCCCGCAGCAGCCGGTCGCCGGCCTCGCGGCCGTGGATCGCCGCGCGCACGCGGTCACCGTCACCGAGCGGGGCGCCGGGCGCCACGATCACGCCGTCGCGCTGGAGGCGGCGAGCGAGCTCGCCGCCGTCGACGTCGGCCGCGCGCAGCCACAGCACGTTCGCCTGGCTGGGGGCCGCCTCGAAGCCGAGGGCCCGCACCGCGGCGAGCAGCCGGGAACGCTCGGCGGCCACGGTCGCCGCGCGCCCCGCGACCACGCCTGACGCGTGGCGCAGTGCGTCCAGAGCGCCGGCCTGCGCCAGCTCGTTGAGGCCGAGCTCGGGCTCGAGCTGCGCGAGCAGCGGCTCCGCGCCGGGGCCGCCGACCGCGTAGCCGACGCGCAGCCCCGCCAGGCCCCACGCCTTCGAGAAGGTGCGAAACACCAATAGGCGAGGGAACTCGTCGACGAGCGCGAGCGCCGCGTCGCGCGGCTCGGCGTCGACGAAGTCGCGCAGCGCCTCGTCGAGCAGCACGACCACCCGCTCCGGAAGCGCCGCGAGCAGCGACCTCAGCTGGTCGACGCGCATGAGCTCGCCGGTCGGGTCGTTCGGGTTGCACACGGCGACGAGCCGCGTGCGTTCGTTCACCGCCCGCAGGATCGGCTCGGCCCCGAAGCCGGGGACCGGCACCGCGTGCCCACGGGCGCGGCGGGCCATGACCGGGTACAGGCCGTAGGACGGCCACGGCGTGATGAGCTCGTCGAGCGGCTCGAGCAGCGCCTGCGCCGCCGCGCCGAGCAGCTGCGCCGCGCCGTCGCCGACCACCAGCCGCTCGGGCTCGATGTCGAGCGCGTGGGCGAGTTCGGAGCGCAGCTGGTTCGCGTGGCGGTCGAGGTAGCGATGCAGGCCGCGGCGCGCGGCGTAGGTGATCGCGTTGACGACGGTCGGCGGCGGGTACTCGGGCCACGTCGTCGCGCTGAGGTCGATCGCGTCCACGCGCGCGAGCGCCCGCCGCCTGCGCTCGTCGGCCTGGGCGCGGAGGTCCTCGGACACCTCGCTCGGGGTCATCCCCTCGAACTGCCGGTAGTGGCGGAACATCGCCTCAGCGCGGCGCGAGCGTGGACCCGAGCCCGCCGATGAACACCAGCCAGAACGTGAACGCGCTTCCGCCGATCACGGCGGTGACGCCGAACACGCGCGCGATGACTCCGCCGCGCTGATCGTGCCCGGCGGCGCGCCGGGCGAGGATCCAGAAGCCGTCCAGCCGCTTGATGACCGCCAGACCGCCGAACAGCGCGGCCAGCATGAACACGAAGCCCAGGAAGATCCCGATCGACACCGAGTCGGTCTGATACTGCACCTGGGAGGCGACCCAGAGCGCGAGCGCCGGGATCGGCCCCCAGAACAGCAGGTTGAGCACCACCATCAGGACCAGGACGGCGAGCGCGACGAGGCCGTCGATCCGCTGCCGGCGCGCGCTGAGGACGTCCGGCGGCGTGCGGTAGCGGGTGGGAGCGGTCCCCGGCCGACGGCCGACGAAGAGCCCGCCGGTGTCGGTCGGGTCGGTGCGCACGCCCCCAGGTTATGGCACCCGCCCCAAAGGTATGGGCGGTGGGGTTTACCGCACCCGCGGTAGGGGGCCTCCTTGATGGGCGCGCCCAGCGGGCATCGGCAGGATGCTCGCCGACTCGATTACGAACCTCAGGGGGCAGAGGATGTACAGCACTACCACTACCGCGCATGATTTCAGCGCGCTTCGGGGGCGCCTGACGGGCGCGCTGACCGTTCCGGGCGACGTCGCCTGGGACAGCGCGCGGCAGGCGTGGAACCTCGCGGTCGACCAGCGTCCCGTCGCGGTCGCCGAGCCCGAGACCATCGCCGACGTCGTCGCGGTCGTCGACTTCGCCCGCGAGCGCGGGCTCAAGGTCGCCGCCCAGGGCACCGGCCACAACGCGGCCGCGATTGCGACCCTCCACGACACGATCCTCGTCCGCACGCACCGCATGCGGACCGTCGACATCGATCCCGACGCCCGGCGGGCCCGCGCCCAGGCCGGCGCGCTGTGGGCGGACGTCGCCGTCCCGGCGTCGGAGCACGGGCTCGCGGCGCTGGCCGGCTCGTCGCACGACGTCGGCGTCGTCGGCTATTCGCTCGGCGGCGGCCTGAGCTGGCTGGCCCGCAAGTACGGCCTCGCCGCGAACAGCGTCACCGCGATCCAGATCGTCACGGCCGACGGCCGCGTGCGCCTGGTCGACGCCCAGCACGACGCCGACCTGTTCTGGGCGCTGCGCGGCGGCGGCGGCAACTTCGGGGTCGTGACCGCGATCGAGCTCGAGCTCTACCCGCTCGAGGAGGTGTACGCCGGGATGCTCGTCTTCCCGTGGGAGCGCGCCCGCGAGGTCCTGCGCGCCTGGCGCGAGTGGACGACCACCGCGCCCGACGAGATCACGACGTCCGCGCGCATCCTCCAGGTCCCGCCGCTGCCGGAGATCCCCGAGCCCGTCCGCGGCCGCAACCTGGTCGTCATCGACGGCGCGTACGCCGGCGACGAGGCCGGCGGTGCCGAGGCGATCGCGGCCCTTCGCGCGCTCGGCCCCGAGATCGACACGTTCTCGATGATCGGGCCGGCGGCGCTGCTGCAGCTGCACATGGATCCGCCCGAGCCGGTGCCCGCGACGGGCGACGGCGCCATGTTCGACATCCTGCCGCCCGAGGCGATCGATGAGCTCGTCAGGGTCGCCGGGCCGGGCTCGGACTCGCCGCTGCTGATGGTCGAGCTGCGCCACCTCGGCGGCGCGGTGGCCCGCGACGCCGACCACCACGGCGCGCTGGCCAAGCTCGACGGCGACTTCGCGTTCTACGCGGTCGGCATGGCGCCGGACGAGGAGACCGCCGAGGCCATCGACGCCCACGTCGACGTCGTCAAGGGCGCGCTGTGCGAGTGGGACGCGGGCAACCGCTACCTGAACTTCACCGAGCGCTCCGTCGACACCCGCTGCGCCTACCCCGAGAAGGCCTACCGGCGGCTGCGGGCGGTCAAGACGCTGGTCGACCCGGACGACACGTTCCGGGCCAACCACCCGATCCCCGGTATCGACTGAACGACCCCCCGCGGGGCGGCGGCGCTGGACGGTTCAGCCGGCGCCGCCGCCGCTGTAGAGCTCGTCGAAGCTGTCTGCGTACTTGTCGTAGACGACGTTGCGCTTGACCTTCAGCGTCGGCGTGAGCTCGCCGGTCTCCTGCGACAGGTCGTGGTCGAGGATGAAGAACTTCTTGACCTGCCCGACCTGCGCGTAGCGCGCGTTGGCCTTGTCCAGCACCTCCTGGACGAGCGCGCGCACGCGCTCGTCACCCGCCAGCGCCGCGATCGACGTGTCCTCGATGCCCTGCTGCTTGGCCCAGGGGACGATCTCGTCCTCGTCGAGCGTGATGAGCATGACCGGGTAGGGACGGCGATCGCCGTGCATCACGGCCTGCGAGACCCACCGCGACTGCTTCATGTCGTTCTCGAGGTTGGCCGGCGTGAGGTTCTTGCCGCCCGCGGTGATGATGATGTCCTTCTTGCGGCCGGTGATGGAGATGTAGCCGTCCTCGTCGATCGAGCCGAGGTCGCCGGTGTGGAGCCAGCCGTCGACGATCGCGCCGAAGCTCGCGTCGTCGTTCTTGTAGTAGCCCTGGAAGATGTTGGCGCCCTTGAGCAGCAGCTCGCCGTCCTCGGCGACGCGCGCCTCGACGCCTGGCAGCGCCCGTCCGACCGAGCCGAAGCGGTGGTGCTCGATCGTCGAGTACGTCGCCACAGTCGCGGTCTCGGTCATGCCGTAGCCCTCGAGGACGGGCACGCCGCAGCCGTAGAAGAACTCGAGGATCTCTTTGGCGATCGGCGCGGCGCCGCTGACCGCCTGGCGCACCCGGCCCCCGAAGATCGCGCGCACGTTCTTGAACAGCTGCTCCTCGGCTTCCGCAAACGGGCCCCGCAGCGCGGCGGGAACCTCCTCGCCGCGCGCCTGCATGTCACGGACCTTGACGCCGAGCGCGGCCGCCGCCTGCATCTTCTCCGCAACCTCCGGCGGCTGTGACCCGAGCGCGAGCGTGTAGATCTTCTCGAAGATGCGCGGGACGCTTGGCAGGTAGGTCGGGCGGGTCTCCTGCAGCTCGGTGACGATCTGCAGCGTGTCGCCGCCGTAGTACGCGATCGTCGTCCCCACGTCGAAGTTCACGAGCTGGATGAGCAGCGCGTAGGCGTGCGCGAGGGGGAGGAAGAGGTAGGTGGTCTCCTCTTCCTGGATCGCCCCGGCGGACTCGAGCATCGTCACGACGTCGCGGTAGTTGCCGTGGGTGAGGACGCAGCCCTTCGGCGGCCCCGTGGTGCCCGACGTGTAGATGAAGGTGAACGGGTCGTCGTGGCCGACGGCGTTGATGCGCGCCTCGAGCTCGGCATCGTCGCGCCCGCGGCCGCGCTCGCGAACCTCGTCGAGCGGGATCGCGTCCGCCGTGTCGCCCGCGGGGTCGATCACGACGATCGTGCGCAGCGCCGGAAGGTTCTCGCGGACGGCGAGGATCTTCGCCACCTGCGACGCGTCCTCGCAGATGATCGCGACCGACTCGGAGTTGCCGGCCACCCATTCGCACTCCTCAGGGGAGTTCGTCGGGTAGATCGGCACGACGACGCCTCCGGCCCCGCTGATCGCGAAGTCGCAGTAGGTCCATTCGGGGCGCGTGTTGCACAGCAGGGACACGCGCTCGCCCGGAGCGATCCCGATGTCGATGAGGCCCAGGCCGATCTCGCGGACGATCTCGCCCACCTCGGCGTAGGTGACATCGCGCCACTCGCCATCGACCTTGTGGCGCAGCGCTACGTGATCAGCGAACTGCTCTGCCGCACGCGGCAGCAGGTCGGCGATCGTCTTTGAGCCCGTTGAACGGGCGGCGGCGGTCCCGGCCTCCATCGCTCTCCCTCCTCGGAACGTTCCTGCGGGTGGAGGGCGATTCTATGCGGGTCGCGCCGGCGGCGCGACAGGGTGTCAAACGGAAGCTACGCGGTGGTGCTGATGGCGGCCTGCGGCGACTTGGTCGCCTCCCCGAGGCTCGCCACGAAGAGAGTCTTGTCGATCCTGCCCTGGAAGATCGGGACGCCCAGCTCCATGCACTTCGAGATCACGTCCCGGCGCTCGAGGCCGGTCTCGCGTGCGAGCTCTGTGGGCGTCAGGTGAATTGCCATCGGGGGCTGGTACCTCCTGTGGGTTTGCGACGTTCGCTACGTATAGCGCTCGTTTCGGACGCCCACAACTAAATGTGCCTAAACGGTCGCTCAGAGCGGACGAACGACCGCTTTTTGCTAGATCGGATTGGGGACGTCGACGTAGATGTGACGCACGCCAAAGCGCTCCGCGAGGCGGTCGCCGAGGGCGCGGACGCCGAAGGTCTCCGTGGCGTAGTGGCCGGCCGCGACGAAGTGCACGCCGGCCTCGCGCGCGCGGGCCATCGCGCGCTCGATCGGCTCGCCGGTGACGAACGCATCGAGGCCCTCGGCGATCGCCTCCTCGAGGTGGTCGGCGCCGGCGCCGGACACGATGCCGATGGTGCGGACCGGGTCCGGCCCTTCGGTGAAGGCCAGCGGCTCGCGGTCGGTCGCGTCGCGCACGCGCGCCACGAGCTCGGCGGGGCTGATGCCGTCGACGCCGAAGCTCGCGCGCACGCCGATCGTCGCGCGCTTGTGTGCCGCGAAGGGCGCGAGGTCGCGCGCGCCGAGCCTCCGCGCGAGGAGCGCGTTGTTGCCGACCTCGAGGTGTCCGTCGAGCGGGAGGTGGTAGGCGACCAGCGCCATGTCGGCATCGAACAGCAGTTGCAGGCGGCGCTTGGCGGGCCGGTCGAGGGGGCGCGGCGGCCCCTGCCAGAACAGTCCGTGATGAACCAGGACGAGGTCGGCGCCTTCTTCACGCGCGCGCGTGAAGAGCTCTGCGTTGGCGCTGACCCCGGTCACGATCGTCTGGATTTCGTCGCGTCCGGGTACCTGTAGGCCGTTGGGCCCGTAGTCGTCATAGGCGCTCGGGTCCAGCAGCTCTTCGAGGTGGGCGAGGATGTCGGCGCAGGCAGCCATCGCACATTCGTTGGGTCAGCTTGTCAGTTGCTCAAATAAACACTAATGTTCGCAAGACGGTGCGCCCGCCGGGAGGGCGGGAGAGCGCCGAACCTTGAGGGAGTAGGGGACCATAGCCACGCTAGCCGCCGCATCCGCCGCGACACCGCGCGGCGGGCCAGATCCTGAGGACCAGGCATTGGTCGCTGCCGTCCGGGCGGGGGACGACCTCGCCTTCGAGCGGCTGTACCGCAGCTATCAGCGCCGGATCGGCGCGTACGTCTACGGCATGGTGCGCGACCACGGCCGCGCCGAGGACATCACGCAGGACGTGTTCATGTCGGCGCTGCGGCGCATGCGCGCCACCGACACGGATATCGCGTTCAAGCCGTGGATCTACGAGATCGCCAAGAACGCCTGCATCGACGCATTCCGGCGCTCGAAGCGCGCCGAGGAGATCTCCTATGACGCCGACGAGGGCGGCGAGCGCCTGCACCTCGTGAGCAGTGGACCCACGCCGGACGCCGCGGTCGACACCCGCATGGCGCTCGACCACCTGCGCGGCGCCTTCGGCGGCCTCTCCGAGGCCCACCACCAGATCCTGGTCATGCGCGAGCTCGAGGGCCTCAGCTACCGCCAGATCGGCGAGCGGCTGGGCATGACGCGCGCGTCGGTGGAGTCGACGCTGTTCCGCGCGCGCCGCCGCCTCGCCGAGGAGTACGAGGAGCTCGTCTCCGGCGAGCGGTGCAAGCGGATCCACGCGATCATCGCGGGCGCGGACGGCGGCCGCGTCGGCGTGCGCGACCAGCGCAAGATGGCCCGCCACGTCTCCTACTGCCAGCCGTGCCGGCGCGCCGCGCTAGCCGCCGGGTTCGATCCGGCGAGCCTCGAGCGGCGGCGCTCGGTGCGCGAGAAGATCGCGGCGCTGCTGCCGCTGCCGGCGGTCCTGCGGCGCTGGGTCGCGGGTGGTGGGTCGGGTGGCGACATGGTGTCCGCCGCGGCGCACTACGCGGAGCCCACGGGCGGTGCGTGGGTGAAGGCCGCGGCCGCAGCCGCAGCGCTGCTCGTGGCCGGCGTCGGGGTCGACGCGGTTCAGCCGCACAGCGGGAGCGCAGCGCCCGAGGCGCGCGCCGATGCGCCGGCCATCGCCGCGCGGACGACGCCGGCTTCGCTACGCACCGTGGCCGACCGCCAGACCCTCAGTACGACGACGAGCTCCACGCCTCGCCGGCCGGCGTCGTCGGGCACGCACGTCAGCAAGCGCCACCGTGGCGGGTCGGCGTCGAGCGTCCACAGCTCGGCGCCGACGCCGAGCGGTGCGGCGCCCTCGCGGCCGGCACCCGCCGGCGGCTCCTCTTCGCCCTCGTCCTCGCCGTCGTCGTCCTCACCCTCCGGCGGCGGCGACGACCCGGTGAGCAAGACGACGCGCAGCGTGACCGACAAGCTCCCCACTGGATCGACGAGCACGACCGATACCCCCAGCGTGCAATTGCCGGCGCCGCAGCTGCCGACGGTGCAGGTGCCGACGGTCCCGAACGCGCCGCAGCCGGTCAACGATGCCGTCCAGACCGTCAACGGGGCGGTGTCCGACACGACCGGCGCCGTCAACGGGACGCTCGACGGGGCGACCGGCACGGTCAACGACACCGTCAACGGCGTCACCGGCGCCGTTGACGATACGGTCAAGACCGTGACCGGCGGCGGAAGCATCCTGGGCGGCGGTTGACACCCGCCCCGCCCGACGGCGAAGCGTTCCTGCAGGGACTGACCGATTCGAGCCTGTACTCGATCGGCGCGTACTTCTGCGACCGCTACCCCGACCTCGTCGACGACGTTCTCGCCCAGAGCGAGGAGATCGAGCGCGTTGGGCTCGCGCGCTGGGCCGAACACGAGGGCACGGCGGTCGAGGCCGCGTTCCAGACCCTGATCACCGCGCTCGCGGTTCGCTACTTCAAGGCCGTGGCCGGAGCGCCCAGCTAGAATCGAACCCTCTTCGGGGCGTGGCGCAGCCTGGTAGCGCGCACCGTTCGGGTCGGTGAGGTCCCCGGTTCAAATCCGGGCGCCCCGATTGTGGAAG
>DATFRW010000312.1:0-19316 GCA_035262945.1 Solirubrobacteraceae bacterium
CGTTTTGCAGGTGAATCTGTTGAGGCGAGATGAACGTTCGCGCCACGAGCAGGGTCGACCTGCACTGCCACTCGACCGCTTCGGAGCTGTCGAAGCTCGGGGTCCAACGCGCGCTCGGACTGCCCGAGTGCGCCACCCCGCCGGACGAGGTCTACGTGCTCGCCAAGAGGCGAGGGATGGACTTCGTCACGATCACCGACCACGACACGATCGCCGGCGTCCAGCTCATCGCCGACCGGCCCGACGTCTTCGTGTCCGAGGAGCTGACCGCGTGGTTCAAGGGCGAGCCGCAGGCGGTCCACGTCCTCTGTTACGGCATCACCGCCGACGACCACGAGTGGCTGCAGGCGCACGCCGACGACATCGAGCAGGTCGCCGAGTACCTGCACGACCATGAGATCGCCTGCGCGCTCGCGCACCCGTTCTACGCCGTCGAGGCCCCGCTCACGCCGCGCCACCGGCGGCGTCTCGCGCAGCTCTTCGGCGTCTGGGAGACCCGCAACGGCTCGCGCGCCCGCGAGCTCAACGCGCCCGCAGCCGTCTACATCGAGACGCACGGCGGCACCGGCGTCGGCGGCTCGGACGACCACGCCGGCATCGACATCGGCCGCACGTTCACCGAGACGCCGGTCGCCCACACCTGGCACGAGTACCTCGCCCATGTCCGCGCCGGGCGCGCGTGCGCTCGCGGCGAGCAGGGCAGCGCGGCGAAGTGGGCGCACAGCGCGATGGCGCTCGCGATCCGCGCCCTCGGTCGCGGCGACGGCGACCAGGCGCCCGACCCCCGCGCCGTGCTGACCATGGTCGAGCGGCTCATGCGCGAGGGCGACGCCCGGCGCGGCGCGATCGGCGCCGACCTCAGCCCCGACGACGCCCGCGCGCTGCTGCGGGCGTGGCTCGACGCGGTCGAGCTGCGGCTCGGCGAGCGCGACCTGCTCGAGCTGCTCCAGCACGAGGACTTCAGCCACGCCGACCTCTTCCGCCGCGCGCGGCGGGCCCACGAGCGCAAGCTCGCCGGCGCGGTCGATGGCGTCCTGGCCGCAACCTCTCTGAACGGCGACCTCGGTGCCGCCGCTGCCGGCCTCTTCGACGCCTGCGTGGCAGCCATCCCGTACGCGCCCGCCGCCGCCTTCCTCGGCCGCGAGAAGGGCAAGCTCGTCCAGCGCGAGGGCGAGCGGCCCCGCGTCGCGCTCGTGGCCGACGCGGTCGGGGGCATGCACGGCGTCACCCACACGCTCGACGAGATCCGCGAGCGCGGCGTGCCCGGCTTCGACGTCGAGGTCGTGGGGACCGACGCGAGCGTCGACCGCCGGCTGAGCGCCGTCGCCGAAGTCGACATCCCGTTCTACGCGGGGCTCAAGGTCGGCGTGCCGAGCCTGCCGGCCATCGTCGAGACGCTCGCCGAGGGGCGCTACGACCTCGTGCACCTGTGCAGCCCGGGCCCGGCCGGCGTCGCGGCGACCGTGATCGCGCGCGTCATGGACCTGCCGGTGCTCGGCTCCTACCACACCGAGCTGGCCGCGTACGCGGGCCTGCGCGCCGCGGATCCGAGGCTCGAGTTCATCGCCCGCGCGGCCATCGGCGCGTTCTACGGCCAGTGCCGCGTCGTCTTGAGCCCGAGCCCGGCCTCCGACGACGTCCTGCGCGGCATGGGCATCGACGCCGAACGCATCGACCGCTGGGACCGCGGCGTCGACCTCGAGCGCTTCACACCCGCGAAGCGCGATGCCGCCGCGCTGCCCGGCGACCTCACCGTGCTCTACGTCGGCCGACTGACGCGCGAGAAGGGGGCCGACCTCCTCGCCGACGCGTTCCTCGCCGCCCGCGCCAAGGAGCCGCGCCTGCACCTCTGCCTCGCCGGCGGCGGCCCGGAGGAGGGCGCCCTGCGCAAGCGGCTCGGGGAGCACGCGACGTTCCTGGGTTGGCTCGAAGGCGACGCCCTCGCGCGCGCCTACGCCGGCGCCGACCTCTTCCTCTTCGCCAGCCGCACCGACACGTTCGGGCAGGTCCTCCTCGAAGCCCAGGCCAGCGGCCTGCCCCTCGTGGCGGTCGCGGAGGGCGGGCCGTGCTCGATCGTCGAGGACGGCGTCACGGGGCTGCTGCGCCCGCCCGACGCCGATGCGCTGGCGAAAGCGCTTCTCGACCTCGCGCAGGCGCCGCTGCTGCGGCAGCGCCTCGCCCAGCGCGCGCTCGAGGCCGTCCGCGAGCGCACCTGGGAGCGCTCGCTCGGGCGCCTCGCCGATGGCTACCGACGCGCGCTGGGCGCCGACGACGCCGCGATCGGGGCGCGGCGTGCCGCGTAGCCGATCACTCCGGTTGATCGATGGGGCGGCTGCGCAGCCGCCGGACCGTCTCGCGTTCCGCCCGCCGGCAGACCATCGGCGGCAGGCCCTGGAGCACGAGCTCGAGGTCGGCCACGACCATGCGGCCGATCTCCCGGAACGCCTCCGGCATCCCGCCGGTGCGGTGCGGCGAGAGCAGCAGGCCCTCGACCCCTCGCGCCGGATGGTCGGCGGGGACCGGCTCGCGCGGCCAGACGTCGATCGCCGCCCGCAGCCGGCCCGCGGCCGCGAGCTCGACGAGGGCGTCGACGTCGGCGACGGCGGCGCGGCTCATGAGCAGCAGCGCCGCGCCGTCCGGCAGCAGCTCGAGCTCGCGCCGGCCGAGCATCGCCTGGTTCTCGGCGGTGGGGGCGGCGAAGACGAAGACCACGCGCGAGGCGCGCAAGAGCTCGTCGAGCCCGGACGGCTCGGCGCCCGCGCCTCGTATCACGAGCTCGGGCAGCCACGGGTCGTAGGCGCGCACGCGGCAGCGGAACGGGGCGAGCAGGCGCACGAGCTCGCGGCCGAGGTCGCCGAGGCCGATGACGCCGACGTCGGACCCGGCGAGCAGGAAGCTTTCTCTGTTGGCCTCGAGCTCGTAGGTCTCGGTGCCGGCGCGCATCGCGCGGTCGGCCGCCGTGATGCCGCGGACGAGGTCGATCGCCATGCCGAGCGCCGCCTCGGCCACGGCGGGAGCGAAGGCGGGGCTGGCGACGAGCACGTGGATCCCGCGGGCGAAGCACGCGTCGTAGTCGACGTTCGGCAGGAAGTTGCCTTCGACGTTGAGGACGGCGCGCAGCCGCGGGGCACGCGCGATCCGGGCGGCGTCGAGGTCGGTCTGGCCGATGATCGCCACCGTGTCGGGCAGGTGGGCGTCCACGACCTCGGCCGGCATCCGGCCCTCGCCTTCATGCACCACGAGGTCGCCGAGCGCCACGAGTCGCGCACGCGTGGGCGCGTCGAGCATGAGCTCCATCGTCCGCGGCCGCGGATCCACCAGGATCGTCGCCATCTGCGCATTGTCGATGTGGCCCTGTTCTACGGCGAGCGATCGGGCGGCATCCGGACCTACCTGGACGCGAAGGTCGCGCACGCCCGCTGTACCGGAGCGTTCGAGCACCACGTCGTCGTGCCCGGCTCGCACGAGCGCCACGAGCGTGGCCGCCACGAGCTGCCGAGCCTGCGCCTCGCCGCGGCCAACGGGTACCGGATGCCGCTCGGGGCGAGGGCGCTGAAGCGGACGCTGCGCGACCTGCGCCCGGACGTCGTGCTGCTGCACGACCCGTTCTGGCTGCCGCTGCGGGTCACCGAGGCCGCGCACGCGCTCGGGGCGAAGGTGGTCGCGGTCCACCACGGCTCGGCCGCGCTCGACGCCGCCGGCATGCGTGGGCCGACGGCGGCGTGGGTCGCCCTCTTCCGTGCCTGGCTGCGACACGCGTACGCGCCGGTCGACGCCATCGCCTCGGTCGTCGATCCCGAGCCCGACTGCGGGCGGCCGGCGACGTTCCCGCTGCGGCTCGGCCTCCATGACGCGTTCCGCCCGCAGGGCGGCGTTCGCCGCGGCGACGACGTCGTCTACGTGGGGCGGCTCGCGCGCGAGAAGGGGGTCTTCCAGCTGCTGGAGGCCACCGCGCGCAGCGACGATCCGTGGCCGCTGCGGTTGTTCGGCTCGGGCCCGGCCGAGGACGCGTTGCGCCGCCGCGCCGCGGCGCTCGGCATCGCGCACCGCGTGGTGTTCCGGCCGTTCGTGCACGATCGCGCGCTGCTGGCGCGCGTCTACGCCGGGGCCGGCTGCGTCGTGATGCCGGGCGAGCACGAGACGTTCGGCCTCGTCGCGCTCGAAGCCGCGGCCAGCGGCGCATCAGTGGTCGCGTGCGCGACCGCGCCCAGCGCGGGCCTGGTCGGCGACCGCGTGCACACCTTCACGCCGGGCGACATCGCCGGCCTCGGCGCCGCGATCGCCGGCGCGCGTGCCGCGCCCTCCGATCCGCTGGCCGCCGCCGCGCTCAGCTTCAGCTTCGGCTGGGATCGCGTCTTCGCCGACGAGCTCGCCGACCTGCGGGAACTCGCGCGATGACCCGCATCGCGATCGCGATCCACGACGTCGAGCCCGCCACCTTCGAGCGCTGCGCGCTCATCCGCGACTGGCTCGACGACCACGGCATCGAGCGAGTGACCCTGCTGGTGATCCCGGCGCCGGACCTGCACCCGTTCGCCGACCGCCGCCCGGACATGGTGGACTGGCTGGTCGAGTGCTCCACGCGCGGCGATGCGATCGCCCAGCACGGGTTCCAGCACCGTCGCTCGACGGCGGCGCCGCGGAGGACGAACCCCGCCGCCGAGTTCATCGGCCTCGACGCCGCCGAGACGCGCCGCGCGGTCGACGCCGGCCGCCGCGTCCTGCGCCTCGCGGGCATGCAGCCGCGCGGGTTCGTCGCGCCCGCCTACGCGTACACCGACCCGCTCCGCGACGTCCTGGCGGCCTCGTTCGACTGGTGGGCGAGCCTCGTCCACGTGCACGGAGCGAGGCGCTCGACCGTCGCACCCGCCCTCACCCTCGGCACGTCGAACGCGGTCAAGCGGTTGACGTCGCCGTGGCTCGTCCGCGCCGGCGCGTTCGCGGCCGGCGACCTGCTGCGCCTCGACCTGCACCCCGCCGATCTCGACCACCCGCGCCACATCGGCGCGGTGGAGGGCGTGCTCAAGCGTGCGCGGCGCCGCGTCCGCGAAGCCGTCACCTACGACGACCTCGCCTAGCGCCTCCCTCGATGCGCTCGCCGAAGGCGTGCTGCGGACGAACTGGCGCGAGGGCGAGCACCGCGACGGCACGCCGTACGGCTTCACGTGCCCGGCGACCCCGCGCTACCGCCACCAGTGGCACTGGGACTCGTGCTTCCACGCGATTGCGTGGTGCCGGTACGACGTCTCACGCGCGCGCGAGGAACTGCGCACGGTCCTTCGCGGCGGGCGCGGCGACGGGTTCATCCCGCACACCGTGTTCTGGCACAACCACCCGCGCTGGCGCCGAGCGCCCCTCTACGCCACCCAGCGCACGCGCGGAAGCCGGCACACGACGACGATCGGCCCGCCGCTGCTCCCCTTCGCGTGGGAGATCGTCGCGCGCGCGAGCACCGACGATCCAGGCTTCGCCACCGAGGCGCTCCACGCCCTCGAGGCGCACCTGGACTGGCTCGACCGCGAGCGCGACGTCGACGGCGACGGCCTGATCACGATCATCCTTCCGGACGAGTCGGGCCTCGACGACAGCCCGAAGTACGACTCGGTCTACGGCCCGTACGCCCACTACAAGCCCGGCTACTTCCGCCTCGTCGCACGCTACGGGCGGCTCGGCTGGAGCGCGCACGCGATCGCCGCCGCGCACGACGAGCATCTCGAGGACGTGTGGGTCAACGTCGCCTACGCGCTCAGCCTGCGCGCGATGGCCCGACTGGCGGGCGACGACGCCTACGAGCGCCGTGCCGAGCGCGTCGAGGCAGCGCTGCTCGAGCGCTGCATGGACCCGGGCACCGGCCTGTTCTTCGACCTTGCCGGGCGGGGCGAGCGGCCGGTGCACGTGTCGACGTGGTCGGCGCTCTCGCCGCTCGTGCTCGACGCGCTGCCCGCGGACGTGCGCCGGCGGCTCGTCGAGGAGCATCTGCTCGACCCGGCCCGTTACCGCGCGCGGGTCGGCATCCCCTCGGTGGCCATGGACGAGCCCGCCTTCAACCCGGGCTTCGACCTCTGGCGGACGTGGCGCGGGCCGTCGTGGATGAACGTCGCGTGGCTGCTGCTGGCGCCCCTGCGCGAGCTCGGGCACGGCGACGAGGCCGACCGCGTCGCGACGGCGCTCAAGGAGGCCGCCGGGCGCGACGGGCTGCGCGAGTACTACGGCCCGCACGACGGCAGCGGCATGGGCGCCCGCGGGTTCGGCTGGTCGGCCCTCGTGGCCCAGCTTGGGCCCTAGCGGCGCCGGAAGAGCGTCGTCGTGTAGACGGCGCGGCTGTCGGCGTCGAGCCCCAGGATGACGACGCGCCCGTGCACCTCGGGCACCGCGATGAGATGTTCGATCGGGCCAGGCGGCGCGGTCGGGCCCGCGGTGTGGTCGATGATCCGGATGCCGTTGACGTACCTGACGCGCGACCCGTCCGCGCGCTCTTCCCATTCCGGGTTCGGCGGCTGCTCGGCCATCGCGCCAGTGTGAGCGGCTCCTCGGACGGCTCCGTCACCATGATGTTGTGCAGCGGGTCGAGCGGGTGCGGGTGTGGCGAGCGGACGGCGCCGGCCTGTGCATGCACGGGATCACCAACGGCTACGCCGTCGAGCCCGTCGGCGAGCACGTCGTCGGCCTCGTGCTGGCCGGCGGGATGGAGGTGCGCCGCGGCCGCGAGCGCCATCGCTTCGGCCCGGGCGACCTCTGCGCCTGGGACTCCTCCGCACCCCACGAGGGCCGCCCGCACCGGTCCGAACGGTGGGAGGCGCGCCTGATCGTGCTCGACCCCCCGGCCCTGGAAGACGTCGAGTTCGCGCGCCCGCGCGTGCGCGACGAGCGGCTCGCTCGGCGCTTCCTTGCGCTCCACACCGGGCTCGAGCGCCCAACGTGGGCGCTCGAGGCCGAGACGTCGCTCGCCGAGTGGCTGCGCGACCTCGCCGGCCCGCCGGCCGAACCGGCGATGCGGCGACGCAGCGCCCGCCGCGATCCAGCGCTGCGGCGCGCGTGCGAGCTGCTCCACGACGACCAGGCTCGCAACGTCACGCTGGCCGAGCTCGCCCGAGCCGCCGGCGTCAGCCGCCACCGGCTCACGCGGCTGTTCCGCGCCGCGTACGGCCTGCCGCCGCACCGCTTCCAGCTCGCGCTGCGCATCCGCACGGCGCGCGCCATGCTCGAGCGCGGGCTGCCGGTCGCCGAGGTGGCGCAAGCGACCGGGTTCTTCGACCAGAGCCACCTGCACCGCCACTTCGCGCGCACGCTCGGGATCACCCCGCGCCGCTACGCGGAGGCGGTGCGCTCACACGTACAAGACGCGACGCCGGCCGCGTCGTAAGGTCGCGGGTCGTGGAGATCAGCGCGCACCTCGTCGTCCCCGACGCGTCCGAGGCGGCCGACTGGTACGCGCGGGCCTTCGGCGCCCGCGAGACCGGCCGGATCCCGCTCCCCGACGGCACCGTGATGACCGTCGAGCTCGACTTCGGCGGCGCGTCCGTGCACCTCGCGAGCGAGTTCCCCGACGCCGGGATCGTCGCGCCGCGGACGATCGGCGGCACCGCCACGGTGCTGCAGATCAACACGACCGACGCCGACGCGCTCTGGTCGCGGGCGGTCGGCGCCGGCGCGGGGGTCCGCCACGAGCTCGCCGATCAGTTCTGGGGCGAGCGGCACGGGCAGCTCACCGACCCCTTCGGCCATCGCTGGAACATCGCCCAGCGGATCCGGGACGTGCCCTACGAGGAGATGGCCGCCGCTGCGGCGCGCGCGTTCGGCGCGAGCTGATCGACGAGCGCACCGAGCACTTCGCCCATCCGCCGCCGGAAGAAGAAGTGCCCGTCGTCGGCGTCGAACCGCGCCCGGCAGCGGGGGAGGGCGGCCGCCACCGCGCGCGCGTGGGCGACCGGCACGAAGCGGTCCTGCTCGCCGTGCCAGACGTGCACCTCGCCGCCGACCTCGCCCAGCCCGAAGCCCCAGGACGAGCAGACCGTGAGGTAGTCGTCGATCATGCCGCGCACGCCGCCGGCCGCGGCGGCCAGGAAGGACTCGATCGCCGCGGTGCCGCCCTCGGCCGCGGCGAGCAGCTCCCGATCGGCCGGGGTCGCGCCCACGCGCGCCACGCGGGCGAGTGCGCGAGGCCGGCGCTCGACGAACCGCATCGCGCGGGTGCCGCCGCGGGCGGCGAGCTCGGGCCGGCGCACGAGCGCGCGCAGCCCGAGCCGCAGGTGGACGGGCATCCACCGCCCGGCGTGCGGTGGGCAGAGGGGCGAGAGCGAACTGACCGCGGCGGTCGCGGCCGCGCGGTCGGGGAGCGCGCGTGCGCAGGCGATCGCGTAGGGCCCCCCCGCCGAGACGCCGACGACGGCGAAGCGGCCGATGCCGAGGCGGTCGACGAGGCACTCGAGGTCAGCGGGGAAGTCGGCGATCGTGCGGCCCGGACAGGGGTCCGACCGCCCGAAACCGGGACGGCTCACCGCGACGTAGCGGATCGCGAGCTGGTCGATGAGCGCGTCGAGCGCCGGCGTCCGGCGCACCGGCGTCCCGATCGCGCCGTGCAGGTAGACGACGGGCGCGCCGTCGTCCTGGCCCGCCGACGACCAGGCGAGACGGCGGCCGTCGGGAAGCGTCACGGTGCCTTCGCGGGTGACCATGGCTTCAGAAAACGCCTGCAAATGGACAATATCCGGCGCAAGCCCAGCGCCGTGTTGCGATTCGGTGAGCGCGCTCAGGCGGCGATCCGCCCGAGGACGCTTTCGAGCGCCGCACAGAACGCCTCGGGGCGCTCGAGCATCGGCGCGTGCGCCGTGTCGGGGATGATCTCCAGGACCGCATCGGGCCGCGCGCGGCGCACGACTTCGATGCGGCTGCGCGGGATGACCGGGTCGTGCTCGCCCCAGACGAGCCCGAGCGGGCACCGCACCTCGGCGAGGACGTCGCGCAGGTCCGCCGCCGCCGCGCTCGCGAGCCCAGGGCCGATGCGCGTCGCGCCGGCGGAGCTTGCCAGCACGGCGCGCGCGTGCTCGACGGGGACGCGCGCGCCGTCGCGTGCGACGCCCGCGAGCGCCAGTCGCCGCACCAGCGCGCTGCCGGCGAGCGGGCTCGCCAGCGTCCGGCGCGCCATGGCGAACGGCGCCGCCACCGCGCCCAGCGCCGCGGCGACGGGCTGCGGCAGCGCAGCCATGCCCGCGGGCGCAGCGAGCACGAGCCGCCGCACGCGCGCGGGGTGACGCGCCGCGAGCAGGATCGACAGCGCGCCGCCCATCGAATGTCCGACGAGGTCGTACGGCGCCGGAATGCCGGCGTCGTGGAGCCCGACCGCGAGATGGTCGGCCACCTCGTCGAGCGCGAATCCGTCGCCGGCCGCAGGCGAGCGGCCGTATCCGGGTACGTCCGGAGCGATGACCCGATGGCTCTCGGTCAACAACCGCGTGACGCGCCGCCAGATCGCGCCGCTCGTCCCCGCGCCGTGGACGAGCACGAGCGGATCGCCGTCGCCTTCACCCCTGATCACGAGCACCGCCGCACCCTAGACTGCTCGCGCCCGTGCATCTCGACGATCCTCAGACCGCCCAGGAACCCCTCCCTCGGGCGGGCGAGGGGCAGATCTTCCTCGGCACCGCGGGTGCTCCACCGCTGGGCGAGGGGGCCGAACAGCTGCTCCACGTCTACCGCCTCAACGAGCTGGAGCTGTCGGACCTCGGGCTCGACGAGCTGCTCGACGAGCTGCTCGACCGCACGCGCGAGATCCTCAACGCTGACACCGTCGCCATCCTTCTGCTCGACGATGAGCGCCATGAGCTCGTCGCGCGCGCCGCCAAGGGGCTCGAGGAGGAGGTCAGGCGGGGGGTGCGCGTTCCCCTCGGCGGCGGCTTCGCCGGGCGCATCGCGGCCGAGCGCACGCCGATCTACATCGCCGAGGTCGCGCGCGCCGACATCGTCAACCCGATCCTGCGGGAGAAGGGGCTGCGCTCGATGCTCGGCGTCCCGCTCATCGTCGAGGGCCGGGCGATCGGGGTGCTGCACGTCGGCACGCTCGCGCACCGCGAGTTCACCAACGAGGACGCGGCGCTGCTCCAGCTCGTCGCGGCGCGGGCGGCGCCGGCCATCGAGCGCGCCCGTGTCGCCGAAGCGTTCGAGCGCGAGCACCTCGGGGCGGTTGCCCTTCAGCGCAGCCTCCTCCCCGAGGGGACGCCCGCCGTCGCCGGCGTCGAGATCGCCACGCAGTACCTGCCCGCGCGCGACCTGGTCGGCGGCGACTGGTACGACGTCATCGAGCTGCCGCGCGGGCGCGTCGGCATCGCGATCGGCGACGTTGCAGGGCACGGCGTCCAGGCGGCCGCGCTCATGGGCCAGCTCCGCACCGGCCTGCGCGCATACGCACTCGAGGGCCACGCGCCCGGCGAGACGCTCAAGCGCGTCGATCGCCTCATGCACACGATCCGCGGGCAGGGCATGGCGACGGCGGCATACGCGGTCGTCGAGCCCGAGTCCGGCGCGCTGCGCTACGCCAGCGCCGGCCACCTGCCGCCGCTGCTGGTGACCGCGTCGGGCGGCGCCCGTCTCCTCGACGTCCAGCCGGCACCGCCGCTCGGCACGCTGCCGTACGGGATGTACGTCGACGTCGAGACCGAGCTGCAGCCCGGCGACACGATCGTGCTGTACACGGACGGGCTCATCGAACGGCGAACCGAGGCGATCACAGCGGGGCTCGAGCGGCTGCGCGAGGCGGCGGACATCTCGACCTCGGCCTTCGTCCTCTGCCAGCACCTGGTCGAGCGTCTCGTCGAGGAGGGTGCAGGCCAGGACGACGTCGCGATCGTCGCGCTGCGCAGCCTTCCGCTCGGGCCGAAGATGCGCGTCCGGCTCCCCGCGAGCCCGAACGTGCTCGCGCACGTGCGCCGGCTGCTGCGACGGTGGCTGCACGCACACGGCGCCACGCCCGCCGAGGTCGCGTCGCTGACGCTCGCGGCCGGCGAGGCGTGCGCGAACGCCGTCGAGCACGCTTACGCGCCGCGCCCGGCGACCTTCGAGCTCGAGGCCTCGCACAGCGACGGCCTCGTGACCGTCATCGTTCGCGACGGCGGCAGGTGGCGCGAGCCGCGCGGCGAGCATCGCGGCCGGGGCCTGTCGATGATCGCGGCGGTCGTCGACGAGGTCGACGTGCGCACTTCCGACGCCGGCACCGAGGTCGTCATGCGCAAGCGACTCGGGGTCTGACGGTGCCGCTCGCGGATCTGGAGTTCGAGGTCACCGACCGCGTCGTCATCGCGCATGTCGACGGCGAGATCGACATGTCCAACGCCCACGAGCTCGAGAACGCGTTCTCGCTGCGCATGACCAACGACGCGCTCGGGCTCGTCGTGGATCTGCGCAAGGTCGACTACCTCGACAGCGCGGGGATCCATCTGCTCTACGCCCTGCGCGAGCGGCTGGACAACCGCGGCCAGCAGCTGCGGCTGGTCGTGGGCACGGAGGCAGCGATCTCCGAGGCGCTGCGCATCGCCGACGTGACGCGCACCGTCGGAGCGTTCGAGACGATCGACGCCGCGCGCCAGAGCATCACGTCCTGATCACGGCCGGCGCGCCCACGCGCCGGCCGCGATCGAAACGAGCCGCTAGTACGGAGACTGGTCCTTCTCCTGCGGGATGCGCCACTTCCCGTTCTGCGCGGACTTCGGGCAGCCGCGGGGGCGGCCGAGGTCAAACGGCCCCGCCATGGCCTGGGTGACGGCTCCGGTCGAGCTCTTGGACGCGTAGACGACGGTGAGCAGCGGATCGACGCGCGGCTCGTCGCAGAGCTTCGGGTCGATCGAGAACTGCCCGGTCACGATCTCGTAGTTCCCGCCGTAGGTGCCGACGCAGTTGATCCCGTAGCTGGGGATGATGCCCTGGCACGAGAACGAGTCGCTCCCCACGACCTGTCCCGTCGTGCGGTCGCTCGCGAAGATCTCGGTGTCCATGCTCTGCGCCGGGATCTGGGGCTGGATCTGGTAGCCGGTGATCGGCCCCGAGCAGGCGAACACGTACTTCACCTGTGTGGCCTGCGGATCATCCGGCGAGGCCTCGCCCTTCTCCACGTGACCCCGGCAATCCGTGTTGTTCGCGTTCTGGTCGGCGCTCGCCGGCTTCCCGCCGTTGAGCATGAGCAGGAGCAGCGATGCCCCTGCAACGAGCAACACGGCCAGCCCTGCGAGAAGCGCCTTGCGTCGCAAGGACGGTGCGGCGATGTTCAATGGGACCTCCATCCGTTGGTGAACCGCGCGGCATCCTCTGCTCGCGGCGGGCCGTCACTCGTTACGAAGGCGTTGCGTCACCGTGAAGGCTTTGTGATCGGGACCGCGTGGACGTCCTTCGCACGAGCGAGTGGATCGAGCCCGAAGCCGTCATCGAACGTGCGCAGCAGGTTGGCGGGGCGGTAGTCGCGGTCGTCGGTGCCGCCGGCCTTCACGGCGTCGGACAGCACCAGTGCGCCGAGCGGCTTTGCCACGTCGGGCCCGGTGTCGAAGGTGACGACGACGAGGCCGTCGTCCTTGTAGGCCTTCGAGGCGAGCAGCGGGTCGAGTTGCTCCTTCAGCCACGCGTCGGCGGTGCCGAGGCCCGCGGGCGCGCCGGGGGCGCACGGCTGGTCGGCGCCGTCGTGGCACGCGTCGGGGATGACGAGCGAGAAGTCGGGCGCGCTTTCGGCGTCCTCGGTGTCGGGCACAAGGCGCGACATCCCGGCGATGTTTGCCGCGCAGTCACCGCCGTCCACGATCGCGTGAAAGAAGAGCAGGGGGTTGCGCGCCATCACCGGCTCCAGCGGGCCGCCCGCCGCGGGATGGCGGCACGTGTCGGGCGGTTGACCGGCGTCGGCGTCCTCGACGTAGCCGCGCCACGTCTTGCCGACCGCGGTGAGCTGGCCGGGCAGCGTGTCGATGTCCTTGGCAAAGACGCAGCCGGTTCTGTCCTGGAGGTCGACGTCGTTGTAGGCCGGGCAGTTGCCGCGCTGTGCGGCGGTGGGCCGCTGGCCGCTGATGAGGCCGATGAGGTTCGCCAGCCCGCCCGGAAGGTGCGGGTTGTACTGCGACAGCAAGAGGCCCTTGGGCCGGAGGGTGCCCGAGAGGTACGGCATGGGGGAGGGGTCCGCGAGCGCCTCGTCCATCGTGTGGCCGGTGAGGGCGACGACCCAGACGTGCTTGAGCGTCGCGTCAGGCTTCTTGGTCGCCGGTTCGTCGTTCGACGACGGCTTCTCGGGCTTCGTCGTCGAGTTGCCGGAGGAGGAGTTGTCCGGCGGCGATGACTGCGGCGCGGATGCCTCGGGCGCCGAGGGCGCCGACGGCGCCGGCTGCGCAGGCTCGGGCGGCGGCTTCGGTGCGTGCTCGGGCGCGGGTTGCTTCGGTGCGGGGGAGGGCGCAGGTGCTGGAGCGGGCGCTGGCGCGGGCGCCTGCGCGACCACGACCACTGCGCGGGCCGGCGTCGCGGCCGGCTTCCCCTTCGGCCCCGCGGCGGCGCCGGCCACGATCCCGAACCCGAGCACGAGCAGCGTCGCGATGCCGGCGACGCGGGGCGACGGCAGAGGCCACACGGGCGCGCCCTCTGCCGGCGCCGGCTCCCGCGCGGCTTCGTTGGCGCGCGCGTGCGCGACGGGATCGATGCGCGCCGGCCCGCGGCGCTCGCCGCAGTTCAGGCAGTAGCGCTGGTCGGGGGCGAGGGGTACCCCGCAGGCCGCGCACGCGTCACCTGAAGGGCCGGGCACGAGGGCATCCTCACCCCCGCCAAGGGCGCCCGGTGTGAACGCCTCGTGATCGGCGCGTGACCGCTCAGCCCCACTTCACACCATTTTCACGGTGCGCCTACGAGCGGTTCACATCTGCCCAGCGGCGCCGGGGCGAGACTCCCGCCGCCGTCGGGACCGGGGGTCCGCTCGTTACGCCCCGGCCCATCCATCTGCGAAAGGAGTCCTCTTGATGTCTCGTCGCCTTCGCCTGCTGGGCGTCAGCGCGATCGTGGCGGGCGTGGCCGGCGCGGCGATCCCGGCGACCGCGTCCGCTGTGCCCGTCATCACGATGAGCGGATCGACCTCGGTCGCACCGCTCGCGTCCCTGCTGGCCAAGGGATACCTCAAGCAGTATCCCGGCCGCGTGAAGTTCAAGCTGGCCCAGGGCGGCTCCGACGTCGGTGTCGCCGACGTCGCGGCAGGCCGCGTTTCGATCGGCAACTCCTCGCGCGACGCGAAGTCGTCGGACCCGGGCGGCCTGGTCTTCAACAAGATCGCCAAGGACGCGATCTGCATCGTCACGAACCCGAACAACAAGCTCCCGAACCTGTCGCAGAGCCAGATCCAGGCGATCTTCTCAGGGCAGGTGCGCAACTGGAGCGACATTCCCGGCGCGACCGCGACGGGCTCGATCAACCTCATCGTGCGCACCGCCGCCTCGGGCACGCAGGACGCTTTCCAGAAGATCTTCATGGGCAGCTCGAACGTGTTCAGCGGTGCGTCGGCCAAGGCCTCCAACGGCCTCGTCCAGTCGACCGTGAAGAGCGATCCCAACGCGATCGGCTACGTGTCGCAGGACTTCGTGCCGGGCACGCACGCTGTTTCGTACCAGGGAGTCGGCTGCACGCTGGCCACGGCAAAGTCCGGCGAGTACGGCGGCGTGCGCAACTTCTGGATGGTGACCCGCGGCCACCCGCGCCCGGCCAGCCCCCTCCAGAAGTTCATCCACTGGGCGCAGGTCTCCAGCCGCGCGCAGAAGATCGTTGCGACGCACTGGGTGCCGCTGAAGTAGTGGTCGCGCGCACGAGGATCCTCTAAGTGCTCGACCGGCTCCGCGAGCCATGGTCGGACCGGCGCGCCGAGCGAACGCTCGGCGCGCTGGCGTGTTTGGTCCTGATCGCGATCGTCCTCATGATCGTGTTCGTCGCCGTGCGCGCCTGGCCGTCGTTCCACCACAACGGCCTGGCCTGGTTCAGCGGCCGCGGCGACATCGACCAGCAGATCGGCGTGCAGGTCAACACCGGCGCCAACCCGACGCGGGCGGACTACACGATCGGCGCCTGGCCGCTGATCTGGGGCACGATCCTCACGACCGGTTTCGCGGTCGTCATCGGCGTGGCGTTCTCGGTGCTCACGGCGATCTTCATCGTCGAGTTCGCCCCAGGCCCGCTGCGCCGGCTGATCGTGCCGGTGGTGCGACTACTCGCCGCCGTCCCGTCGGTCATCTACGGGCTGATCGGGATCCTCGTGCTCGTCCCGTTCGTGACCAACCACCTCGTCGGCGAGGGCCGCAAGGAGTCGGTGCAGTACGTGATCAACCTGTCCGGCACGGGGTTGCTCGTGTCGGTCGTGATCCTCACCGTGATGATCACGCCGATCATGATCGCGATCATCGTCGACGCCCTCTACGCCGTCCCGCGCGGGTGGAAGGAGGGGGCGGTGGCGCTCGGCGTCAACCGCTGGCGCGCGATGTGGACGGTGTCCGTGCGCGCCGCGCGCCCCGCGATCATCGCCGGCGCGGTGCTCGCCTGCGCCCGCGCGCTGGGCGAGGCGATCATGCTTTCGATGGTCTCGGGGTCGAAGGGCTTCGCACCCAACCCCGCGGACGGCATCACCTTCATCTTCGAGCCGCTGCGCCCGCTCGCGTCGACGATCGTCGAGGACGCCGAGTCGCTCAACGCCCCCGCGGTGCAGGCGACGGTCTATTCGTTCGCCCTGCTGCTGCTGGCGTCGAGCTTCTTCCTGTCCATCGCGGCGTGGATCGCGAAGCAGTCGATGCGCAAATACGGGGTCCGCTGATGGCGGTCGCGCCGCACACCGAGCCGCTGAAACCGTTGCGCCCGCCGCGCAAGCGGCGCGTGAACGAGTCAGTGCGCACGTGGCGCTGGAGCGACCGGATCGCGCTCGTCCTGTGCTGGGCGACCGGCATCGCGCTGTGCCTCATCGCCGGCGCGATCGTCCTCTACATGGGCGTCAAGGGACTGCAGTTCCTGAAGCTCGACATGATCTTCTCGCGGCCGCAGGCGTCGGCCGACCAGCAGGGCTCCGGCGGGTTCCTCGACCCGATCCTCGGCACGGTCCTGCTGACGCTCATCGGCATCGTGCTCGCGACTCCGGTTGCGGTCGCCACCGCGATCTGGATCGTCGAGTACGGGCGCCCCTCGTGGCTGGCGCGCGGCGTCGAGTCCGGCATCGAGATCGTCGCCGGGACTCCGGACATCGTCATCGCGATCTTCGGCCTGGCCCTCTTCCAGCAGGGACTTTTCTCCCCGCTGTCCTTCACCGCGGAAGGCGGGGCGGTGTTCGGGCGCTCGTTCCTCACCGCCGGCGCGATGATGTCCCTGATCGCGCTGCCGATGGTCTTCGGCGCGACGCGCGAAGGGCTGCAGGCGGTCCCGATGCATTTGCGCGAGGCGTCCTACGGCCTCGGCAAGACGAAGATCGCCACCATCCGGCGCGTCCTGCTGCCGGCGGTCAAGCCGAACATCTCAACGGGCGCGGCGCTCGGCATGGGGCGGATCGCCGGCGACACCGCGATCGTCGTCGTGCTGCTCGGTGCGACGCTGCGGATCGACCCCGAGGGCTCGATCCCGGGCACGAACGTCCTGCGCGGCACCGGCGGGACCCTGACCAGCTACGTCTACAACAACTCGCCGGCGGGCGAGGGCAATGCCGAGCAGAAGGCCTACGCGGCGGCGTTCGTGCTGCTGCTCATCGTGATCGCCCTGAACTTCGCGGTCGACCTCATCGCCCGCCGCGGCGCGAAGACGGGCCTCGAGTCCACGAGGTTGGGCGCGTGATCGAAGAGACCGAAGTCCGCAACCCGCGGCCGCCCCTCCCGCCGCCCGTGCGCAGGATCGTCGTCGACTCGCCGCCGACGGTGGTCGCGCCCGCGGCAGTCGACCAGAGCGCGGCGCGGCCGGAGCGCAGCCCCGCCGGCCCGGAACGCATGACCCTCGACTCGCTCAGCGTCTTCTACGGCGCCAACCATGCGGTCAAGGAGGTCTCGCTCCCGATCCGCCAGGGCGAGGTGCTCGCGCTGATCGGGCCGTCGGGGTGCGGCAAGACGACGCTGCTGCGCACGCTCAACCGCCTCACCGAGCTGACGCCGACCGCTCGCCGCGAGGGGACGATCGCGCTCGACGGGCAGGACATCGACCTGCTCGAGGTCACCGAGCTGCGCCGGCGCGTCGCGATGGTCTTCCAGCAGCCCAACCCGTTTCCGATGTCGATCTTCGACAACGTCGCCTACGCACTGCGCGAGCAGTCGCGCAAGCGGCCGAGCAAGCCGGTGGTCCAGCCGCTGGTCATCGACGCGCTGCAGCGCGCCGGCCTCTACGACGAGGTTCGCGACGACCTCGAGCGCCCGGCGCTGCGGCTGTCGGGCGGCCAGCAGCAGCGGCTGTGCATCGCGCGCGCGATCGCCACCCGCCCCGAGGTGCTGCTCATGGACGAGCCGTGCTCTGCGCTCGATCCGCGCTCGACAGCTGTCATCGAGGAGCTCATCGGCGACCTGCGCCGCGACCTCGCGATCGTCATCGTCACCCACAACCTGCAGCAGGCCTACCGCGTCGGCGACCGCGTCGCGTTCATGTATCTCGGCGATCTCGTGGAGTACGGGCCGACCGAGCAGGTCTTCGGCGCGCCGCGTGCACAGCGCACGCGCGACTACGTCGGCGGGGCGTTCGGGTGAGACGGGTGGCCGCGCTCGCGCTCCTCGCCGTCGGCCTGACCGCGTGCCAGACCACCCAAGAGCTCAGCGCCGAGCGGGCCAAGCACGCCAAGAAGCTCATCAACCAGAAGGGCGTGACCGTCAGCAAGCAGAACCCGAACGTCGCGATCGGGATGACGACCGTCGTGCAGGACAGGAATGGCATCGCCGCGGTCGTCGAGCTGCGCAACACCGGCCGTGAGGCGCAGGCGCGCCTGCCGGTATCGATCGCCGTCACGGATGCGCACGGCAAGGCGCTGTACCGCAACGACGTCGCGGGTCTCGAGGACTCGCTGGTATCCATGGCGCTGCTCGCGAAGGGCGAGGACGCCTTCTGGGTCAACAACCAGGTGACGGCAACCGGCAAGCCGGCGAAGGTCGAGGCCAAGGTGGGCGCCGCGAAGGGCAAGGCGCCCGCCCGGGTCCCCACCTTCGCGATCTCCGGTGTGGGCCTGCAATCGGACGCCGACGGCACGTTCGCCAAGGGCAGGATCGTCAACCGCTCGAGGGTCGCGCAGAAGCGGCTGACCATCTTCTGTGTGGCCCGCAAGGGCGGCAAGATCGTCGCCGCCGGCCGGGCGATCGTCGACGCGCTCCCGCCCGCGGGCGCCAAGCCGACGCGCTTCACCGTCTTCTTCATCGGCAATCCGAAGGGCGCCAAGCTGAGCTTCGCGGCGCCCCCAACCGTGCTGGAGTGATCATGGCCACCACACAGGACGTCCACGCGCCCGCGCTCGCCGCCCACGGACAGCCGTGCCCGAGTTGCGGCGCGCCGATGGCCGGCGACCAGCGCTACTGCCTGCAGTGCGGAGCGCGCCGCGGCGACGCCCGTGTGCCGTATCGCGAGATCCTCGCCGGGCAGGCTCCGCCGCCGCGCGCGCCGATCGCGGCGCCGCCGCAGCAACGCGGGCCGTCGTCCGGCGTCGCGCTCCTGGTGGGGCTGGTCTGCCTGCTGCTCGCGCTCGGCGTAGGGGTGCTGATCGGGCGCTCGGGCAACGACGCGCCGACGGCGGCCGCTCCGGCGCCGCCGCCGCAGGTGATCAGCGTTGGCGGCGCGGCGCCCGCCGCGACCACCCCGGCGGCGACGGCGCCCACCACGACCGGCGCCTCGTCGTCGCCGAGCGGCACGACCTCGACGCCTTCGTCCTCGACCGGCAAGCACTCGTCGAGCTCGTCGAGCGGCTCGAAGTCGACGAACAAGTCGGTGAAGCAACTCGACAACTCGTCGGGCTCGGACTACCAGAAGAAGTCGCAGAAGCTGCCGAAGCAGGTCGACACGGGCGGCAAGCCGCCGCCCAAGGACAGCAAGCCCGCCGGCGGCGGCACGGACTTCCAGACGATCGGATGACCTCGCTGCTGCACCGCTTCCGCGGCCACCACCACGACCCCGCGGCGCCTGCGCCGCCGGCCGATCGCTTCGACCACCACGCCGAGCTTCGCGCGAGGCGCGATCAGCTGGCCGCGGAGGTCGCAGAGCTCACCTTCGACCTCGGCGGCCTGACGTACGAGATGGCGATCCGCGACCACTTCCGCCTCGACGTGCTCATCCGGCGAGCCGCCGTGCTGCAGGAGCGCGACGCCGAGCTCGGCGAGGTCGAGCGGCTG
>DATFRW010000313.1:0-2554 GCA_035262945.1 Solirubrobacteraceae bacterium
TAGCCGCTCGACAGCGCGTACGTGCCGATGAGGATGCGGCGCTTGACCTCGGCGCCGAAGCCGTCGTGGCGCGTCTGCGTGTACATCGACAGCAGGTCGTGGCCGTTGCTGCGCAGGCCGTAGCGGACGCCGTCGTAGCGCGCGAGGTTCGAGGACGCCTCGGCCGGGGCGATCACGTAGTACGCGCTGATCGCGTAGTCGGCGTGCGGGAGCGAGACGCGCGTGGCGGTCGCGCCGAGCTCCTGCGCGAGCGCGAGCGTCGCCTCGAAGCGCTCCATGACGCCCGGCTCGACGCCCTCGCCCGTGAGGTCCTCGGGGACGCCCAGGCGGATGCCGTCCAGCCGCTGCGCGGTCGGCAGCGCGACCGGCTCGGGGAACGCGACGGAGGTCGAGTCGCGCTCGTCGTAGCCAACCATGTGGCGAAAGAGCAACGCGGCGTCGGTGACGTCGCGGGTGAGCGGGCCCGCCTGGTCGAGGCTCGAGGCGAAGGCGATCATCCCGAAGCGGCTAACCGCGCCGTAGGTCGGCTTGAGGCCGACGATGCCGCACAGCGCTGCGGGCTGCCGGATCGAGCCGCCCGTGTCCGTCCCGATCGCCCACGGCGCGCTGCCGGAGGCGACGGCCGCGGCGCTGCCGCCCGACGAGCCGCCGGGCACGCGGGTGCGGTCCCACGGGTTGAGCACGGGGCCGTAGGCCGAGTTCTCGTTCGACGAGCCCATCGCGAACTCGTCCTGGTTGGTCTTGCCGAGCACGGGCGCGCCCGCCTCGACGAGCTTGCGCACGACCGTCGCGGTGTACGGCGGGAGGTAGCCCTCGAGGATCCGCGAGCCCGCCTGCGACGGGACGTTCTCGACGCAGAAGAGGTCCTTGACCGCGAGCGGGACGCCGCCCAGGGGCCCGCCGTTCGTGGAGGGCGCCTCGTCGGCGACCCAGAGGAACGCGTTGAGGTCGTCGGCCGCGGCCCGCTCGCGGTAGGCCTCGAACAGCTCGCGCCGGTCGAGGTCGCCGCGCTCGACAGCCGCCGCCGCCCGCGCGGCGGTCAGTGAGGTGATCTCACTCATGCCGTCGGGCTCGGGACGCGGAAGCCGTCGTCGGCGACGTCGGGCGCCTGGGCGAGCACCACCTCGCGCGGGAGGCACGGCCGCGGCTCGTCGGGACGCAGCGCGTTGGCCACCTCGACCGCGTGCGAGGTCGGCGGGACGCCGTCGAGGTCAAGCTCGCCGATCTTCTCGATGTGCTCAAGGATGCTGGACAGCTCGCCGGCGATCTTCGTGACCTCGCCGTCGTCGAGTTGCAGGCGCGCCAGGCGCGCGACGTGCAGGACCTGCTCGCGATCGATCATCTGGCTTCGGAGGTTAGCTGTGAGCGGGCGGTGCGGGCCGTGGCGCGGGGGGCGTGTACGCGCTCTCCGGGGCGTCGGTGCGCTCGTCCTTGAGCGACCACCAGCCGCCGATCGCGACCAACGCCGCGGCCAGCAATCCGAGGTAGGCGCCATAGCGAACCGTCGTCAGCTCGTTGGGCCCGGGCTGGAAGACGAGCACCCGCAACGCAAGGACCACGAAGCCGAGCGTCCCGATGGTGGCAGTGAGGATGCCGGCCGCTACCTGCTGCACGATCGGGCGACCGGCGGCCGTCGCGATGAAGAGCCAGGCTCCCGCCGCGAAGACGAGGACGGCGACGACGAGCGTCAGCCAGCCGAGCGATGACCAACCGCTGGTGGCTGCGGGCCCGAACCAATCAGCAAAGAGCAGGGCGAGCAGCCCGGCCGCGCCGATGCCCGCGACCCACTCCCCCGGCCGCAGCCGCCTCACCCCACGGCCATCCTCGCGGCCTGCAGCGTGTTGCGCAGCAGGCAGGCGATGGTCATCGGGCCGACGCCGCCGGGGACCGGCGTGATCGCGCTCGCCACCTCGACGGCCTCGTCGAACTCGACGTCGCCGTGGAGGCCGTCGTGCGAGCGGTTCATGCCGACATCGATGACGATCGCTCCGGGCTTGACCCACTCGCCCTTGACCATGCGGTCGCGCCCGACGGCGGCGATGAGCACGTCGGCGCGGCGTGCGACCTCAGGCAGGTTGCGCGTGCGCGAGTGGCACGTCGTGACGGTGGCGTTGGCGCCGAGCAGCAGCTGGGCCATCGGCTTACCGAAGAGGTTCGAGCGCCCGATGACGACCGCCTCCGCGCCCTCGAGCTGCGCGCCCGCCTCCTCGAGCAGGATCATCACGCCGACCGGCGTCGCCGGCCGCAACCCATCACGCCCCAGCGCCAGCAGCCCCGCGCTGACCGGCGTCAGGCCGTCGACGTCCTTGCCCGGCTCGATCAGGCTCGTGAGCTCGACGCCATCGAGGTGTTCCGGCACGGGGAGCTGGCAGATGATCCCGCTGACCTCCGGATTGGCGTTGAGCTCCTGGAGGAGACCGACGACCTCCTCGCGCGGGACGTCCGCGGCCAGCCGGTGGTCGAAGCCGCGCATGCCGACCTCGGCCGTCGCCTTCTGCTTGCCGCCGACGTAGATCGCCGACGCCGGGTCGTCGCCGACGAGGACCGTCGCGAG
>DATFRW010000314.1:0-2136 GCA_035262945.1 Solirubrobacteraceae bacterium
GACCTGCCACACCGCGGTGGCGGCGCCGGTCAGCGCGCTCAGGACCGCGGTCGCCGTGTAGCCGCCCATCGCGGTCGCCCGGCGGCGGCCGGGGTCGTCCGCGAGCGCGCCGCCGGCCAGCTTCGCCGCCCCTGCGACCCCGTCGGCGATGCCCTCGATCGTCCCGAGCGCCGCCGCGGGCGCGCCGAGCGTCGTCGTCAGCAGCGAGGGCAGCAGCGCGGTCGGCACCTCGTGGCTGACGTCGGACAGGAAGCTCGCGAGGCCGATCCCCGCGACGCCGCGGTTCAGCCGGCGAGGATGCACGCAGCCGTGTGGCCCGCGCCGGTGCCGGCCGGCTCGAGCGCGGGGTCGATCGAGCGGCAGTCGTCGATCGCGATCGGACACCGCGGGTGGAAGCGGCAGCCGGTGGGGATGCGAACGGCGTCGGGCGCCTCGCCGCGCAGGATCTGCGGACGGGTGCGCTCCCGCGGGTCGCGCCGCGGGACGACGGACAGCAGCGCCTTCGTGTACGGGTGCTGCGGATCGTCGACGACCTGCGCGGCCGGGCCCTCCTCGACGATGCGCCCGAGGTACATGACCGCGATCCGGTCGGCGAAGCGGGCGGCGGTCGAGAGGTCGTGCGTGATCATCAGCACCCCAAGCCCTCCGCGGCGAAGCCGGTCGAGCAGCCCGAGGACGCCGGCGCGCACGGAGACGTCGAGCATCGAGACCGGCTCGTCGGCGACGAGCAGCTCGGGGTCGAGCACGATCGCCGCGGCGATCGCGACGCGCTGGCGCTGGCCGCCGGAGAGCTCGTGCGGGTAGCGCTCGAGGAAGAGCTCCGGCGGTGTCAGCTCCACGCGTTCGAGGGCGTCGCGAACGAGCTTCCCGCGCTCGTCCTTCGAGCCGCCCGCGCGGTGGATGAGCAGCGGCTCCTCGACCGCCTTGCGAACGGTCAGCCGCGGGTCGAGCGACTCGTACGGGTCCTGGTAGACGATCTGCATCCGCCGCCGCAGCGGCCGCAGCTCGCGCTGGCCGAGCGCCGTGATGTCGTCGCCGTGGAACGCGATCCGCCCGCCGACCGGCTCCACCAGCCGGAGCACCGTCTGCGCGGTGGTCGTCTTGCCGCAGCCGGACTCTCCGACGAGCGCCAGCAGCTCGCCGCGCCCGAGCGTGAAGGAGACGCCGTCCACGGCGCGCACGGTCTGCGGGGGCCGGCGCGTCATCGTGCCGACGATCCCGCGCCCGACCGGGTAGTGGACGACCAAGTCGTCGACCTCGAGCAGCCGGCCGTTGTGACTCACGCGACCTCCGCGGGGACGTCGTTCAGGTGGCAAGCCGCCTCGCGGTCGCCGTCCAGCCGCCGGAGCGCCGGGTGCTCGTGCGGGCAGCGCGAGAGGACGCGGTCGCAGCGCGGGTGGAACGGGCAGCCCTCGAGCGGCCGGTCGAGCCGGGGCGGGGCGCCCGGGATCGAGGCCAGCGCCTCCCGCCCGTGGAGGTCGGGCGTCGCCGCGAAGAGCAGGCGGGTATACGGGTGGCGCGGGTCGTGGAAGAGGTCGTCCACCGGCCCCTGCTCGACGATCTCGCCCGCGTACATCACCGCCGCGCGGTCGCAGAGCTGCGCGACGACGGGGAGGTCGTGCGTCACGAGCAGGAGCGCGAGCCCGAAGTCGCGGCAGAGGGCGTCGAGCAGCTCGAGGATCTGCGCCTGCACCATCACGTCGAGCGCCGTCGTCGGCTCGTCCGCGACGAGCACGCTCGGGTTGCAAGCCAGGGCCATCGCGATCGCCGCGCGCTGGCGCATGCCACCGGAGAACTCGTGCGGGTACCGGCTCCCTCGATCGCGCGGGATCCCGACCGCCTCCAGCAGCTCACCCACGCGCGCCCGGGCCGCGCGCCCGGAGGCCGAGCCGTGGAGCTCCAGCGCCTCGACGATCTGCGTCGAGACGGTCTGGACCGGGTTGAGCGCGTTCATCGCACCCTGGAAGACGATCGCCAGGTCGGTCCAGCGGTGCGGCCGGATCGTCTCCTCGCCGCCCGCTGGCGCATCCCGCCCGAGAACTCGTGCGGGTAGCGGCTGCCGCGGTCGGCCGGGATGCCGACGGCCTCGAGCAGCTCGCCCACCCGCGCCCGGGCCTCGCGGCCGGAGGCGGCCCC
>DATFRW010000315.1:0-2449 GCA_035262945.1 Solirubrobacteraceae bacterium
CTTGCCGCCGTAGTCGTAGGCCCACACGAGCTCGTTGAGGAAGCAGGCGCGGCCGAAGAGCGCGTCGAGGTGGACCTTGACGTAGTGGCTCTCGCGCGGATCGAGGTGGACGTAGAGAGTGCCGTGGGGCGCGAGCAGGCGCCGCGCGTGGTCGAGGCGCGGCGCGAGGAAGGCGACGTAGTCCTCGTAGGCGTCGGCGTAGGCCGGGGAGCCGACTTCCTGCGTGCGGTAGCGGCGGCCCGCGAAGCCCGTGCGATCCCCGTTGGGATCGGCGACGACGCGCATTGAGCGCCGCCGCTGCTCGCGGCCGGTGTTGAACGGCGGGTCGATGTAGATGAGGTCGAAGGCGCCGTCCGGCAGACGCGGCAGGACGTCGAGGTTCTCGCCGTGGACGAGGAGGTCGTCGTCGAGCGCGACGCGCGGCGGAAGGTCGGATTCTGCGACGACGCGCACGCGAACCAGGTTAGGCGGAGCGCCAGATGTGGCAGGGTGGAGGTCGTGGTTCATGTCTCGGTGCAGAAGCGCCGGCGGCTGGTCGCGCTGGCGTTGGCGTTGGCCTGTGCCGTCGCCGCCGTCGTCGTCCTCGCGCTCGACCGGCGCCACGAGCGCTCCGAGCAACAAGGCGCGCTCGGGCCCGGCGTCGTGGGCGGGGTCGACCCCGCCCACCCGTTCGCCTACGACGCGAGCCGCCGCGCCGAGTACGAGCGCAACGCCGCGGCCGGGCTGAGCCACGTGCTCTACGCGAAAGTCCCCGGCGGCGTGGTCGCCTCGGCGCAGCGCACGGCGCGCTGGCGCCCGGTGGTCGACCGCGTCGCGCGCCGCCACGGGCTCGACGCGAGCATGCTCGAGGCGATCGTCTTCCTCGAGTCCGCCGGGCGCGCCGACGCCCGCGCCTCCAACGACCTGAGCTCGGCCGTCGGCCTGACCCAGATCCTCGCCGAGACCGGCCAGCACCTGCTCGGGATGAAGATCGACGTCAAGGCGTCGGAGCGGCTGACGCGTGGGATCGAGCGCGGGCACAAGGTCCGCGCGCGCGAGGCGGCGCGCCGCCGGGTCGACGAGCGCTTCGATCCGGCCAAGGCGCTAGAGGGCACCGCGCGCTACCTGGACTTCGCCAAGGCGCGGCTCGGCCGCGACGACCTGGCGATCGTCTCGTACCACATGGGCGTCGGCAACCTGCAGCAGGCGCTTGCCGCGTACGGCAAGTCGAACATCCCCTATGCGCAGCTGTACTTCGACTCGAGCCCGCTGCGCCACGCGCGGGCGTGGCGCAAGCTCGCCTCGCTCGGCGACGACTCGTCGACCTACCTGTGGCGCGTGCTCGCGGCGCGAAACATCATGAGCCTGTACCGCAGCAACCCGGCGGAGCTGCGCCGCGAGGCCGTTCTGCAGTCGCACAAGGCGTCGGCGGAGGAGGTGCTGCACCCGCGCGACCGCACGGTCGTCTTCGACACGCCGTCGGCGGTCAAGCTGGCGCGCACATCGGGCGAGCTGCGCGTGGTCAACGCGAGCGTGCTCCAGCCGTACGGCCTGCGCGTCGACCGCAGCATGGGCGCGATGGCCGGCCGCGTGGACCAGTCGCCCGAGCTCTACCGGGCGCTGCGCCCGCGCGCGCTGGCGGTGCTCGAGGCGATCGGCTCGGCGACGGGCGCGATCTCCCACACCGGACCGCTCATCGTCACCAGCACGGTGCGCGACGTGCGCTACCAGCGCGTGCTGGCGTCACGCGACCTCGAGGCGACGCACGCTTACTCGCTGCACACCACGGGCTACGCCTTCGACATCGCGCGCGTCTACCGCAGCCGCTCGCAGGCGCTGGCCTTCCAGTTCGTGCTCGACCGGCTCACGGCGCTGGGGCTTGTCGCGTGGGTGCGCGAGCCCGCGGCGATCCACGTCACCGTGCGCTAGCGCTCAGTAGCGCACCACGGCGGGCGAGGCGGCGTGGTCGATGAAGCGCCTGGGCTCGCCGGTGCCGTCCGCCCGCGCCGTCCAGATAGCGCCGTCGACGCCGTAGAGCACGTTCTTGTCGTCGAGCCATTCGACCTGGTCGTCGACCGAGCGCTGCTCAGCCAGCGGCGTCTCGCACATCGTCGCGAGGTCGAGGACCGTCAGGCGCCACGGCGTGTCGTTGGAGTCGGTGCGCTTCTTGAACGCGATGCGCGTGCCGTCGGGCGACAGCGACGGGCACTCGACGTTCTCGTGGATCACGCGCGCCTCGCGCGCGCGGACGGAGCCCTCGATGAGGTAGGTCTTGCCGCCGGTGGCGAGCGTCGCGAAGAAGCGGTCGCTGTCGCGCGCAAACGTCACGCCCCAGAAGTTCACGTCGATCGCCGTGATACGGCGCTGACCGCGCATCACGACGAAGTCCTCGAGGTTCGCGACCTTTCGGCCGGTCTCGAGGTCGATGATGGTCGTGCGGGTCGAGAAGCTGCCGGCGTCGGCGTACGAG
>DATFRW010000316.1:0-12529 GCA_035262945.1 Solirubrobacteraceae bacterium
TCGGGCACCGCGCACAGCGTCTCCCCCTCCCACCAGAGCAGGCTCGTGAACGCGCCCTCGAGCAGGCGCCCGTCGCCGTCGCAGATCAGCGCCTCGCCCGCGCCATGCCCCGCCGCCCGGTCCCGAAGCGCCGCGAGCCGCTCGAGGTCGGGCCCCTTGCGGCGCGGCTCGCGGCGGGGATCGGCGACGTCGGCCACCCACGCCACCACGGTCGGCTCGCGCGCGGGCGCCGGCCGCACCTGCGCCGCGAGCTCGCCGTCGGCGCGCAGCTCGACCCGCGGGAACCAGCGCCCGCGCGCCGGGACCGCGCGCTCGACCTCGGCGCGCAGCGCGGCGAGCGGGTCGGGCTCGACGCCGTGTGCTCGGCACGTCGCCTCGAAGCGCGCCCAATGGCGCTCGACGGCGCGGACGCGGCCCTCGTCGACGAGCCACGAGTCGGCAGCGAGGAGGTCGGTCATTCGTGGGCGGCGGCGAGCTGACGGCGGCCCGCAAGCGTGCCCCCGACCGCCGCGAGCACGGCGCGCGCCTTGAGCAGCATCTCCTCGTGCTCGGCGTCGGGATCGGAGGCGGCGACGATCGCGCCGCCGGCGCCGATCTGCAGCCCGTGGCGCGACGCGACGAGCGTGCGGATCACGATGCTGAGGTCGGCCGTACCGCTGACCGACAGGAAGCCCAGCGCCCCGGAGTACACGCCGCGCGGCCCGCCCTCGAGCCGATCGATGATCTCCATCGTGCGCAGCTTCGGCGCGCCGGTCATGGAGCCTCCGGGGAACGCCGCGCGGATGGCGTCGATGGCGGTGGCGTCGTCGCGCAGCCGCCCGCGAACGGTCGTGACGAGCTGGTGGACGGTCGCGTAGGACTCGATGGCCATCAGCGCGGGAACCTCGACGCTGCCGAGCGCGCACACGCGGCCAAGGTCGTTGCGAACGAGGTCGACGATCATGAGGTTCTCGGCGCGCGACTTGTCGTCCGCGCGCAGCGCGGCCGCCCGGTAGGCGTCCTCCGCGGGGTGGGCGGCGCGCGGCGCGGTGCCCTTGATCGGCTTGGACTCGACGACCCGCTCGCGGTCGACGCGCAGGAAACGCTCGGGCGAGGAGCTGAGGACCGAGAGGTCGCCGAGCCGCAGCAGGGCGGCGTGGGGCGCGGGGTTGCGGGCGCGCAGCGCGCGGTAGGCGCCGAGCGGCTCGATCGCGGCGTCGCTGTGCAGCTCGGTGGTCAGGCAGATCTCGTAGCTCTCGCCCTCGAAGATCTCGCGCTTGCAGGCGGCGATGTTGGCCAGGTACGCGTCGCGGTCCTCGCGCGCGACGAAGACCGGCGCGCCGGTCGGCGCCGGCGGCGGGGGCAGCGGCGCGAGCCCTTCGAGCGCGCGCTCGGTCGCCGCGAGCCAGGCGTCGGCGTCAGCGGCGCCGTCGGCGTCGGCCAGCGCGAGCAGGTGGACACGCCGCTCGTCGTGGTCGAAGGCGACCAGGCGGTCGCAGAACAGCAGTGCGGCGTCGGGGAGCCGAGAGCGGTGCACGAGCGCTCCCCCGGTCTCGGCCTTGAGCTCGTAGCCAAGGTAGCCGGCGAAGCCGCAGGTGAAGTCGAACGGCAGCTCGGGGGCGTCGGCGCGCAGGCGTTCGAGCTCGCGCTCGCAGTAGTCGAGGACGCTCTCCCGTAGCGTCTCGGTGCCGCCCTCGCCCTGCACCGTGAGCGTGCCGGTGGCGACCTCGTAGCGGACGAGCCTCCCGAGCGGGCCGTCGGGGGCGCCCATGAACGAGAAGCGCGAGAGCCCCGGCTCGGCGCGCGCGCTGTCGAGCCACATCGCGCGATCGCGCTCGCCGTAGAGGGCGACGAAAACCGCCTCCGGGTCGCACCACGTCGCGAGCGCGCGGTGGTGCACGCGCGCACCGGCCGCCGCTCGCTGGGCGGGGCGCGGCGCGCGCGCCGCCGGACGTCCGAGGGCGCGCGTGAGGTCGCGGAAGTTCTGCAGCAGCGTGCGGCCGTACTCGGTCTCGATCGACTCGGGGTGGAACTGGACGCCCCACAACGGCCGCGACTCGTGCTCGAGTCCCATGACGACCTCATCGGGCGTCCATGCCGTCACGCGCACGGCCTCGGGGACCGCGCCGACGGCGAGCGAGTGGTAGCGCACGGCAGCGAAGCCCTGCGGGATGCCGGCGAACAGGCCGCGGCCGTCGTGGTGGATCTCGCTCAGCCGCCCGTGCATGACCTCCGGCGCATGGGCGATCGCGCCACCGGTGACGTGGGCGAGCGCCTGGTGGCCGAGGCAGACGCCGAGCACCGGCAGCTCGGCGCGCTGGAGGACCTCGAGCGACACGCCGACATCGCGCTCGTGCTCGGGGCGGCCCGGGCCGGGCGAGATCACGATGTTGTCCACCGCGAGGGCCGCGAGCTCGGCCCAGGTCAGCTCGTCGTTACGCACGACGATCGGCTCGTCGCCGTTGACCTCGCCCAGCAGGTGGAAGAGGTTGAAGGTGAACGAGTCGTAGTTGTCGATCAGGAGCGTGCGCATGGCCGCATCTACACTCTGCCGACGTTGGCAGACGAGCGCCTTCGCCTGTTGCGCCGCCGCGGCATCGAGACAGTGATCCTCGCAGGCGCCGACACCCACGGGATCATGCGCGGCAAGCGCGTGCCGATCGCGGAGCTGGATCGCGCGGCCGAGGACGGGGTCGCGCTGTGCGAGGTGATCTGGGCGCTGCCGGTCGACGAGGTCGAACCGGTGCGGCGGCCGCCGGGGCACGCCGGCTGGTTCCCTCGCGACGGCTATCCGGACATGCTCGCGGTGCCGGACCTCGACACGGCGCGCGTCGTGCCGTGGCACGACCGCACGGCGCTCGTGCTGTGCGACTTCACCGCTCAGGACGGCAGCGCGGTCCCGGTCGCGCCGCGGGCGGTACTGCGCTCGGTGCTGGAGCGCGCCCGCGCGATGGGCGTCGAGCCGATCGTCGGCGTCGAGCTCGAGTTCTATCTCCTGCGCGAGACGCCGCGGTCGGTGCTCGGGAAGCGCCCGTCGCAGCTGGAGGCGGTCGACGAGCGGCCGAGCGTCTACGGCGTCGTGGCCGGGTCGCGCCACGAGGGCTTTGCCGGAGCAGTGCGCGAGCGGCTGCGCGAGTTCGGGCTGGCGGTCGAGGCGTGCAACCCCGAGTCCGGCCCCGGCCAGTTCGAGATCAACCTGCGCGCGGCGCCCGCGCTGCAGGCCGCCGACGAGGCGTTCCTGCTCAAGTCGGCAGTGAAGGAGGTCGCCGCGCGTCAGGGACTGCTGGCGACGTTCATGGCCAAGCCGCGCTCGGACTGGCCGGGCAGCTCGTGCCACCTGCATCTCAGCCTCGGCGACGGCGCGGACATGCGCCACTTCATCGGCGGGCTGCTCGCGGGGATGGCCGAGCTCACGGCACTGCTCGCGCCGACGCCGAACTCATACCGGCGGTTCGTTCCCCACTCGTGGGCGGCGACGACCGCGACGTGGGGTACCGACAACCGCTCCGTCGGCGTGCGCGCCCTCGCCACCCGGGTCGAGCACCGGCAGGCCGGCGCGGACGCCAACCCGTACCTCGCCGTCGCGGCCGCGCTTGCCGCCGGGCTCGAGGGCGTGCGGCGCGAGCGCGAGCCGCCGGCGCCCGTCGACGGCGACGTCTACGCGCTGCCCGACGCACCGCCGCTCCCGGCCACGCTCGCCGAGGCCACGGACCTGCTCGAGCGCAGCGCGCTCGCCCGCGACTGGCTGGGCGCCGACGCCGTCGAGCACTGCGTCGCGATGCGGCGCGCCGAGCTTGCCGCGCAGGCCGAGGCGGTCACCGACTGGGAGACCGCGCGCTACCTGGAGGCCCTGTAGGTGATCGTCGAGACGGTGGTGACGACCATCAACCCCGATGGCAGCGTCAACTGCGGCGCGATGGGCGTCGAGTGGGGCGAGGAGCGGATCGTCATCAAGCCGTACCGCGGCACACGGACGCTGCGCAACCTGCGGGCGACCGGCGCGGCGGTCATCAACCTGACCGACGACATCCTCCTCTTCAGCCAGGCCGCGCTCGGCGATCCGCACCCGCCGACCCACCCGGCCGCCACCGTCGAGGGCGCCGTGCTCGACGACGCGTGCTCTTGGCGCGAGGTGCGCGTGGAGACGCTCGACGACAGCGTGGAGCGCGCGCGGGTGAGCACCGTGGTCGTCGGGCGCGGCACCGGGCGCGAGTTCCTCGGCCTCAACCGCGCGCGTCACGCGGTGCTCGAGGCATCGATCCTCGCGTCGCGGGTGCGGCTGCTCCCAGCCGAGGACATCCGCGCCGAGCTGGAGCGCCTGCAGCCGATCGTCGACAAGACCGCGGGGCCGCGCGAGCGCGAGGCGATGGCGTACGTGACGCGCCACCTGCGCGCGGCGGTGGGAGAGCAGTGACGGTCGTCCGTGTGGAGGCGCCCGCGCGGCTGCACCTCGGCATGCTCGCGGTCGCCGGGGACGGCGCGCGGCGCTTCGGCGGGCTCGGGGTCTCGGTCAGCCGCCCAGCCGTCGTCGTCGAGGCGCGGCCGGCCGAGGAGCTGTCCGCCGAGGGTGCCGACGCCGAGCGCGCGCTGGCGTTCGCGCGCCGCTGCCAGGCGTCGCTCGGGCTGGCGGGCGGCGCGCACCTGCGCGTGGTCGAGGCGATCCCGCCGCACGTCGGCCTCGGGTCCGGCACGAAGCTCGCGCTCGCCGTGGCACAGGCGCTGGCGGCGCTCCACGAGCGTCCGGTCGATGCGCCGGAGCTCGCCGAGGCGGCCGGCCGCGCGGCGCGCTCCGCGGTGGGCACGTGGACCTTCGCGCTCGGCGGGCTCGTGGTCGAGGGCGGCGTGCGGCGCGACGTCGAGCGCCCGGCGCCGCTGCTGCTGCACTACCCGATGCCGGAAGAGTGGCGCGTCGTGCTCGTCATCCCGCGGGCCGAGCCCGGGTTGTCGGGGCCCGAGGAGGAGCAGGCGTTCGGCCGGCTCGTCCCGTCGCCCGAGCGGTCGGCGGAGATCGCGCAGCTCGTGCTCACGTCGCTGTTGCCGGCGCTGGTCGAGCGCGACCTCGCGGAGTTCGGCGGCGCCCTCACGCGCATCCAGCAGCTCGTCGGCGACGCGTTCGCCGCCGTGCAGGGCGGGCGCTTCCATCCGCGGGCGGGCGCGCTCGTCGACGCGCTCGTGGGCGGTGGGGCGGCCGGGGCCGGCCAGAGCTCATGGGGACCGGCGGTCTACGGGATCGTGGGCAGCGACGCGGCCGGGCGCGAGCTTGCGGACCGCATGGTCGGTGTGGTCGGCGACGAGGGAAGCGTCGAGCTGGTGGCGTTCGACAACCGCGGCGCGCGCGTGGAGCGCTCATGAAGCTGCTCGTGAGCGTCGTGGACGCCGACGAGGCGCGCGAGGCGGCGGCGGCCGGGGCCGACATCGTCGACGTCAAGAACCCGGCCGAGGGGTCGCTGGGCGCGCCTTCGCCTGCCGTGATCGCGGCGGTGCGGGCGGCCGTGCCCGAGGAGCTGCCGGTCAGCGCCGCGATCGGCGACATGCCCAACCTCCCCGGCACCGCGGCGCTCGCCGCGCTGGGCGCTGCGCGCAGCGGCGCCGCGTACGTGAAGGTCGGGCTGTGGGGCGCGTCGAGCGAGGCGGACGCGGTCGAGTTGGTGCGTGCGGTTTGCGACGCCGCAGATGGGGCGGCGACGGTGGCTGCCGCCTACGCGGACGCGCGGCGCGTCGCGCCCGCGCCGCTCGCCCCCGAGCTGCTGCCGCGTGTGGCGCGCGCGGCAGGCGCCGAGGTCTGCCTCCTCGACACCGCGGTCAAGGACGGCCGGGGGCTGCTGCACTGGCTGTCGCCGGACGCGCTCGCGGCGCTGGTGGCGGAGGCGCACGAGCTGGGGCTCGAGATGGCGCTGGCCGGCGCGCTGCGCGCGGAGGAACTGCCGGTGGTTGCCGCCGCCGGCGCGGACATCGCCGGCGTGCGCTCGGCAGCGTGCCGCGACGACAGGCGCTCCGGGCGGCTCGAACCGGCGCGCGTGCGCGCCCTGCGGGCCGGGTGCGCGGCTATGCCGCGCGCGTCTCGGTGAACCCGGAGACGTGCAGCCGGTGTGCGCACGTGCGCGCGCTGCGCTCGCGCGTGGCGGCGGGGACGGCGTCGCCCCAGGCCTCGGCGGCCGCCCCGGCGCGCGCGATCAGGTCGTCGATGTGCGCTTGAGAGGGCTCGGTCTCGATCAGGCAGCGCAGGCCGAAGCCGACGTGCCAGCGCTCGTCGCGCTCGATGCGCTCCACACCCACGCGCAACCCGGGCATCGAACCGTCGGCCGTCTCGTCGAGCAGCGCCTGCGTCCCGGCGTTGAAGACGACGCCCTCGAGCAGCATGTGGTAGAGGCTGACCCCGTCGAGCAGCCGCGATCCCCCCGTCGCGAGCTCCGCGGTCACCGTGGGCAGCTCCTCTTCGAAGAGCTCGAGGATCCCGGGCGGGGCGTACTCCCGGGCCGCCGCGCGCCGCTCGGCGGGCGTCTCGCCGGGCAGCTGGAGCAGCTCGGCGGCGATGCGGTCGAAGAGCCGCGCGTGGCGCTCTTCGTCGCGGCGCTGCAGGGAGAAGGTCCAGGCCATCAAGCTCTCTTGTGAGGCCAGGGTCTCCCGCCTGACCGCGGCGACGAACGGCGTGATCTCCTCGGCGACCGCGTCCTCGGCCACGCGGAAGCCGGCGAGAATCGTCGTCAGGCGCCGGCGGCGCTCGTCCGGGAGCTCCGCCCACGCGCGGACGTCGGGCGCGAAGTCGATGGCCGCCGCATCCCACTGCTTGCGGTTCGCGACCTTGGTGAAGAAGGCGGGCCAGAAGCTGCGGTTCGCGAAGGTCTCCAACCCGCCGACGATCTTGTAGTCCCGGAGCGTCGGGTCGGCGAGCGTCGAACTCTTGATCTTCGGCCGCTGCTGCGCGTCCATGGCGCCACGGTAGCAAGCGCGCTCAGGCGATTCGCGTGCCTACGGTCGTTCCGCGGTCGAGCAGCTCGGTCAGGCGCAGCGGGTCGCGCCCGCTGATCACCCACGTCTCGAAGCTGGCCGTTTCGAGCACGGACGGCAGGTGCTCGTCGACGCCGCCGGGCCGCATCGCCGCCAGCTCGGCGACGGTCAGGCGGACGATCGGATCGCCCTGTGCAGGCCACTGCGCGAACAGGCCGTCGACCTCCTTGACCAGCACGAGCCGCCCCGCGCCGGCCTGAACGGCGACCCACGCGGCGATCGAGTCGGAGGTCACCCGCCACGACGTGGGCAGCGACTCGAGGGGCAGCGCGGCGGGCAGCAGCACGGTCGTCCGGCCGGCGACGGCGCGCGCCGGATCGGTGCTGCGCGCGGCGCCCGGGATCAGCTCACTCAGCAGCCAGCCGAACTGCTCCATTCCGAGCACCGCCATGTGGTGCGACGTCGCCGCGGGCAGGGCGAAGCGGCGGTCGGCGTCCCGGACGGCATCGGCGAACCACGCGCCCCCGGGCACGACGAGCAGCGGGTGGCGTGCGCCGAGGTCGCCGAGCGTCGCGCACAGCGCGCGCAGCGCGTCGTCGCCGGCCCCGCGGCCGAGGCCGCCGCCGAGCTTGACGACGGTCAGCACAGGCGCGCCGCCAGCAACGCGGCGAGGGCCGCCGCGGGCGCGACCTCGCCGCCGGTCCCTCCCCACGACGCGGTCGCCCGGCCGAGTCGCGCGGCGACGTCGACGCCCAGGAACGCGCCGGTGCCGACCGCGACCACGGGCGCGTACCGGGGCAGCGGGCGCGCGACGCGGCGGGCCGCCTCCTCGATGAGTCGCAGCTGCTCGCCATGAAGGAACGTCGCGATCGCGTCGATCTCGGCCGCGTCGAGTTGCTCCGCGTCGGCGCAGACGAGCCGCGCGATGCGCTCGCGCGCGAACGCCGCGTCGGCGGGGCGACCGTCGGGCGTCGGGCAGTCGTAGGCCTCGGGCGCGATGTGGCCCAGGACGACGTGGACGTCGCCGCTGATCGCGAAGTACTCCGACGACACCGGGCACCACCCGCCGCGGACCGGCACGCCCGGGGCGATTGCGGCGAGGTTCGTGCGCAGGACGCCGGTGTAGACGAGCTCGCCGGCGAGCAGGCGCTCGAGATCGTTGTGGGCGGTGGCGGCGACCTCGCCGCCGGAGATCGGGACGACGTCTGCGGTCGTGCTGCCGACGTCGATGAGCAGCGCGTCCGGGTGCGCGTCCGCCACCGCCATCGCCGTCGCCACCCAGTTCGCTGCGGCCACGTCCCACGGCCGCGCTCGCGCCACGTCGAGTGGCACGAGCTCGCCGGCCGTGGTGAGGACGCTCACCTCGCCGAGCGCGTCGTGTGCAGCGTCGAGGACGAACGCGACCCCCTCGCGCTTGGTCCGGAACGCGTCGGAGAGCTCGGCGGTCGTGGTGATCGCGACGGCCTGCGAAGGACCGCCCGCCACCTCGGCGGCGACCTCGCGAAGCACCGCCGCGAGCGCCGCCCGGTCGCGCCAGACCTCGAACGGGCGCGACACCGTGCGCAGCGTCTCGCCCTGCAGCCACGCGGCCTTGGTATTCGCGCCGCCGATGTCCACTGCTAGCGTGGCCGCCGCCGTGGCAGGGTTACGCGTCGTCCCGGTCATCGATCTCAAAGACGGCACGGCGGTGCACGCCGTGCGCGGCGAGCGCGAACGCTATCGCCCGGTGCGCGGCGTCCTCGCCGGCGACGACGGCGATCCGCATGCCCTCGGCCGCGCGTTCCGGTCGCAGCTCGGGCTCGACGAGCTGTACGTCGCCGACCTCGACGCGATCGGCGCCACGGGCGACAACAGCGCGACGATCGGCGTCTTGGCGCGCGACGCGCGCGTCATGGTCGACGCCGGCGTGACCGAGCCGGAGCGGGCGGGCGCGCTGCTCGAGCTCGGCGCGCACCGCGTCATCGTCGGGACGGAGACGCTGCGCGGCCCCGACGCGCTCGCTCGCCTGCTGGCCGAGCTGCCGGACGGCGCGGTGATCCTCAGCATCGACCTGCGCGACGGCCGCCTGCTGTCGCCCGACGACGCGCTCGCCGGAGTGCCCGCGCTCGACGCCGTGGCGCGGCTTCACCGCTCCGGCCTGCGCGAGGTCATCGTCCTCGACCTCGCGCGGGTGGGCAGTGGCGCGGGGCTCGACCTCGGGCTCGTGGCCGCCGTCCACGCCGCGTTCCCAGACCTCGAGCTGCTTGCGGGCGGCGGCGTGCGCAACGCCGACGACCTCCGCGCGCTGCAGCGCGCCGGCGCGGCGGGCGCGCTCGTCGCGACCGCGCTGCACGGCGGCGTCATCGGGGCGCGGGAGCTGGCCGGCCTGCGCTGACGACCGCCTCGAGGTGCACCGCGAGCGCGGCCGCGACATCGGCGCCGGTGGCCTCCTGCAGCCCGCGCCAGCCCGGGATCCCGTTGAGCTCGAGCACGTAGTCGCGCCCGTCGGCGGCGCGCAGCACGTCGACACCGGCATAGTCGACGCCGAGCACCGCGGCGGCCTCCAGGCACAGCCGCTCCTGCTCGGCGGTGAGGTCCGTGGGTCGTGCCCGGGCGCCGCGCGCGAGGTTCGCCCGCCACCCCGAGCCGACCCGCTCGATCGCCGCGAGCACGCGCCCTCCGACCACCAGCGCGCGCACGTCGCGGCCGTCGTGCGGGAGCGTCTCCTGCAGGTAGTAGACGGCGCGCTCGAGGGCGAGCGCATGGAACACGCGGTACGCGACGTCGGGGTCGTCGACGCGGGTCATCCCCGCCCCCATCGAGCCGAAGAGCGGCTTGACGATGACGTCGCCACCGAGCTCCCCGAAGGCCTCGAGCGCGTCCTCGACGCGCTCACACGCGATCGTCCGCGGCGTCGCGATCCCGGCGTGCGCGAGCAGCGCCGACGCGAGGAACTTGTCGACCGTGCGCTCGATCGCGCGCGGCCCGTTGACGCAGCGCACGCCGCGGGCCTCGAGCGCGTGCAGGACGTCCACCCGGAAGATGACCTGCTCGAGCGAGCCGCGCGGGATGCCGCGGACGATGATCGCGTCGCAGTCGTCGAGCCACAGCTCGCCGCCGCGCACGGCGGCGTCGCCGTCGATGCGCCCGAGCATCCGCGTCACCGGCACGAGCCGCGCTTCGTGGCCGCGCGCGGCGAGGGCGTCGGTCAGCCGCCGCGCGTGCCAGCCCCCGCTCGACCCCAGGATCGCGACGGTCAGCCCCAGAACGAGCGCTCCAGCACCTCGAGGTTGACGGCGCCCGCCTCGAAGCTGCGCCCGCTCCCCACGCTGGTCAGCCGGACCTGCGCCGGGCTGAACAGCAGCGGGTCGATCGCGTAGAAGTCGTACTTGGCGTCCTTGAGGACCTTGCCGAACGGCTCGCCGTAGTCCGACGATGCGGAGGCGGGCAGCCGCTGCACCAGCTCGCGCAGCGCGTCGTTGTCGTCGGACTCGACAGTGAGGTGGACCTGGCCGCCGTACAGCACGGCGTCGTTGGTGCGCCCGAGCGCGGCCATGTCGTCGTCGGCGACGGGCGGCAGCGGGCAGCTGCCGAAGCCGGCGACGACCCGGCGCACGTCGAAGTCGAGCTCGTGGAGCTTGTGCAGCGCGGTCTCGACGACGCGTGCCGCGATCTGCACGCCGCCGGTGATGCTCGCCGTCGGAGCCATCACGAGCGTCAGCGCGGAGGCCGGCACCCCGGCGCGCTCGGCCACGAAGTCGGCGATCTCGGGCGGCGGCGGCTCGCGCGTCTCCAGGCATAGGACCGCGCCGCCAGCGTGCTCGTCCCAATCGAGATCGTCGTAGAGATCCTCGGCGCGGATGAGCGCGCGCCCCGGCCCGCTGCCCATCGCGAAGTAGCCCTCGCGGTCGATCCGCCAGCCCGCGTACTGGGAAGCCAAGCACGCGGCTGACGGCCGATCGGTCGTCACCGTCAGCCCGGGCAGCCAGCGGCCGTCGAGGACGAGCGGCGCATACGCGACGGTCCCCAGTCCGGCCATGCAGATCTCCGCGAAGGAGCGCCCCGCCTCGAAGCCGCCCGGCGCCTGCGCGCCGCAGTCGATCAGCCGCGTGCCGTTCGGCAGCGTCGTCACCGCGACCCGCGCGCCCTCGGCATCGGCGGCAAGCCGGTCGGCGATCTGCATCGCGCGGTCGTTGAGCGAGAGCGTCATGTGCCGGCCTCCAGGATGAGGATCTCGCCGCGCCGCAGCTCCAGGCCGTCGCCCGACCAGCGCGCGTAGCGGCCGTCGAGCTGCTCGTCGCTCACGGTGAGGCCGAGCGCGCGCAGGCGGCGCAGGTACAGGCGCAGGAACGGCGGGCGGTAGACGCAGGCGAACACGAACGTCGGCAGCGGGGTCGCGGGCGCCATGCTGACCAGCGAGCCGCGCCGCATCCCCGCGCCCGCCTGCGCGCCGAGCCCGCCCAGCGCGACGATCGTTCCGGCCAGCATGCGCAGCCCGGCCGCGTCGCCGACTCGTCCGGCGACGGCGATGAGGCCGCGGCGCAGCCCGGCACCCACCTGGGCGCCGGCGTTGCCGTGGACGACGATCTCGCCGCCGCGCATGCCCGGGCGCTCGCCCGGATAGACGCCGCCGAGCTGCCGCCCGGCCGAACCGCGGACGACGAGGCGCCCGCCGCGCATCCCCGCTCCGGCCCAGTCGCCGGCGTCGCCCTCGATGCGCAGCTCGCCGCCGGTCATGCCCGCGCCGGCGTGCATGCCCGCGTCGCCGGCGATCGTCAGCCGCCCGGCGGCCATGCCGGCGCCGAGCCACTTCACGCGGCCGAGGTCGCCCTCGACGCGCACGTCGTCGCCGCTCCCGGAGACCGCGAAGAACTCGCCCACCCGCGTGCGCTCGTTGCCGTGCCAGGCCGGCAGCGCCTCGATCTCTTCGCGGCCCATCTCCGCGAGCGCGTCGGGGCGCAGCCCCTCGACCTCCAGCGGCACCTCCGGCTCCTCGCGCAACGTCAGTGTCAGCGTCATGGCACGAGCTCGCGCAGGTGGATGTGGAACGGGCCGAGGTTGCCGCCGTAGTTGCCCGCCGTGACCTGGGTCGCGCCCGCTTCGGCGGCGGCGATCAGGCCCCGGCGCATCATCTCGCGGACGGGATCGAGGGCGAGGCCGTCGATGACGATCTCGAACACGGAGCCGACGTCGGCTGGCACCTCGGTGCGGTCGGCCTGCGCGCGCAGCGTCGGGGCGAGGGCATCGTTCGTCGACGCCGGCAGCGCGCTGTAGCGCGAGCCGACCTTGCTGCCGCTGCGCGCGATCCCGCCGGGGAACGGCATGATCGCGCCCTCGACGGTGCGCATGGCGACAGCCGCCGCTTCCGCCGCGTGCAGCGCGGGCTCGACGTCGCTGGCCAGGATGATGATGTTGCCGCCGGCCACGCCCTTGACCGCGCCGAAGCGCTCCTGAACCAGGAACTCGCCCTCCATGACCGGCACCCGCCAGTAGCGACGCCCGTCGAGCACCTTGCTCGCCTGGTAGCCGTCGCCGAAGAAGCGCAGCTGCCCGCCGACGTCCACGGTGTGCTCGGCGTCCTCGATGCCGTTGAAGCAGGCGCTCGTCGGCGACGTCAGCACGC
>DATFRW010000317.1:0-4658 GCA_035262945.1 Solirubrobacteraceae bacterium
CCTGTCAGAGTGAGAAGTGGCACGTCTCACTTCCCACCTCGGGAGCCTCGCGTGAACCTCGACGATCCGGTCATCATCACCTGCTCGATCTCGGGCTCGCTGGCCAACCGCGAGCAGTGCGCGGCGATCCCGTACACGCCAGCCGAGTACGGCGCCGAGGCGCGCCGCGCGGTCGACGAGGGCGCGGTGATGATCCACATCCACGCCCGGCGGCCCGACGGGACCCCCAGCTACGAGGCCGAAGACTTCCGCGCGATCACCGACGCGATCCTCGCCGAGGTCGACGACGTGATCATCAACTTCTCGACCGGCGCGATCGGCGTGCCCGCCGACAAGCGGGTCGCCTACCTGCGCGCCTGCCCGCCGGATGTGGCGGCGCTGAACATGGGCTCGATGAACTACGCGAAGTACTCGGCCAAGCGCAAGGACTTCGTGTTCAAGGCGGTGTTCGCCAACCCGTTCGACGAGATCATCGAGTTGCTCCAGGCGATGAACGAGCTTGGGATCAAGCCCGAGCACGAGTGCTTCGACGTCGGCCACGTGGGCTCGCTCGCGCCGCTCGTCGACATGGGCGTGCTGCACCCGCCGCTGCACGTGTCCTGCGTGATGGGCGTGACCGGCGGCATCCCGCCGACGGCGCGCAACCTCGCCCTGATGGCCGACAACGTGCCCGCCGGATCGCACTGGGGCGTCATCGGCATCAGCCGCGCGCAGTGGATGCTCGTGGCCGCGGCGCTCACGCTGGGCGGGTCGGTGCGCGTCGGCCTCGAGGACAACTTCTACCTGCCGGACGGCACGATGGCGCGCTCGAACGGTGACCTCATCGCGAAGGCGCGCGGCCTGGTGGAGGACGTCGGCCGGCGCGCGGCGAGCGTCGCGCAGGCGCGCGAGATCCTCGGTGTGCCGCGGAGGGCCGCCGTGTGAACGAGGCGGGCATGCTCAAGATGAGCGAGCTGGCCGAGCGCTCGGGGGTCAGCGCGGGCACGATCAAGCACTACCTGCGGGAGGGGCTGCTCGGCGAGGGCGAGGACATCGTGCGCACGTCGCGCAACATGGCCTACTACCCGCCCGAGTACGTCGAGCGGATCAGGCTCATCAAGCGGTTGCAGGAAGACCGCTTCATGCCGCTCAAGGTGATCAAGGACCAGATCGTCGAGCGGGCGGTCGCGCGGCGCGAGGGGGAGCGGGTCTCGCTCGCCGAGGTCGAGAGCCGGTACGACGTGCCGCGCAACGTGCTCGACCGGCTGGCGGAGCTCGGCGTGCTGACGCCGACGAGCGTCGGCTACGACGCCGACGACGTCAAGATCATCGAGGCGATCGCGCGCTTTCGTGCGGGGGGCTACGACGAGCGGCTCGGCTTCACGGTCTTCGACACGCTGCGCTACCGCGAGGCGCTGCAGCCGCTCGTCGAAGAGGAGGTCCGGACGCTGCTCGACCGGCTCGCGGAGGTCGGTGTCGATCGCGCGGTGGAGATCGTCGCGGCGGGGGCGGACCCGCTGCGCGACCTCGTCGGGGCCGTGCACTCGAAGCTGCTGCTCGCCGAGCTCAGCCGCCAGCGCGACGCGCGCTAGTCGCCCTCGATCTCTTTGCGGAGGTCGGCCAGGCGGGCGCGGACCTCGTCGGCGAGGACGCTCGCGTCGTCGTGCGGGCCGGTGGCCTCGGCCGCGTAGTGCGGGCGCTCGCATACGTACTCGCGCGCGATGTCGAACACCGCTTCGTCCACGGTGACCGGCGCGCCTGCGACGAGCGCGAGCGTGATGGCGTCGCTGGGGCGGGCGTCGACCTCGGCGCCGTCGGCGAGGGTGGCGATGGCGTAGAAGGTGTGCTCCGAGAGGCGGCTGACGCGGACGTCGCGCAGCTCGCCGCCGGCGGCGCGCAGGAGGCGCTGCGCGAAGTGGTGGGCGCCGGGCCGGGGAAGCTCGATCTCCTCGAGGGCGGCGACGAGGCTCTCGGCCTCGGGGATGCCGATCCAGATCGGGAGCGTGCGCTCGCCGCCGACCTCCTCGAGCACGACGATGCGGCGCTCGGGATGGTCCGACGGGCGGCGCACGTCGGCGACCCGCACGGGAGTGGGGGCGGGCATGGGGAACTCCTCTCGGTGGATGTCGTCGAGCCGGCGGCGCAGGACTGCGCGCGCCTTGTAGAGGCGCGTCTTGACCGCGCCGGGGTTGGTGCCGAGGTGGTCGGCGATGTCGGCGTGGCCGAGCCCGCCGAGGTGGTAGAGCGCGACCGCCGCGCGCTGACCGGGCGGGAGGGCCGCGATCGCGTCGCGCACGCGTTGGGCGATGCGCGCGGCGTCCGCCGCCTCGTCGGGCTCCGGGCCGGGCGCCGGGATCTCGGGTGTGCCGTCGGTGCGGTCGTAGCGGGCGCGCTCGCGCAGGGCGCGGCGGCAGAGGTTGAGCCCGATCCCGATGAGCCAGGCCGCGAAGCGGTCGTCGCGGCGGAGGCGGTCGAGCCCCAGCAGCGCGGCGACGACGGCGTCCTGGGCGGCGTCGGCGGCGAGGTCGGGGTCGCCGGTCGCGCGGCGGCAGGTGGCAAGCAGCAGTCCGTAATGACGCGCGACGAGGGCGGCGAACGCGTCGCGGTCACCGGCGCGGGCGGCGGCGACGAGGGCGCTGTCGGGGAGGTCGTCTCGGATCATCGACTCGCTCTGTTGGTGCCTCCGGAGGCCGCAAAGGTCACCCGTTAGGACAGTCGTCTACCGTCCATCGCACTTGCATTTGGTGCGTTCGATGGTCGATAATTTCGACCAGCGGCGGTAAGGGGGCGACGAGAGGCGTCGCAGATTGCGTTTGAACCTCGCTGTCGCCGGAAACGTTGCAGGTAGCACCACCGGGGATTTGGGGAGGGAGCAGTTGTCGGAGCGAAGCCACACGCTTCGCCTTCAGCGATCAGGACGACGCAGGGGGCTCATGTCCCGCTGCGTCCTGGCCCTCGCTCTTGCCGCTCTCGCTTGCGCGTTCGCCGCGCCGACAGCATCCGCCGATCTTCCCGTCTCAGGCCTGACCGACCAGGTCGCCGCTGTGACCGCGCCGGTGCAGAAGACGGTCGCCGCCGTCACCTCTGCCGCCACCGCTCCCGCCCCTGCCGCGGCGCCGGCGCCCGCCGCCACCCCAGCCGCTCCGGCTCCCGCGCCAGCTCCGACTCCGACAGCCGCGCCCGCTCCGACTCCGGCACCGGCGCCCGTGGCGAAGGCTGTGTCGGAGGCGGCCGCACCGGCGACGACGGCCGTCTCGCAAGCGGCAGCGCCGGCCACCAAGGCTGTGACGCAGGCGGCGGCGCCGGTGACGAATGCTGTGACGCAGGCGACCGCGCCGGTGACGAAGGCTGTGACGCAGGCGGCCGCGCCTGCGACGAAGGCTGTGACGCAGGCGGCCGCGCCTGCGACGAAGACCGAGTCGGAGGCGGCGGCGCCGGTCGTCAAGACGGTGGCCGAGGCCGCGGCGCCGGTAACCCAGGCAGTCGCTCCGGCGGCGAAGCCGGTCGCCGACGTGGCTGCGCCGGCGACGAAGACTGTCGCGGACGTCGCCGCACCGGTGACGCAGGCAGTCGCGCCGGTGGTCGACGTGGTGGCGCAGACTGCGGCGCCGGCCGCGCAGGCCGTCGCTCCGGTCGTCAAGACCGTCGCCCAGGTCGCCACACCGGTGACGCAGGCGGTCGCGCCGGTGGTGGAGACCGTGGCGCAGACTGCCGCGCCGGTCGCGCAGGCGGTCGCTCCGGTCGTGAAGACTGTCGCGGACGTCGCCGCACCGGTGACGCAGGCAGTCGCGCCGGTGGTGCAGGCGGTGACGCAGGTGGTGGCGCCGGTCGTGCAGGCGGTCGCGCCCGTGGTTGCTCCGGTGACGCAGGTGCTCTCGCCGGTCGTGCAGGCGGTCGCGCCGGTTGTCGCTCCGGTGACGCAGGTGCTCTCGCCGGTCGTGCAGGCGGTCGCGCCGGTTGTCGCTCCGGTGACGCAGGTCGTGGCGCCGGCTGCGCAGGCGCCCGCGCCCGCCGCACCCGCGCCGCAGCTGACCGCGCAGCCCGCGTCCTCTCCACTCGCGTCGGTCGCGCGCGCCGCCGCCCCCATGACGACCCCGCCGACACAGGTCAGCGAGACGCAGGCGAGTGCGCCGAGCGGAGTCGTGCAGAGCTTCGACGAGTTCCCGGCGGCGGCGGGCACCACGAACCTCGCGCCGGCCACGACCGCGCCAACAGCCGTCCGCGCGCCCGCAGCGCCCGCGTGGACCTCGCCCTTCCTTACCGGTCCTGATAGCGCCAGCACGCTCCAGCAACTCGGCGCCGTGCCACCGGCCGTCCTCATCGAGGCAGGTCAGCCGTCGACCACCCGCGGCGGCGGCACGGCACCGAGTACGCCCTTCGGTCCGCCGTGCAACGCCGGCTCGAGCCCGGCCGCGGCTGCCGGCGGCTTCGGTTCGGGCGGCCTCGCGGCGACCGCTGCCGCGGCGCTGACCTGCAGACCCTCGCCCGCGCTTCACCCTCACCGCCTGTCGTCCGCCCTCTGGCGGCCGATGGCGTTCGTGTCCCTCCAGGAACGACCTGGCTAGCCCCTTCGGGGCCGTTCGCGCACCTCGCCGCGCCGTGATCCGGCCCGGCCCGGGTGCGTGCTCAGCGCCGCGCCGCCGCGAGGCGGCCCGGCGTCCGCTGAGACGTTCCGAAGG
>DATFRW010000318.1:0-16733 GCA_035262945.1 Solirubrobacteraceae bacterium
GTGATGCGGAAGGTGATGGCGCTGTACGAGGTCCTCGCGCACTCGGCGGTCCCCAAGATCACGGTGATCCTGCGCAAGGCGTTCGGGTTCGGCTACATCGCACTCGGCGGGCCGCCGGTGGGCGCCGACTACGTCGTGAGCTGGGCCAACGCGGAGATCGGCTTCATGTCGGCCGAGAACGCCGTCGCCGTCCTGCACCACAAGCGCCTGCGGGACACCGCGCGCGAGCACGGCGACGCGGCCGCGCGCGCCCTCGCCGGCCGCCTCGAAACCGAGACCCACAGCGCCTTCGCACCATGGGCCGGCGCCGGCGACGTCTCCATCCACGACGTCATCCGTCCTGAGGAGACGCGCCAAGCCGTCGTCGACGGGCTCTACATCGCCACGGGGTACCGCTGAAGCGCCCCGCCGAGTTCGCCGGCCGGCCGACGCCGGGCGACGGCAGATCAGGTCGCGGGCGGGACCCCGTTGGCCGGGGCCTGCGGCTGCGCCGTGTCGTACGGGGTGATCGCGCCGTCGCCGTCATCGGTGGTGAGCGGCTTGCCGCGCGGCACGAGCACGCCGCCCTTGATCTCGGCGAGCTGGACGCCCGTCAGCCCCGCGTGCGACTCCTCGCTGAATCGGAAGGGCGTGAGCCCCGGCCCGGTCAGCTTCTTGGTCTGGAGCGCCTCGACGATCCCCTCCCGGGTCGGGTTGCGCCCGGCCGCCTGCAGCGCCTGGGCGAACGTGTACCCGACCGCCAGCCCGTACTGGACGTTGCCGTCGTAGGGCAGCTTGGGGAGGTACTGGTCGTGGATCTTCTTGAAGAGCGCCGTCCAGCTGTTGGACGTATCGGTCGTGGCCGGCAGCGGCGCGCTGGTCTGGATCCCGTCGATCAGCGCGGTCGGCGCCTTGCCCTTCGAGAACGCCTTGAGCAGGCCGGCCAGCGTGGTCGGGTCCGAGCCGATGCTCGAGCTGACGAGCTGCGGGTGGTAGTTGAGCTTGAGCCCCGCGAGCTCCACCAGCGCCGTGTACGCGGGGATCGTGAACATCGCGACGACCTCGGCGCCCGACGCCTTGATCTTGGCCATCTGCGGCCCGATGTCGGTGTTGCCTGGCTCGTACGTCTGGCGCGTGACGACCTGCGACTTGGGAATCTCCATGTCCAGGCCCTTCGTCCCGTCGATCCCGACGTCGTCGTTCTGGACGAAGTAGGCAACCTTCTTGCCCTTGAAGTGCTGCGCGATGTACTGGCCGAGGATCTTGCCCTCGATCAGGTAGTCGGGCAGGAAGCCGAACGTCTGCGGGTACTTCTCGGGTTGATCCCAGCACAGGCAGCCCGAGGAGACGAACAGGTCGGGAACCTTGGACGCGTTGAGGAAGTCGACGACCTTCGTGTGGGTCGGCGTGCCCAGGCCGCCGACCATGGCGAAGATCTTGTCCTGCAGCACGAGCCGCTTCGTCACCGCCACGGTGTTCGTCGGGTTGTAACCGTCGTCGCGGGCGATCAGCTTGAGCCTGCGTCCATTGATGCCGCCGTTGGCGTTGACGTACTTGAAGTAGGCCTCGATGGCCGCCGGGATAGAGCTGTAGCCCGGTGCGGCGGGGCCGGTGAGGGCGAAGTGCCCGCCGACCGTCACCTGGGTGGGGGTGATGCCCGGGGCGGATGCCTCGTTCTTGGAGCTCGACGACGATGTGCTCGTCGAGTCGCTCGACCCGCAGGCCGCGATCGCGAGCGCAAGCGCCGCGGCGGCCGCCGCTAGCGCGGAGCTTTTGCGATGTCTCATTCTTCCTCCTCCTTCCGCGGAGCGCGTCCGCGGCGTCGTTGGTCCCACATCCGTCCGATGGCCTTGCCCAGCGCGCCCTGCAGCCCATGCGGAGCGACCAGGATCACCGCAATGAGCACGAGGCCGTAGAAGGCCAGCGCGAGGTTTGCCTGCACGTTGCTCGACAGCGACAGCGCGCCCGAGAGGTCGTCGCTCCAGCTCGGCAGCAGCACCAGCGCGGCAGCTCCCCACACCGCGCCCGCGAGGCTCCCCAGGCCGCCGAGAATGACCCCGGTCAACAGCGCGACCGACAGCGTCAGCGTGAAGGCCCCGGGCGCCGCAACCGAGGTCACGACCGCGAGCAGACCCCCCGCGAGCCCCGCACATGCCGCGCTCACGACAAAGGCGACGACCTGCGTGCGCGCCACGTGGTAGCCCGCGAGCTGAGCGGCGATCTCATCGTCGCGAACAGCGCGGAACGCGCGCCCATAGCCGCTGCGCATCAGGTTGGCGAGCAGCACGTAGGCGATCAGCGCGCCCGCGCACGCGATCCACGCCTGCCAGCGCTCGAGCGGGAACGTGGCACCGAGCGATGCCGGCGGAATCGGCGGCGCGACGGTCAGCCCGTTCGAGGCGCCCAGAAAGTCCGAGAAACGGGTCGCCAGTGCCGGCAGGCCGACCGCGAGCGCGAGCGTGGCCCCCGCGAGGTAGGGCCCACGCAGGCGCGCCGCGGCCGCACCTACAAGCAGGCCGGCGATCGCCGTGAGCAGCGCCGCGGCGGCGAGCACCGCCGCCAGCGGCCACGTCACCGCCTCCCCAATCTTGGCCGTCGCGTAGGCGCCGACCGCCATGAGCGCGCCGTGCCCGAGCGACACCTGCCCGTTCTGGCCGGTGAGCACGGTCAGGCCGGCGACCGCGACGAAGTAGTAGGCCATGGTCGCGATCTGGACGTTCGCGTACGCGCTCACGGTGCTCGTGAGCACCCACAGCCCCACCCCGGCCGCAGCGGCGATCGCGAGGTTGCGCGCCAGCGTCACCCGCGCCACGCCGGTCATACGCGCCGCTCCCGCGGCCCCGCGAAGAGGCCGGCCGGCCGCACCATCAGCGTGGCCACGAGGATCGCCAGCGCGCCGAGCGTCACCGTCTCCGAGCCCGCGTAGCCCGACACGTAGCTGAGCGCGAGGCCGAGCAGCCCTCCGCCCACGATCGCCCCCGACGGGCTGTCCAGCCCACCGATCACCGCCGCCGTGAAGCCGAAAACGAGGATCGCGTCGAAGCTGTTGGGCGAGACGAACACCGACGGCGCCACGAGCACGCCGGCCAAGGAGCCGACGAGCGAGGCGAGCGCCCACCCGACCGTGAACATGTCGCCGACGCGAACTCCGAGCAGCCGGGCGACCTCCGGCTCGAACGCGGAGGCGCGCATGCGCAGGCCCAGGCTCGTCCACGAGAAGAGGGCGACCAGGCCGGCCATCACGGCCGCGACCACGAGCACGGTGAAGAGGTCGAAGCGGGAGAACAGCACGGCGTGCCCGCCGATCTCGTAGCCCCTGATCGAGAAGGCGGGCGGGAATGAGCGCGGGGTGCTGCCCCAGAGCATCCCGGCGAGCGCCTGGAGCAGGACGAGGATCCCGAGCGTGACGATGATCGCGTTGAGCGGCGGAGCACCCTCGACGCGGCGGACGATGGTCCGCTCCACGAGCGCCCCCATCGCGAGGCCCGACGCAAGCGCGACCAGGAAGCCAAGCCAGTACGAGACGCCGTGGTCGATGACCGTCCACGCGATGAACGTCGTGAACATGAGCATCCCGGCCTGCGCGAAGTTCAGGATCCGGGTCGCGCGCCAGATGAGCACGAGCGACAGAGCGGCGGCCGCGTAGATCGCGCCGTTGGCGATGCCGTTGAGCGTGAGGTCGACGAAGCGCTGCACGGTTCAGAACCCCAGATAGGCGTGGCGGAGCTGGTCGTTGGCGGCCAGCCGGGCGGGCGCGTCCTGCGCGACGACGCGACCGACGTTGAGCACGATCCCGTGGTCGGCGACCGAGAGCGCGGCGCGTGCGTTCTGCTCGACGAGCAGCACGGTCAGGCCGGTGTCGCTCGACAGGTCGCGCAGCACGCGCATGATCTGCGCGACGAGCTGCGGTGCCAGCCCGAGCGACGGCTCGTCGAGGAGAAGCAGCCGCGGCCGTGCCATCAGCGCGCGGCCGATCGCCAGCATCTGGCGCTCGCCGCCCGAGAGCGTGCTCGCCGCCGCCGCGCGCCGCTCCTGCAGCCGCGGAAAGAGGTCGTAGACGCCGGGCAGCCGGTCGCGGCCGCGCCCGGTGCGCCACAGCCCGCCGAGGCGCAGGTTCTCCTCGACCGTGAGCTGCGTGATCACGCCGCGGCCCTCCGGGACGTGCGCCATGCCCAGGCGCACCAGGCGGTCAACCGGCTCGCCCACGACGTCCTCGCCGTCGAGCAGCACCCGGCCGGACCGGGCGCGCACGAGTCCGGAGATGGTGCGCAGCAGGGTGGTCTTCCCGGCGCCGTTGGCCCCTAGCACGGCGGTGACGCTGCCCCGGCGGATCTCGAACGAGACGCCCTCGAGCGCGCTGACGGGGCCGTAGCCGGCGTGCAGGCCTTCAACCTTCAGCATCGACCGCGACTCCGAGGTAGGCGTCGAGCACGCGCTGGTTGGCCTGGACCTCGGCCGGGGTGCCGGCGGCGATGCGCCGTCCGAAGTCGAGCACCACGACGCGGTCGCATACGGACATGACGAGGTCCATGTGATGCTCGACGAGCAGAACCGTCGTCGTGCCGCCCAAGGCGCGGATGCGCTCGCCGAGGTCGGCCATGTCGTCCGGTCCCAGGCCGCCCGCCGGTTCGTCGAGGAGCAGAAGCTCGGGCTCGGCGACGAGCGCCCGCGCCAGCGCGACGCGCTTCTGCAGCGGATAGGGCAGCTCGCCGGGCAGGCGCCCGGCGAGCTCGGCAACGCCGAGGGCCTTCAGGGCCGCCAGCGCGCGGCCGCGCAGGGCGCGCTCGTCGCGATCTGAGCGCGGCAGCCCCAGCAGCGCGGACGTCAGGCCCGCACGCCGGCGAGGTTCCGCGCCGGCCAGGACGTTCTCGAGCGCGGTCAGGCCCGCGAACAGCCCGACGCCCTGGAGCGTCCGGGCGATCCCGCGGCCCGCGAGCTGGTGCGGGCGCACCCGGTCCAGCGACCGCCCCTGCCAGCTCACGGTGCCCGCTTGCGGGCGCAGGAACCCGCACAGGACGTTGAACAGTGTCGTCTTGCCGGCGCCGTTGGGGCCGATGACGCCGACGATCTCGCCCGGGCGCACGCTCAATACGACGTCCTCGAGCGCGGTCAGGCCGCCGAAGCGCACGGTCAGGCCATCGACGATCAGGCCGGCGGCCCGGCCGGTCGCGGGCGAGCCTTCGCCCAGTCGACTTGTCCTACGTAGCGTAGGGATTGTTCTGGAGGTTTCGTCGGGCTCCGACCGGAGCATCGCCGTCTAACATACCGGTCGGACGGTTCGTAGTGCGCCGGTACTGGTGCACATCCCGGCGAGCCGGGGCGTCTTGCAGAGGGAGGGAAGACCGCCCCGGCTCGCGAAGGGATGCTCTCCCGGCGCCCGATTCAATCCGCCGAGAACCATCGCTCGTCGACCCCGCGGATGCGATGAACGGGGCGAACTCGATGACGTTGGATTTTATACCGGACGGCCGGTATCTTTGCAAGACGGGTGCGTTTAACGCGTCGCGACGCGGGTCGGCTTGACCTTCCGGTACCGCTGACCGGGACCATCGTACGGCCGCATCCCGGCGAGCCGGGGCGCTCGCAGAGGGAGAGAAGACCGCCCCGGCTCGCGAAGGGATGCTCTCCCGGCGCCCGTTCAATCCGCCGGGAACCATCGTGTGCCGCCCCGAGGATGCCCAAGCGCGCGAGGCGAAACCGATGGTGCATGAAGCATACCGGACGGCCGGTATTTTTCGCAAGTAGTTTGCGCTGCTCCGTCCGGACCCGGGTCGGCGTGACAGCGCGGTAGCCCCTGTGCGCGTGCTGCGCTTCACTCCGGCCCGGGTTCCGCCGTTGGGAGGGCATCCGCCGGCGCGGGCCGCTTGGCGACGTCGTCAACGACGTCGGCAAGAACGCCGATGCCTTCATCGAAGCGCCTGGTGGGCTTGCCGCCTGCGCGCGAAAGCGCAACCTCGCGGCGAAGCACGGCGGCTATCCGGTGAGCATGGAAGTCGTTTTCGGGCATGGGTGAGGCGAGGACAAGGGATGAAGAACGAAACTGTGGCGGTGCTCGTCATCCCGGCCGGTTCGGACTTGGTGCAGGCCCTCGTGAGCGGTTAGGGTCAGCGCCCAGGAAGGCGCGACGGCACGGATGAGCGAGCTGCACAGGAAGACGGCAGGGCCGATCGCGGTGGTGGCCGCGGTCGCCGTGCTGCTCGCGATGGCGTGCTCGGCCGCTGCCGCGGCGCCCGTGAAGACACTCCCTCGCACGACGATGATCGCCCGCATCGTCGAGCCGGTCGCGGCCTATGCGAAGCCCGGCGGCAAGCACGTCCTGCGCTGGCTGTCGGTGCGCGCGTCGTGGGCCGGCGGGCCCGTCGGTCTCATGGTCACCAACGAGGCGGTGGACGCCAAGGGCAGGGCATGGCTTCGCGTGCAGCTGCCCGGGCGGCCGAACGGCCACGGCGCGTGGGTGCGGCGGTCGAAGGTGTTCCATTACAAGACGCCGTGGAGCATCGAGGTGCGCCTGCACACGCGCATGGTCATCCTGCGCAAGCTCGGGCGCCCGTACCGCAAGTGGCGCGCCGTGATCGGGGCCCCGCCGACGCCGACGCCGGTCGGCCTCTTTGCGGTTGCCGAGCGTGATCGCCAGCCCAACCCTGGTGGTTTCTACGGGCCGTGGATTCTGCGCCTCACCGCGCGCTCGGAGAAGCTCAAGCAGTTCGACGGCGGGCCCGGAACCGTCGGTCTGCACGGGCGCGGCGGCGCGAGCCTGCTCGACCCGCTGGGCAGCGCGCGGTCTCACGGCTGCGTGCGCTTGTCCAACGACGCAATCGCCCGAATCACCGCGGTCGCGCGCGAGGGCACGCCCGTCCTCATCAAGCGGTAACGCTCACGCGGCCGAGTTCGCGGGCCTGCGCGCGAGCAGCGCGGCGAGCGCGGGCCGGTCGATCTTGCTGTGATGCCGGCGGTCCATCGGGATCGCGTCGACGCTCCTGACCGCCAGCTCCCCGAGCCCCGCGCCGCGCAGGTGCTCGCGTACGTGCACCACCGCCGCTTCGTCGCCGACGACCGCGACCTCCCCCTGCGGCGCGCGGGAATGCATGACCAGTCCCGCGCGGCGTACACCCGGCAGCTCGCGCAGCGCCGCCTCCAGCGGCAGCGGATGGATGGTCCGCTCCCGCCACTGGATCGCGTCCCCCCGGCGTCCCAGCAGCCACAGCCGGCCGTCACGGTCGCGCCGCGCGATGTCGCCGGTGCGATGCCACACCGCGCCGCTGGGCTCCATCAACTTGTGGGCGCCATTCGCGGCCGGATCGCCGACGTACGTCCGGGCGACCCCTTCGCCGCGTACCACGACCTCGCCGATGCGCGCGCGGGCCTGGATCAGCTGCGCGCGGTCGAGCTTGCCCTCGATGCGTTCGGGCAGCCCGTCGGCGACGATGACCTTGACCTGCGGCACCGGCGTGCCTACGAGCACGCCGTCCCCATCGGCGGCGAGGACCTCCGCCATGCTGACGTGGGCGATCGGCTCGGCCTCCGTCGCGCCGTAGATGACGCGTGCGTCCGCGTCCGGGAAGGCCTCGAGCACGGCGGCGCACAGCGCGCGCGACACCGGCGCGCCGCCGACGGTGATGCGCCGGACCTTCGGCAGTTCGCGGCCGCTCGCAAGCAGGTAGGCGACGACGCGCTCCATGTACGCGGGCGCGCCCGAGAGCGTCGTGACCTCCATCCGCTCGGCGACGTCGACGACCGCGGCGGGATCCGCGTCGGCGGGCCGCCGTAGATCGACGGGCGGCAGCACCGTCGAGACACCGAGGCACAGGTTGTGCAGCACGATCGCCGGGAAGCACGGCATGTCGACGTCGTCGGGCGCGGCCGGGATCGCGCCGTCGATTGCGCGATGCTGGCCGAGCAGGATCCGGTTCGTGCGCACGACGCCCTTCGCTCGCCCGGTGCTCCCCGACGTGTAGCTGACGATCGCCGTCTCGTCGGCGCGCGAGCGCTCCAGCGCGGCCGGGTCCGCCGCGCGCAGATCCTCGACGGCGCGCACCCCAAACGCCGCGCCGTCGATCGCGTAGCGGCGCGTGCCGTGGAGCGGCGGCACCATCCACCACCGGCGCAGGCCGGCTGCGGTCCCGACAACCCCCTTGACGCGTGCGGAGCGCAGAGCGCTGAGCAGGCGCCGGCGGTCGAGCGTTCCGTCGACGAGCACCAGCGGCATGCGTGACCCCGCGGCCGCGAATGCAAGCGCGTAGAAGTCCACGCACACGGGCGCGGCGAGCAGCAGACGGTCGCCGCGGCCGAAGCCCGCCGCCCGCAGGCCCCCGGCGAAGCGCCCGGCGCGCTCCAGCACCTCGGCGAACGTCGCCCGATCGGCAGCGAGGGCCTCGCCCGGCGCCGTCACCGCGATCGCGAGGCGGTCCGGATGGGCCTTGGCCTGCGCGGTGAACGCGTCGACCATGCCACGCAAACTCATCGGCCACTCCCATTGCCGTCGGTAACGAACAGCGCGTACGAGCGACGGGTCGCGCGTACGTTCTTGAAGAGCCGCAGCGCCGGGCTGCCCATGACGACACGCCCGTAGAAGACCCGCAGCCCGTGCTCCACTGCGCGGCGCGCCGACCAGGTCGACATCGCGGTGATCAGGCCGCGCCGCTGGTGGCCGGGATCGACACCGCTGGCCCTCGCAACGGCGGCAGGCTCGCCGAGGCGCGAGAGCGCCGTCGCGTGATCGGCGAAGCTGACGTCTCGCAGAGCGACGCGGGTTGCGCCCGCGCCCTTGACCATCAGGGGGACGTAGTCCGGCGTGTACGGGCTGAAGCCGGCAACGCGGCCGTCCGGCGCGATCGCCAGGACGCTGAGACGCGGGTCGAGCCGGCGCGCCCAGCGGGCGTCGAAGACCGCGTCGAACTCGGTGCGCGTCAGCGGGATGAAGCCGAAGTTGCCTGCGAACACGGCGTTGGCCAGCGTGTGGACCTCGGCGCGCCGCTGCTCCCACGCCGCGGGCGTCAGCGGCTCGAGGCGATATCCCTCCGCAAGCAGCGCCCGTTCGACGGGCGCGCCCACGGCCGCCAGCATCCGCAGCTCGGTCTCATCGCAATCGATGCCGGCGTAACGGCGGTCTTCACGCAGGCCGAGCGCGCGCAGCGCGTCGCCATAGCGAGCGGGGTTGTACGGCTCGTCGAGGTAGCGCCGTGAGCGCGGAGCGCGCTCGAGACGCAGGCAGTGGCCGAGCGCCGGCGAGAGGTCGACCGGGCCGTAGAGCCGCGCCGCGCCGACGTCGTGAGCCCACTCCCGGGCGGCACCGATCACACGTGCGTCGGCGCGCTCGTCGCCTGCGCTCTCGAAGTGGCCGAAGAACGCCGCCGGCGCCCCGTCGATCTCCAGGTCCGACGGGCGGAACACCGACGCGCGCGCGCGTCCTGGGACGCAGAACGTGTGCGCGGGGCCGCGCCGCAGCCACGGGCTGGCGTGGCCGAAGCACGCCTCCAAGTACTCGCTGTCCTCCGGGATCCAGTAAGGATCGTCGCGATAGATCGCGGGTGCGAGGTCGAGGAAGCCCTCCGCGAGCCCCTCCCCGCCGACTGCCTCGGCCAGCCTCACGGCGCCTCCAGGCGCTCGACGATTCCCGCCGCGCCGTCGAGCCTGACACGCTCGCCGTGGCTGACCCGCGCGAGCAGGTCCGGCACGCCGACGACGCACGGGATGCCGAATTCGCGCGCGAGCACCGCCGAGTGCGACAGCGTGCTGCCGCGCTCGATGAGCAGTCCAGCGGCGCTGGGGAACAGCGGCGCCCAGCCCGGGTCGGTGCGCAAGGTCGTAAGGATCCGGCCGTTGACCGCGAGGTCGTCGTCTGGCCGCATCACCACATGCAGCGCCGCTTCGACCACGCCGGGGCTGCAGCCCGTGCCGCGCAACGTCCGCTCGTCGCTCGCGGCCCGCACGCGCTCGGGCACGATGCGCTCGCCGTGGCAGGGTGGGCCGATCGTCTCGAAGCGGTGCGGCGGCTCGCGCCGCGCGAAGCCGTCGTACTCGGCCCTGCGCAGGCGCGCCAGGCCGGCGAGGTCGGCGGTCACCGACGTGCCCTCGTGGACGGCGAGAAGCTCGTCGGCGGTCAGGTAGAAGACGTCGCGCGGCTCGTCGAGCAGGCGGGCCTCGTACAGCCGCTCGCCGGCAGCGGTGTAGACGTCGCGAAACAGTCCGACGAACCGCGTGCGGGCAAGGCGCAGGCGCTCGCGCGCCGCGACGCCGCGGCGGACGTTGTCGAGCGCCGTGCGCAGCCGGCGACGCTGCCAGGGGCGAAGCCCGGCCGCTGCCCGGCGCTCGAGCTCCTCGCGCCGACTGCGCTCGCGCGCGTCGAGCGCGCTCATGTCGAGGTCGGGCTGGTCGACGAAGTTGCGCAGGACGCGCACCAGGAACGCCGGGTCCTGGCGCAGCGAGATCGTCTCGAGCTTCATCTCGCCCATGCAGCGATCGCCGTAGCGGTCGATGTAGTCGTTGAGCTGTGCGCGGACCCGGGGCGAGACTTCGCGAAGGCGCGCCCACGCGTGCGCGGGCGGTCCCGCGGCGAGCACGCCGCGCAGCCAGGGATCGGCGCGGATCTCGGCCGCCAACGCGGCCAGGTGCCGGGTCGGCAGCGCCGAGGCGACCGCCTCCTCGCCGCACATGAGGCCCGCGACAAGCTCGGCGGCCTCGTCGCCCAGCGCGCGGCCCAGGAGCTTGCGGAGGCGGCCGGCGGTCGTCATGACGAAGGTGTCGTTGACGATCGGCACGAGCCACTCGTCGACGATCTCGGTCTGCACGCGCTGCGCGAGCTCGATCAGGCCGCCGTAGTCGGCGTCGGCGATCGCCGTGCGATCGAAGGAGGCCATGCGCTCGTCGAAGCGCGCCATGAACCGCTCGACGTCGCCTTCCAACCGGCGAAAGCGCCAGGCAAGCCGGGCGATGAGCCTGGCCATGCCGGGTAGCCGCCGCAACCTCTCAAACGTGGATAGCTCGATGCCCTCGACGAAGTCGACGGGGTCCTCGAGGCCCATCATCTGCTCCATGTCGGCCTTGTTGCGGTCGAAGCCGGGCAGCGGGAGCAGCGCGCGGTACCAGTTGTTGATGTTGTAGTAGACGCGGCCGTCGACGAGCCCCAGCATGTTTCGCAGGGCCGGCAGGCATCGCTCGAGCGCCTCGCCGCGGACGCCGAGCACGGGCAGCGACTGCGCGTAGATACTCGAGTACGAGCGCAGGGCGACCGAGAACGTCAGCGGCGTGGTGACGCCGTTGAAGCTCTCCTGGATGTTGCTGTTGTCCCAGACGATGCGGTGATGACCGAGCGGGGCGGCCGGCAGGCTCGTGATCGGTCGCGCCTGCAGGAGCACGAGCTTGCCGTCGGCCAGCGTCCATTCGATGTCCTGCGGCGCACCGAGCGCGGAGGCGACCCGCAGGCCCTCCTCGACAAGGACACGCAGTTGCGCCGCGCCGAGCGAGCGGGCGTTTCGCTGCGCGCCCTCGACCGCCACCTCGTGGGTTCCTCCTCCGGGGCCGGGGACGATCTGCGCCTCCTTGATCGCGATCTTCGCCCAGCGCTCGCCGCCGTCGTGGCCGCAGATGAACTCGTCGGCGTCGCAGCGGCCGCTGACCAGTCCCTCCCCCAGACCGAAGCAGGCGCTGGCGAGTGCCTCGTCGCGGCGGCCCGAGATGGGGTTGCTGGTGAACAGCACGCCGGACACCTCCCCGAGGACCGCCTGCTGGACGATGACCGCGATCGCCGGCGGCTGCGGCCCGAGGCCGCGCTCGAGCCGGTACGCCAGGGCGTGCGGGTTGAACGCCGACGCCCAGCAGCGCACGATCGCGTCGAGCACGGCATCGACGTCCTCGAGGAAGAGGTGTGAGTCGAAGAGGCCCGCGTGGGATCCGGCCGCCGAGTCCTCGCCGACGACGGAGCTGCGAACGGCCAGCGGCCAGTGGCCCTCGACGGCCGACTCGACCTCGGCGGCAAGCGCGGGGTCGAGCGGCGCGGAGGCCACGGCACGCGCAAGGGTGGTGCCGACCTCCTCGACGCGTCCGCGCTTCAGGCCGACGAGCTCGTCGCGGATATGATCCGCGAGCCCGGCGGCAACCACATGCGCCTCGAACGCGTCGGTGGGAAGCACGATCCACCACGGCACGCGAACTCCGGCCGCGACAAGGCGCGCCAAGCCCATGGCCTTGCCACCGACGTGGGCCTCGCCGGCGGGGCCGGCGGCCAGGGCATCGACGACGACGCCCTCGTGCGTCGTAGTGGCGGCCATCAGATGCCCCTCTCCGCGACGAGGGCTGCCACCAGGCTTACGAGCTGGACCAGCACGGCCAGGCCGGTGATCGCTTCGACGCGCGACGCCGCGGCGCTCGTGGGGCGGCGGGCGAACGCGACCGCGGCCGCCAGCGCGGCGGACAGCGCGGCGCCAATCGCGCACAGCGCGGCGGGCGTGGGGATGCCGAGCGCGTCCATCAGCCTCGCGATCGCCACGGTGAGCCCAGCCATGACGGCGCCGATCGCCGCGACGCTGCCGCGAATCCCCAGCACCTTCGTGTAGGTCGCGATCCCGATCCGCTCGTCCTCGGGTGCCCGGACCTTACGGGCGATCTCGATCGCCGCGCCGAGCAGGCCGCCGGCGGCGGCCAGCCACAGGACGCTTCCGGGTAGCGGCCGATCGCCGGCGCCCATCTGCGCCATCCACAGCAGCGCCAGCGGCATCGCAAGCAGATGGCTGGCGGCGTAGAGCACGAAGTGGCGCTCGAGCCACTCGCCGACGAAGAACTCCTTGAGCATGAGCAGGCTCCACGCCATCGTGATCGCCCAGCGCACGGCGACGGGCCCGGAGCCGCCGTCCACGATCAGCACGGAGGCCACCTGGAGCGCGATCGCCACCGCCCCAACGGCCTTGAGGTGGTCGAGGCTGACCAGGCCGCGCTGCAGGACGCGCTCGGGATGGTTGGACGCGTCGTGGTGATAGTCCTTGTGCTCGTCGAAGACGCGCAGCATGAGGAAGTAGCCCCAGACGCCGGCAAACCCGACAGCGTCGGTCACGCCGAGCCAGAGCTCGCCGGAACTCGTCAGCGCGCGACCCGCCAGCAGGGCGGCGAGATAGACCACCAGCGCGAGCACCGTGTTGGCGGGCGGGAAACGCTCGCCCGCCCACGCGCGCAGTCGCACGGTCAGGGGCGCGTTCAGGGTCAGCGAGAGGGTGGACATGGTTCCTTTTCGTCGATATGAAAATCGCTGTAGAAGAAGACGCGGTCGTGCTCCCAGAGGCCGCGTGACCATGCACGACGCGGCCGAAGGGCATACGCCCCGCCGGCGGGCAGCGAGCGGGCGACGAGCAGGTTCCAGTAGGCGACCCGCGCCCCGGGGCGCAGGCGCGAGCCGACCAGCCCGAGCAGCTCGCCCGCGGCGTCCTCGGGTAGGTACTCGAAGACATCGGAGAGGTTGGCGGCGCTGAAGGCACCCGACGGCTGCGACGCGAGGAAGTCCGAAAGCTCCTCGGTCACGACGGCAACCCGGCCGGCAAGCTCCTTCAGGCGATCGAAGTTGTCGGGCCGCAGGAACGGCGGCCCGGTGGCGAGGTCGCCGTAGCGGCCGGTGAAGAACCACTCCAGATAGAAGTTGCCGCGCGTCGGCAGCACCGTGCACACGTGGCGCAGGCGGCGCAGGAAGAACCCGGGCGCATCGTCGGGCTCGGCGTAGCGAAACTGTGTCGCGTCACGGGCGCGGCCGGCCATTGCCTCAGGCGTGAACGCCTCGCGGACGGCGGCCTCAAACGCCGTCGTCCCGAGCAGCCGGTCGAACAGCTCGGCCTGCTGCTCGCGGTCGTCGAGGTCCAGGAGCTGCTCGAGCTGCCCGGCGGGGACGAGGCGGGCGACATGGCGCGCGCGGAAGCGCTCGAAGTAGCGCTCGAGCATCCCCGCGCGCAGGACGCCGCCGCGAAGCTCAGCGCGATGGGCATCCCAGAACGCCCGCGCGTGCGAGTCGAGGGCGTCACGCACGCGCGCGTACAGAGCATCACGATCGGTGCTCTCGCGCGCCCCGAGCAGGCAGGCGAACTCGGTGTGGGTGAGCCGCCGCAGTGCGGCGAGCTTGAGCTCGAGCAGTGCGGTCTGGGCAGGGCTCACGTCCACCGCCACGAGTGAGCGCGGGCCCGTGAGGAGAAGGGCGAGCACGTTGTCGCCGGCGCTGCCGATCGACAGGACGTCGTCGCCGGGGCCGACAGCCAGGCCGCGCTCGAGCAGGACATGGTCCTCCCAGACCTGGGAGTAGCGGATGACGTCGAGCCTCGCGTCGGAGGCGAATCGCGAGCTGACCGTGGCGGTCATCGCGCCCAGCCGAGCTGTCGATGCAGCCACCGCAGCGGCAGCGGCGCCCACCAGTTCCAGCGCCCCGCGAGTCGCATGATCGCCGGCACGAGCGCGACACGCACGAGCGTGGCGTCGACGAGCACGGCGATGGCCAGGCCGACGCCGATCGACTTCACGCCGGTCACGCCCGACGTCGCGAAGCCCACGAAGACGATCGCCATCACGACGGCCGCCGCGGTGATGACCGGACCCGTCCGCTGAAGTCCGACGGCGATCGCCTCCGCGTCGCCACGGCCGCGGTCGTGCTCCTCCTTGATCCGGCTGAGCATGAAGACCTCGTAGTCCATCGACAGTCCGAAGGCGACGCAGAACAGCAGCGGCGGGTTGAGCAGCGCGATCGATCCGGTCAGCGTGAAGTCACCGACGAGCCACCGCAGATGACCGTCCTGGAAGATGTAGACGAGGGCGCCGAATGCCGCGGTGAGGCTCAGCGCGTTGAGTACAAGCGCCTTGATCGGCGCGACCACGCTGCCGGACATCGCGAACAGCGCCACGAACGTCGTCACGCCGATGAGCAGGAGCGCGAACGGCAGCCGCGTCGCCATCGCGTGCTTGGTGTCGACCGACCCCGCCGCCATCCCGGCAACCTCGACGGCGAATGGCGCCGGTGTCGCGCGCACCGCGCGGGCCAGGCGCTCGGCGGCCGGCGAGACGGGCTCGAGCCTGGTCTGGACGGCAAGCCATGTGGCGCCGTCCCTGGTGTACCGCGCTCCGGCCGTACTCGGGCGCGGGGCCACGAGCCTGCCGTCCGCGAACGTCCCGGGAGCGGCGTCGACCGCCGTTACGCCGTCCAGGCGCGACAGCAGCTTCGCGTACTCGGTGACCTCCGCGCCCGCGGGCGCATGCCGCGCCAGGACCAACAGCGTGCCATCGTCGCGGACCGCGAACTCCGCGCGGACCTCGTTGGTGACCTGGTGGGCGGAAGCCGACGTGGGAAGGTTGCGATCGTCGACGAGGCTCAGCTTGGCGTGCAGGAAGGGCGCGCCAAGCGCCAGCAGCGCGAGGACGCCGAGCGTCGCGATCGGCGCCGGGCGGCGCATCGTGAAGCGGGCCACGCGATACCAGCCCCCCGTCGCGGCAGGGCGCGCCGACACCCGCGCGCGCCTGAGTGACAGGGCGTCGATTCGGTGCCCGATCACCGCCAGCATCGCCGGCATGAGCACCATCGCACCGAGCGCCGCGATCGCGACCACGGCGACGCCCGCGTAGGCGAACGAGCGCAGGTAGTACATCGGGAACACGAGAAGGCCGGCGAGCGAGATCGCGACGATCACGGCCGACACCAGGACGGTGCGGCCCGCGGTCGCCATCGTCGCGGCGACGGCCATGCGTGGCTCGGCCCCGCGGCGCAACTCCTCGCGGTAGCGCCCTACGATGAGCAGGCTGTAATCGATCGCCAGTCCCAGCCCGAGGGCCGTGGCAAGGTTGACCGCGAACACGGACACCGGCGTGACCTCGCTGATGAGCCGCAGCGCAAGCAGTGTCCCGACGATGGAGACGACACCGATCGCGAGGGGAAGTGCGGCCGCGACGAGCCCGCCGAAGACGAGGAACAGCGCCAGCAGCGTCAGGGGAAGCGCGATCGCCTCCGCCTTGGTCAGGTCGCGCTTGACCTGATCCTCGGTCGCAGCGATCAGCGGTGCGGTGCCCGTCAGCCCGACCACGAAGGCACCCTGGCGGCCGCGATAGCGCGGCGCCAGCCGCTTGGCCGCGGCGCTGCTGGCGTTCTCGTCACCCGGGAGGCGGGCTTCGATCAGCGCCGCGCGGCCGTCGGCGCTGCGCAGCCGCCGCCCCTCCGGGCCCGAGGTCCAGTACGACGCCACGCCCTGCACCCCGCGTTCACGCGCGAGCCGGCGCGCGAGCGCGGCGCCTTCGCGCGCGATCGCGGGATCGTCGACCGAGCGCGACGACCGCACCAGCAGCACGAGGTTGGGCGCCCGCACGCCGAAGCGGTGCTCGAGCGCCTTGGCGGCCACCGCCGATTCCGATCCGGGCACGTCGAAGCCGCCGCTCGAGAGCCGCTCGACGACGCTGCCCGCGATCGCCGACGCGAGCAGGGTGAACACGACCGCGCCGGCCAGCACCAGCCGGCGCCTGCGGACGGCGAAGCGGCCGAGCGCGGCGAGGCTCACCGCGTTCTCCGCGTCGCCGTGCGCGATCGCCGGGGCCGGCTGGTGCGCATGGCGCGGGCCCCGTAGGTGTGCCGGCCCTGACTTTCGCGCTCGATCTCGATATCGACCAGGCGCTTGACCGTCGCGGTCACCCGGTCCAGGAATCCCAGCTCGCGCTGCGTGTGAGAGACCATGTAGAGCCCGAGCCGCGTCATCGCGAAGTCCCACAGCGCCAGGCGGTAGCCCCGGCGCCACAGCTCGGGCTCCAGCGCA
>DATFRW010000319.1:0-30384 GCA_035262945.1 Solirubrobacteraceae bacterium
GCGGTCTCCGTCGACGGCCGGCCGGTGCCGATGCAGGTCGACGGCGACTACATCGGCGACGCCGCCGAGGCCGTGTTCGGCGTGTGGCCTGGGTCGCTGAGCGTCGTGGCGTAGGTCTGCCGCGGGCGCTCGCGCGGCCGCCCGACCGGGCACCGAGGGAGGGTGGTCGGCAGCCTCCGCCGGGTCGAGTGTCGACTGTGTCGACCTCAGCTCGACGAAGTCGACACTCGCGTCCCGGAGCGGCGCGGACTCCCTTCCTCACTGCCCGGTCGGCTCCCTCGCCGTCGCCCGCGATGACCGCGCCGCGCGGTGTTAGCAACCGCACACACGGCGCTCGCTCGCCACGCCATGCTCGTCGACGGCATGATCATCACCCGCCCACAGATCGCCGCCGCACTCGCCGCCGTCGGCCTCGCCGCCGCGGTCGCGTTCACACCGACGTCGTCGTCGGACGCCTCCGACGCGCACCCCGGGCCCAAGAGCCCGAACGTCGGCGCGCGCCACGGCTTCGGCGCGCCTTAGCGCGCGTCAGCCGGCGCCCGGGGTGACCCGGTAGGCGTCGAACACCGAGTCGATGTTGCGCAGCTTGGTGATCGTCTGCTTCAGCGCCTGGGTGTCGGCGACCTCGACGACGAAGCGGTTCTGCACCATCGGCGAGGAGACGATGCAGCGCGCCTCGACGATGTTGATCCCCGACTCGGCGAAGGTGCGCGACAGGTCCTCGAGCAGGCGGTGGCGGTCCCACGCGTCGACCTGGAGCTCGACCTTGAACGCGGTGGCGTGGTCGCCCTCCCAGTGGACGCGCACGAAGCGCTCCGGGTCCTTGCGCAGCGCCGCCGTGTTCGGGCAGTCGTCGCGGTGGATGGTGATGCCGCGGCCGAGCGACACGTAGCCGACGATCGGGTCGCCGGGCACGGGGCGGCAGCACTTGGCCATGCGCAGCATGACGTCGTCGACGCCCTCGACCGTGATGCCGTACGAGGCGCTCGAGCCCGTCGGCTGTCGCCGCTGGCGCCGTGTGGAGACGAGCGACTCGGCGGTGGTCGCCTCCTCCTCGGCGGCCTCGCCCTGCTTGAGGCGCTGCAGGATCTTGTTGACGACGACCTTCGGCGAGATCTTCGCCCCGCCCAGCGCGATGTAGAAGTCGTCGGCCTTGCGGAAGCCCATCTCGCGGATGACGTCCGCGAGCAGCGGCGAGCCGGTGATCTTCTGCGCCGGCAGCCCGGCCTTCGTGAGGTGCTCCTGCAGCAGCGCGCGGCCGGTGTGCTCGGTGTCCTCGCGCGACTCCTGCTTGAACCACTGCTTGATCTTGTTGCGGGCGCGCGTGGTCTTCACCACGGCAAGCCAGTCGCGCGACGGGCCGCGCTCGCGCTTGCCGGTGAGGACCTCGACGATGTCGCCCGAATTCAGCTGGTAGCTCAGCGGCACGATCTTGCCGTTGACCTTCGCGCCGACACAGCGGTGCCCGAGCTCGGTGTGGATCTCGTAGGCGAAGTCCAGCGGCGTCGCGCCCGCCGCCAGCGACTTGACCTCGCCCTTCGGCGTGAAGACGAAGACCTCCTCGTCGAAGAGGTCGACCTTCAGGTTCTCCATGAACTCCTTGGGGTCCTGGAGCTCCTGCTGCCAGTCGAGCATCGAGCGCAGCCACTTGAGCTTCTGCTCGCCCTCCGGGGCCGGCTTGCCGCGCACGCCCTCCTTGTAGATCCAGTGCGCGGCGACGCCGAACTCGGCCATGTCGTGCATCTCGCGCGTGCGGATCTGGATCTCGAGCGGCAGCCCCTCGGGACCGATCACCGTCGTGTGCAGTGACTGGTACATGTTGAACTTCGGCATCGCGATGAAGTCCTTGAAGCGGCCCGGCAGCGGCTTCCACAGCGAGTGGATGACGCCGACCGCTCCGTAGCAGTCCTTCACCGAGTCGACGATGACCCGCATGGCCGTGAGGTCGTAGATCTCGTTGAACTCGCGGCCCTTCTTGGTCATCTTCGAGTAGATCGAATAGAAGTGCTTCGCGCGCCCCGCGATCTCGGCATGGATGCCCAGCGCGTCGAGTTCCCGCGTGAGCTCGCCGCCGCTGCGCAGCACGTACTGCTCGCGCTCTTCGCGCTGCTGGTTGACCAGGCCCTTGATCTCCTGGTACTTGCGCGGGTGCAGCGCGGCGAACGCGAGGTCCTCGAGCTCCCACTTGATCGCGTGGATGCCGAGCCGGTGCGCGATCGGCGCGTAGATCTCCAAGGTCTCCTTCGCCTTGTCGATCTGCTTCTGCTTGGGCAGCGCGCTGATCGTGCGCATGTTGTGCAGCCGGTCCGCGAGCTTGATGAGGATGACCCGGATGTCCGTGGCCATCGCGACCATCATCTTGCGGTAGTTCTCGGCCTGGGCCTCGTCGCGGCTCGTGAAGGTGATGCCGGTGAGCTTGGTGACGCCGTCGACGAGCGTCGAGACCTCCTCGCCGAAGCGATCGCGCACCTCGTCGAGCGATGCGCTCGTGTCCTCGACGGTGTCGTGCAGCAGCGCGGCGCACAGCGTCTCGGTGTCGAGGCGCATGCCCGCGCAGATCTTGGCCACGCCCACCGGGTGGGTGATGAAGTCCTCGCCGGACTTGCGGCGCTGATCGGCGTGGTGCTCGCAGGCGAAGAGGAACGCCTCCTCGACCCGCGGGCGCTCGATCGCGACCGCCGCGTCCTCGGAGTGCTCCTCGACGATCGCGAACAGGTCGCCGAGGAGCCGGCGCTCGGCCTCGGTGAGATCGGCGCGGACGACCGGCGAGTGCTGATCCGGGTGGGCGACCCGGTCGACCGGGAGGCGCTCGGACGGCGTGCGGGCACCGTTCCGATCGGCGGTCGCGGCCGCCGCCGGCGGATCGGTGCGAGGCTCGGAAGCCATCACTTCCTAGGGTACCCGAGGTACCCGAAGCGTCCTACGGCCGGGAAGTAGATGGTTGATTCCGCGACCCCCGCACCCGCCTGTACGCGTTCCGCGGCGCCGGATCGCCACGGTCCGACGGGGCCCGTGCCCCGGCACTGTGCCCCTTCGACCCGCATCGTCCGGCATCCGCGGCCCGCGCACTTGCGGGCACGGCGGCCGCGGAATCAACCATCTAAGCCGCAGTCGCCACGCGGGCCAGTGGCGCCAGCCGTGCGCGGCCTTCGGCCAGGCGCGTGGTGTAGGCGCGAAACGCGGCGGAGCGCTCGAGGTCGGTGCGGTGCGACGGCAGCAGCGTGGCCTCCGCTCCGGCGACCCGGATGAGAGCGACCTCGTCGAGCACGCGCAGGGCGCGGCCGGCGGCGGCCGGCGACGGCGCCGCCGCTATCGCCTGCGCGAGCGAGCCGTCGCGCAGCGCGCGGTAGACGGCTGCCGCGACCGGACGCAGGTCGTAGCCGGCCTCGTGCACGCGCAGCGCGTACGCGGCCTCGGCGTCGCCCCAGGCGAGCGTGAACCGCTCGTCGACCAGCGCTGCCTGCGCCTCGGCGGCCGGCGGATCGAGCGCGACGACGTGCGCGTAGCCCGCGAGCAGCGCTGGGTCGCGCTCGATCGCATGCCATGCGGCCACGGCGAAGCCGCCCAGGCGCCCGTCGAAGTGCGCGCGGCGCCGGCGCGCATCGGCGCAGGCGACGAGGACGCGCTCGCCCGACGCGACGAGCGCGGCGAGCGTTCCGGCCGCGCCGCCGCCGCGGCGGTCGCGCGGGACGCCGGGCGCGCGCGCGGTCGCGCCGGCGACAGGGAGCGGCGCCCGCAGCTCGGCGAGCGCGGCGCTCAGCGGATCCTCGGGCTCGCCCACGAGGGCGACGTCCGCGGGCACGGGCGGCTGCGCGTGGCGCAGCACGAGCCGCGGCTCGACGGCGCCGTTCCACTCGTTGAGCTCGAGCGTGAACGTCGCGTCGTGCACCTCGCCGTCGGGCAGCCGCTCGACGCCGAACGCGACGGCGCGGGCGCGGTGGCCGCCGGCCTGCACGGTGAAGCGCAGGTGGCGCCCCTCCTCCCCCATCGGCCGCGGATCGGCGAGGCGCGCCGCGGGCACGAGCAGCGACACCGGCGGGTTGCCCACGCCGAACGGGGCGAGGCGCTCGAGCTCCTCGGCGAGCGTCAGCCCGAGCTCGTCGCCCGCGACGACCGCGTCAACGCGCTCGACCGGCACGAGGTCGGCGGGCTCGAGCACGGCGCCGGCGTGCGCGACGAACGCGGCGCGGAACGCGTCGACCTGGGCGCGCGCGATGTTGCAGCCGGCCGCCGCCCGGTGGCCGCCGTGGCGGACGAGATGGGCCGCGCACGCGTCGAGCCCGCCGAGCAGGTCGAAGGCCGGGATCGACCGCCCCGAGCCGGTGCCCTCGTCGCCGTCGAGGGCGATCATGACGCACGGCCGGTGGTAGCGCTCGACGATCCGCGACGCGACGATGCCGATCACGCCCGGGTGCCAGCCGTCGGCGGCCAGCACGTAGGCGGGCAGGTCGCCGGCCGCGCGCACCTCCGCGTCGGCCTCGAAGAGGATCCGCGTCTCGGTGAGGCGGCGCTCGGCGTTCGCCCGGTCGAGCTCGTCGGCGATCGCGGCGGCGCGCTCGGCGTCGTCGGTGAGCAGCAGCTCGAGTCCCGCGTCGGCGCGATAGAGGCGCCCGGCCGCGTTGATCCGCGGCGCGAGCCGAAAGCCGATCGCCCGGGCGTCGAGCGCGCCGGGATCGACGCGGGCTACGCGCAGCAGCGCGCGCACGCCTGGACGCCGCGACGCGGCCAGGACGCCGAGCCCGGCGCGCACGAGCCGGCGGTTCTCGCCGTGCAGCGGCACGCAGTCGGCGACCGTCGCCATCGCGACGAGATCGAGGTCCTCGTCGGCGCCGGCCGGATCGCGGCCGGCCGCGGCCAGCAGCGCGGAGGCGAACTTGTAGGCGACGCCGGTGGCGCAGAGGTCGGGACACGGATAGCCGCAGATGGCCGGGTGCACGATCGGCGCGTCGGGCAGCGAGCCGTCGGCACGCGGGCTGTGGTGGTCGGTGACGACCACGTCCATGCCCAGCTCGCGCGCGCGTGCGACCTCGTCGACCGCGGTGATCGCGCAGTCGGCGGTGACCAGCAGCCGCGTGCCCCGCGCCGCCAGGCGCTCGACGGTCGCGGCGCTCAGGCCGTAGCCGTCCTCGGTGCGGCTGGGCAGGTACCAGTCGGCGTCGGCGCCGAGGGCGCGCAGCGTGCGCACGAGGATCGCCGTCGAGCACACCCCGTCGACGTCGTAGTCGCCGTGGACCGTGATCCGCGAACCGGCTTGGACGTGTTCGAGGACCGCGCCGACGGCCCGGTCGATGCCCTCGAAGCGCGCCGGATCGTGGCGCTCGGCGGCCTCCAGCCACGCGCGCGCGGCGGCCTCGTCGTCGAGCCCGCGGCGCACCAGGACCTGCGCCACTGGGAAGCTGACACCGAGGGCGCGCTCGAGCGCGCGGACGCTGTCGATCGGGGCGGGCGGGATGTCGAGACGGCGCTCCACGGCCGCCTGAACCTAGGCTCGAAGGCGGACGGATCGCCCGCGGGCTACCAGCAGGTCTGGCGCCACGCGTCGAGCGCGAGACGCTTGCGCATCGCCATGAACCCGGCCGCCTGGGCCTGCGGGCAGAAGCTCGCGACATCGAGGTCGTATTCGGCGACGAAGACGGCCTTCCCCGCGCGCACGAACGGCTGGAGCGCGCCGCACTCGGAGGCCTCGAAGCACTGCTCGTTCATCGCCCAGTCGAAGCTCGGTTCGAGCGCGGCCGCCTGTTCGAGGTCGTTCTTGAGCCCGATGGAGAGGCCGCGAGCGTGCGCCGCATCGGCCAGGAACCGGTTGAAGCGCAGCTGGTCGGCGGCGGTCAGCGGGAAGCCCGTGTTGTTGGTGTGGGCATCGACGTTGTCGGCTTCGACCCCGTCGAAGCCCTTCTGCCGGCACAGGTCCAGCCGGGCGGCGAGGATCGGCGCGAGGATGTCGAGGCGCCGGATGTCCAGCCACTCCTCGCCAGGCCAGTCCGGTAGCGCGTTTCCCTTCACCACCGCGGGATAGGCCGCGCTGTCGGGACGCCCCGGCTCGAACGTTCCGGCGTCCAGGTAGCAGACGACGCGACGCCCGCGGGCATGCAGCGCCGCGACGACGCTCGCCGCGTTGTCGAACAGGTCGATGTCGAACATCTGCGCGTCGACGCTCTGATCGACGGGCGTGGTGAGCTGCCACTGCCACGTCGTGCGCGGCGCCGGAACCCACCACCTGGCGTCGGCCCCCGGCGCGGGTGGCGCGGGGGCGGGCGCCGACCCCGGCGCGCCGGAAGGCAGCGACGCGAACAGAAGCCGGTCGATGCGGAGCGCACGTCGGCAGTGTCTGCCGCGGTGTGGGTTGGCGAGCCGCAGCGAGACCCGGTGCCCGGCAGCGGTCACAGCGGCAGGCACCGCCACCGCCGACCAGCGCCTGCCCACCCGCCGGGAGAGCACGCGCCGGCCGTCGATCGCCGCCGCGAGTCGCGGCGCGCCCGCGCAGGCGGCGCCGCGCGCGACGATGCGCAGGCGGCTCGGCGCCTGCACGCCGAGCCGCGCGGTGATCGAGCCCGGGCCCGTGAGAGAGACGGCGCGGTGCGCGCTCGCCGACCGGTCGCGTACGACGTGCCCGGCGGTGCGCGGCACGTGCATCCGCTCCGCCTCGACCTGCTGGTCAGCCATCGCGGGCGCGGCCTTGCAGAGCGCCGCCGCCATGACGGCGACGATGATCACGCGGCCGCCGCGGGTGGACCGGGCTCCACGCACGGAGGCGACCACGGGATGCGCCAGCATATGGCCGCGGCCGACGCCCGGCACGATCCGCATAGGCAACGCTTCACCGACGATCCGCATTGACCGAGTCACGCAGCACACCCGCCACCACGCCCGCCGAGGGACCGTCGGAGGACGGCGGCGGCGCGCGCGGGTTGCTCCGCCGGTGGGGCGCGATGCTCGCGACCGCCGCCGCGGCGGGAGGGGTCGTCGGCTACGTCGCCGCGTCGGCGGCCGACGTCAGCCCGTGGCCGATCGCGATCGCCTGCGCGGTCGCCGGCGCGCTCGGCGCCCTCGTACTGGCGGCGCTGTTCGAGCGCAGCGGCCGCGGCCTGCGCGGAGTGAAGGACGCGATCGCGGTGACCGGGGCGCGCCCCCTCGGCGTCCTCGGCCGGCAGGCGTGGCGCGCGCCCGCGGCTCCCGCGATCGTCACCGCCGACGCCGACTCGGCCGCGGCCGACGATTACCGGCTGCTGGCGGGCAAGCTGCAGGCACTCGGCGCGCGCAGCCTCGTCCTGCTGCGCATCGAGGCCGTGGCACCGGGCATAGGCGCTCAACTCGCCGCCGCCGTCGCCGATCGCGGCGGCCGGGTCACGCTCATCGACCCCGAGCGTGGGACCGCGCTGCTAGTGGCGCCCGGCGAACACCCCACGCCCTTGGCGACCGCCGAGGCGCCCGATGCCGTCTTGGATCCGCGCGGCGCTGCGCGAGTCGTCGAGGACGGGCTCGGCGTCGCGGACGTCGTGCTCGTCGACGTGCCGTCGCTCGAGCATCCGGCCGGCGCGTTCGCGTCGGCCGGCGCGGTGGACGGCGCCCTGATCGCCGCCCAGGTCGGCCGCACGACGCACAGCGCACTGGTCGACGCCACCGACCAGCTCCGTCGCGCCGACGTCCCGGTCCTCGGCATGATCCTCGGTGCACCGCCTCGCGGCATCCGCCCGCGGGCGTGATCAGCCGGAATCGTCGAAGGTGCTGCTCGACGCGGGCTCGGCGGCAGGAGCAGGTGCGGGCGCCTTGCGCGCCGGCGCCGCCGGCTTCGGGGCCGGCGCGGGTGGCCTCGGGGCGGGCGCCGCGGGGGTGGGCGCGGGGGCGACCGGCGCGGGACGTCGGGTGACCACCGGCGCGGGACGCACGGGGGCCGGCGCGGGCCGGCGCACCTGTGCCACGGCCGACTTTGGGGCCACCCGGCGCTTCGCCGGCCGCGCGCGGCGATGGGGGCGAGACTGCTTGCGCGGACGCGCGGTGCGCTTCGCGGAGCGGTTCTTCGCCTTCGGCGCCGGCTTCCCGAGGGCGCGCTCGGCCTCCGCGGCCCCGGCCGCGAGGCCGGGCGGCGCGCTGGGACCCGGCGCCGCGGCGACGTTCACCGGAATGGGGCGCGTCCCATGACCACGCTCGTACACGCCGTTGGCGACCACGAGGCCGGCGGTGCCTCCAATCGCAACCCCGGCACCGGCCACGATGCCGCACACGACCTGCGCCATGGGCCGCCGCCGGGTCACAGCGCCGCGCAACTCGTGGGCTTCGACCGGCCCGGTGCCAGGCACAGATCGTTGCGTGCGGGTGCGGCGTTCGACCGGACCCTGAAGCTCGTGTACTTGCCGACCATGCCCTTCTCGGTCACGAACACCTCGATGACGGTCCCTCGCTTCAGGACGCGCTCGAAGGCGTGGACGCGCACGCTCTTCGGGGACTTCACGCGCTGCTTGACCGCCTTGCGCTTGCCGCAGCCCTTGCCGTGACAGACGACCCGCACGGTCGCGCCCACCGGCGCCTTGACCGAGAGCAGGTTGATACGGGCAGCGCCGCGAAGGATCGCGCCGCGGATGCGCACGATCGGGAACGGGCTGAGGATCGGCGCGCGCCTTGAGCTCGGCGCCGAGCCCTGGGGGGAGGACAGCGGCGCCGAGCCCGGCGTGGACGCGGTCGCCGAGGATGCGGCCGACGACCCCGTCACGACTACCGTTCTGAAAGCGATCGTCGCCACACCCATGTTGTCGGTCGCGCGCACGGCCACGATGCGCGCGCCTGGCGTCGTGAACGCGCGGCTGACGACGCTCCCGGTCCCGTCACCGAACTGTCCGTCGTTGTCGAGATCCCAGTCGATCGCCGACACCGTCCCGTCCGGATCCGACGCGGTCGCCGTGAACCTCACCGGGTCGCCGACGCTCGGGTTCTCGGGCGCGAACGACAGGCTGACCGACGGCGGCTTGTCCGCCAGGACGGTGACGAGCTGCTGCCTCGAGCTGCTCGCGCCGTGGCTGTCGGTCACCGTGAGGACGACCAAGTAGGCCCCGGGATCGGCGAAGCTCGTCGTCGCGACCGGGCCGGTGCCGACGAGGCCGTTGTCGAAGTCCCACGCGTACGTGAGCGCGTCGTTCTCGGCGTCCGTGGACGTGCTCGTGAAGGTCACCGGCGTGTCGGTTCCGGTCGGCGTCGACAGGATGGTGAAGTTCGCGACGGGCGGGGTGTTGGCGATCGTCACCTGCTGGGATCTCGAGCTGCTGGCGCCGGAGGGGTCGGTGACGGTGAGCGTCACGAGATACGTCCCGGCGGCCGCGTAGCTCGTCGCGGCGGCCGCCACGCTGCCGGGCGCAGCGCCGTTGCCGAGGTCCCATGCGTACGTCAGCGCGTCGCCGTTGGGATCGGTCGACGTGCTCGTGAAGGTGACCGGCGCGCCGATCGCAGCCGGATTGGGTGCGATCGTGAAATTGGCGGTCGGGGCGCCGTTCACGCCGACGGCCAGGGTCGAGCTGTTCTGGCCGGCGGGGTTGCCGACGGTCAGCGTCACCTGCGTCGTCCCGATCGGCAGCGCCTGCGCGGGCGGGTTCTGGCCGGTGACGCTCCCGCCGGTCCAGCTCCATGTCCAGGTCTGGGGCTCGCCCGTCGACTGATCGTGGAACTGGACCCTTCCGTTGGCGAGGACGTCGTACGTGAAGCTCGCGGTCGGCGTCGCGTAGACGTGGATGTCCGCCGTCGCGACGGTCGTGATCGTGGCGACCCCTGTGGGATCGGTGGGATCGGGAACGGTGTCCGAGAGCGTCACGTGTCTCGCTCCCGCGGACGCGTACGTGTGCGTCGTCGCCGCCGGCGCCGGTCCGGTCGTTCCGTCGCCGAAGTCCCAGACCGTCACGCCGGCCGCGTCGCTCGAGAAGCTGATCGTCCGGTCCCCGGCCTGGGTCGCCGTGATGGTCAGGGCCTGCGCCGGCGCGGCGAACGCCCCGGTCGCCAGAGCGCCCGCCAGTACCAGCGCGCAGAGCGTCTTCCTCATCGCATGCCCTCGACTCCCTGAACGTCGGAGCCACCCCGCCGTTCACGGCGATGGCCTCAAACGTCCGGCATGACGTCTGCGAGCGAGAAATCGAGCCGCTCGCCGAAGGTGCTCATGAGCCGGCGGCGCAGCGTCTCGTACCGGCGCAGCGCCTCGCTGCGCCGGCCACAGCGCAGGAGCACGGAGAGCAGGTCGCGACAGACGTCGACGTCGTAGGGCTCGAGGTCGGCGAGGCGCTCGAGGCTCCCCGCCGCGGCCGTGAGGTCGCCCGTGCGCAGCTGCAGCGCGGCCATGAGGCGCAGCCCGTCGCTCGCCATCCGGCGCAGCCGATCGCGCTCGGGCAGCGCCCATTCGGCGTAGGGCTCGTCGGCCAGGAACTCGCCGCAGTAGAGCTCGAGGCCGCGATGCAGGTAGATGAGCGCCTCCGCGTCCTCACCGCCGTCGGCTGCGGCTTTCCCGGCGGCCACGAGCTGCTCGAACGCGTCGGCGTCGATCCATACGCGCGTGCGTTCGAGCCGGTAGCCGCCGCGGAAGGCCAGCACGAACGACGACGGCGGATCCGGGGCTCCATGCGGTTCGAGGTGCTCGCGCAGCGCGTGGACGAAGTTGCGCAGCCCGCGCGTGTCGTGGGTGCCCGCCGGCCACAGGCGCTCGACGATCTCCTCGGAATAGACGCGACGATCGCGCTCGGCGACGAGCAACTTCAGGATCTGACCGGGACGGTTCGCGAGCCACTGCCCGTCGAGCATGGCCTCGGCGCTCATCACGCGCGTGCGTCCGAAGGCGAAGATGCGCAGCTGCGGCCCGGCCGTCCAGTGCGGCTCGCTGCGGCGACGCCGGTCGCGACGTTCACCGGGTCGCAGCTCGGTCATGACCAGACGGCGACCGTTGCCCACGGCGACGACGGTGACCCACGCGGCGCCCGCGCCGCTGCCGGGAGGGAGGTCGATCCGCAGCTCGGGCATCCGACCGTGGCGCTCGCGCGCGCGCTCGTGGACGCAGACGTCCGCGAGTGGGCCGCCGCTCCGACGGCAGCCGAGCAGCAAACAGCCGATCTCGCTGCCCTCATCGAGCGCGATCACGCCGTCGAGCAGCCGCGCTGCAGCGCGGTTGTGAGCAACCAGACGGCCGTCGACATCCTCGACGAGGATCGCGTGCGGATACGCCTCGACGATCTCCAGCGCGAGGTGAGCATCGGCGAATGCAGGCTCGCCGGGGGAATGCGCGCGCGGTCGATCTACCGCGATTCCTCCTTTCGGCGCAACCGTCCCCGCAGAAGCTCGACGGCGCACTGGCCAAAGGTCGCGCATTGCAACCCAACCGGGATTTAACAGCTATCGGGAACTGAGTGGTGCGGGCGACGGCGTAGGGTGCGCGCTCGTCGGATCGGCGCACCTAGCGGGCCTTGGGGGGCCTTGGGGGCCGGAAAACTAGGAGACGTTGGGGGGCCGTCGTGCCGTCATCGGGGGCATGGTCGCGGCGTGGAGCCGCGGCCGAGAGACGCGCGCAGCACTGCGCGCCTGTGGGTATCGACGAGTGGCGCATGCGGCGAACCGTCGCCGCCGCGCGCGCCGGCGACCGCGACGCGATGCGCGAGCTCTACGAGCGCTACGCCTCGCGCGTTCGCGCCCACGTCCTGGCGATCCTCCGCGACGAACACGACGCCGATGACGTCACGCAGCACGTCTTCGCGAAGCTCCTCACCGAGCTCGACCGCTACCGGCCGGGCGAGGCGCGCTTCATCGCGTGGGTCCTGCGCGTGGCGCACAACGCCGCGATCGACCATCTGCGGCGCGCACGCACCGTCGCGTACGGCCACGTGAGCGACCTCGACGCCCGCGCCGACGACGCGGCCGAGCAGGCGCTCGCCGCGTTGCGCACCGTCCTCGCATCGCTGCCGCCGGACCAGCGGGACGTCCTGTTGCTGACGCACCTCGTGGGCCTGTCGCCCGCGGAGATCGCGGAGCACCTCGGGCGGTCCGTCCGCTCGGTCCACGGACTGCACTACCGCGGCCGCGCCGCCGCGCGCGTCGCACTCAACGACCTCGGCTCGGCACCAGCGACCGTGACGAGGCTGAGGCCGCGCGACTGGCGCCCGGACGCGCCGATGCACGCACTCTCGGCATGAGGCCACACCATCGACATCTGGGGGGCGACGTGAACCGACCGCGCACGAGCCGGCGACGCAGGATCGGGTTGCCGGTAGCGATGATCGCCGCGCTCGCGGCCGTGACCGTTCCGGCCGTGCTGGCCGCCACGCCGAATCGCATCCTGCCGACGCAGCGCGTGGACGCGCGGGTGCTGTTGCTGTCGGCCGACGGCACCGAGCCGGGGTTCGGCGCCTGGAAGGCCGAGTTCGCGCGCGAGGGCGTGCCGTACGACGCGTTCGTCGCCTACAACGGCGCGACCAAGACGGCGACGCTGACCGACAGCATGCTCGCCGACTACGGCGCGAACCGCGGCAAGTACGACGCGGTGATCCTCTCGACCGGCGACCTCGGCCACAACGTCACCAACCCGGGCGGGACCGTGAGCTTCCTGTCGGCGCTCACCGATGTCGAGTGGGAGCGCCTGGCGCGCTTCGAGCGCACCTTCGGCGTGCGGCAGATCAGCGACTACACCTTCCCGAGCCCCGCGCACGGGCTCAACAGCGTGGCCGCCGGGGCGGTGCAGGACGGGAACGTCGGCAACCTGACCGCCGCCGGCAAGTCCGCCTTCCCCTACCTCAAGGGCCCGGTGGCGATCGCCAACGACAGCCCGACGGTCGACGAGGCGTTCGGCTACCAGTCCACGCCGACCAGCGCCGCCAACTTCCAGACGCTCCTCGCCGGCCCGAACAACAGCTCCTACCTGGGCATCTACACGCATCCGGACGATGGCCGCGAGGAGATGGTCATGACCGTCGCCTCCAACGAGAACCAGAGCCAGGCGCAGCTGCTGCGTCACGGCATGCTCAACTGGGTCACGCGGGGCGTCTTCCTGGGCTACCAGCGCAACTACCTCGAATTGCAGGTCGACGACCTGTTCCTCGGCGACGACGTCTGGAACACGACCACGCACACGACCGACTACGCCGCGTCAAGTCGCATGACCGCCGCCGACGTTACGCAGGCGGTGACGTGGTCGAAGGCGAACGGCATGCGCCTCGACTTCGCCTTCAACGGCGGTGGCAACGCGGCCAACGGCGGCGCCGCTGACCCGCTCCTGGCCGCCATCAAGGCGAACAAGGACAGCTTCGGCTTCATCAACCACACGTGGGACCACCCGAACCTCGACTGCTCCAGCGCCGGCTACATCGCGAGCCAGATCGCCCAGAACGCGACGTGGGCGCAATCTCAGGGACTGTCGATCACACCGACCGAGGTGGTCACCGGCGAGCACTCGGGCCTCGCCAACTCCCGGCCGGGGAACCCCGGCACGATTGATCCGCCCACCTTCGACGACGTCACCCCGGGGACAGCGGCCGGGGCGGTGCCTGCCGGAACCTACGACTACGCGATCACCGCGCGGTCGCCGGCGGGCGAGACGGTGGCCTCGGTTGTCGCCGGGGTCGCCGTCGCCGCCCCGAACACGTCGGTCGCCGCCACGTTCAACGCCGTCTGCCACGCGACGGGCTACACGCTGTATCGCAGCGCGACCGGCGCGAACGCGTGGTCGGTGGTCGGGACGCTCGCCGAGAGCCCGACCGCGGTGACCGACAACGGCACGGCGCCGCTCACGCGGTCGATCACCGACGTGCTCGCGGCCGGCACCGCCGGCGCCCCACCCGCGTCCAACGGCGCGACGCTGACCCCGTACAGCCAGAACCCGAACTACCTCGGTGGCGTGCTCGCCGCGGGTGTTCGGTACGTGGCCAGCGACGCCTCGAAGAGCTATCCGACCGACCCGCTCAACGTCGGCGGACCGCAGTACCCCGCGGGCGCGACGTTCACCGAAACGGGCCCGGGCGGCAGCTTCCAGGCCGTGCCGCGCTATCCGAACAACGTCTACTACAACGTTTCCACGCGGACCCAGCAGCTCGACGAGTACAACTGGATCTACCTTCCCCCGCCCGCGGGGATCTGCCAGAACTCCGCCGTCAACACGTGCCGGACGAGCGCCGCGACGTGGGCCGAGTACGTGGCCAGCGAGAACACGATCATGTTCCGCCACGTCATGGCCAACGACCCGCGGCCGCACTTCATGCACCAGAGCAATCTGGTCGGCGGCGCGGACGGCGGCGTGCTCTATGGCGTCATCGACCCGCTGCTCGCGAAGTACGGCACCGCCTTCGACCGCGTCAGCACGCCGCTCGTGCAACTGACGACGTCGCAGATCGGTCAGACCCTCGCGCGTCAGGACGCATGGGCCGCCGCCGTCGCGGCGGGCAGGGTCTCGGCGTGGCTGCAGGACGGCCAGCTGCATGTCAAGAACGCCGGCACCACGCCGGTCGACGTACCGTTGACGGGCACGACCGTCGGTGACCTCTACGGCGGCCAGAAGTCCGGTTGGACGACGATCGCCGCCGGCAGCGAGCGCGTCTTCGCTCCCAACGACCCGGCGAGCGTCACGGCGCCCGGCGTGACGGGGACGGCACGCGCGGGCAGCACGCTGCGGACGACGAAGGGCACCTGGAGCGCGTCGCAGCCGATCGACTACCGCTACCAGTGGCAGCGCTGCGACAGCGCGGGCAAGAGCTGCTTGAACATCGCCGGCGCGACCGGCGACAGCTACGACGTCACCAGCGCGGACACCGGCTCGACCCTGCGGGCGGTCGTGATGGCTGGCAACTGGATCTCGTCGGTCAGCCAGGCCGCCTCTGACACCACGAACGTGGTCGGCCGCGCGCCGGTCCAGCAGGGCTCGAGCCAGCAGCAGAGCTCCGGTCAGCAGCCGTCGGCCACGAACGGGGCCCCGAGCACCGCGAAGACCACGGCGGTGCGGCTGTCGCTGACCAAGGTCCAGATGAGCCCGCGGCGCTTCGCGGTCGCCCACAAGAAGAAGCGGCGGGGCACGCGCCTGGACGGCTCGCGGATCACCTGGAAGCTCAACAAGGCGGCGACCGTCCGCCTGACCGTCCAGCGCCGCGCGGGCACCAAGAAGCACCGCCGCTGGGTCACGGTCGGCACGATCACGCGCGCGGCCAAGAAGGGCACCGGCGTCGCACGCTTCAGCGGCCGCTTCGGCAAGAAGCTGCTCAAGCCGCGCAGCTACCAGCTCGTGGCCAGCGCGAAGAGCGGCCGGGAGCAGACGGTGCGCAAGCACATCAGGTTCAGGGTGGTGAACGGATGAGCGACGATCCGGCCGTGCAGCACGGGCCCCGGCGGCGCTTCCGGCGCCCGCGGCCGACCGCTGCCGACGACGGCGCGGGCGAGGCGCTGGCGACGCTGCACGCCGAGGTCCTCCTCCTGCGCGAGGAGAACTCGCGCCTGAAGGCCGCCCAGCACCAGCGTGCGGACATCGGCCGGCTGCTGGATCGCGCGCGTTCGGTGTGGGCGGCGGAGACCGACGCCGACCGCGACAGCCGCGACGACGACGCCGCGCAGCTGCTGGTGGACGGGCTCGTCATCCGCGAGTCCCTGCTCCAGATCTGTCAGGAGATCGAGCGGTCGATGGTCGCCTTCGAGGCCAGGCTCAATGCGCTCGCGGCGGCGGCGGTCGACCGCTCGCACGTGCGCGTGGAGTCCAACGGCAACGGCAATGGCCCTGCCTGAACCGCAGGCATGGGTACCGTCGGCGCGGCGGCGCGGGCCAACGCTCGGCACCGCGCGCCCGCGGGTCCTGCTGATCACCGAGGGCACGTACCCCTACGTCATGGGCGGCGTGAGCTCGTGGTGCCACCTGCTCGTCAACAGCCTCACCGAGTTCGACTGGCAGGTCCTGCCGATCGTCGCCCTGAACCGCAGCACGCCGCTGTTCGAGCTGCCCCGCCACGCACAGGAGGTGGCGCGCATCACGGTGTGGTCGGAGGAGCTGCCCCGAGGCGGTCGGCCGCGCGCCTTCGAGCGACGCATCGGCAGCGACCTCCCCGCGGTGCTCGTGCGCAACCTCATCGGCTGGGAGGGCGACGCCGAGGCGCTGGTCGACGCGTGGGTCTGGTGCCGTCGGTTCCCTGCCGGCGTGCGGACCGTCTTTCGCTCCCGCCGTGGATGGGAGTCCTTCGTCGAAGGTCTCCGCGACGTGCTGGCCGAGCGGATTCCCGCGGCGGGCACGCCCCCCGAGCTCGATCTGGTCGAAGCGGCGACGCTGTACCAGACGCTCTACTGGGTGGCGCGGACCGCCGCCGCACCGACCCCGTCCGCCGACGTGCTCCACGTGACCGCGGCAGGCTGGTCGGCGATCCCGGCGCTCGTGCACAAGGCGCTGAGCGGCACCCCGATCGTGCTGACCGAGCACGGCGTCTACGTTCGCGAGGCGTACCTGGCGGCAGCGCGCAACGGCGGTTCGCCGGGCAGCCGCTTCGCGAACACTCGCCTCGCCCGCGGCCTGTCGCGCGTCGCCTACGAGGGCGCGGACGTCGTCTCGCCGGTGACCGACGCGAACGCCCACTGGGAGATCGGCCTCGGCATCGACGCCTCGAAGATCCTCGTCCTCTACAACGGCCTTCGCCAGCCGTCGGCGCCGACCCCTCCCCCGCGCACGCGGACGATCGTGTCGGTCGGCCGAATCGACCCGCTCAAGGACGTTCAGACGACCTTGCGGGTCGCGGCGGCCACGCTGCGGTTCGTCCCTGACGCCCGCTTCCTGCACTACGGCCCCGTGCCCGACGGCGAGGAGTCATACGCCCGCTCGTGCCTGGCGCTGCACGAGCGTCTCGGGCTGGGCGAGCGCTTCCGGTTCATGGGACCGACGACCGATCCCAACGGCGTGATGCGGGCGGCCGACGTCGTGCTGATGACCAGCATCTCCGAGGGCCTTCCGCTCTCGATCCTCGAGGCCATGGGCGAGGGCCGGCCGGTGGTGTCGACCGGCGTCGGCGGGGTGCCGGACGTCGTCCGCGGCTCCGGCGCCGTGTGCCCGCCCGGGGATGACCACGGCCTCGCCATCGCGCTGGTCATGCTCCTGCGCAATCCCGACCTCGCCTGGCAGCTGGGAAGGCGCGGCCACGATCGCCTCGGGCGCATCTTCAACGAGGCGGCCTGCATCGAGGGCTACCGCGACCTGCTGTGGAGCATCGCGCGTCCCACGTCTGCGCCGGCGCCCGCGATGGACCTCGCCGCATGAGCGACGTGCCGCTGCAGACCGCGGATGCCGAGGTGCTCGTCGAGGCGCGACTCGGCCGCCGCCCGCAGGACATGCTGGAGGCGGCCGTCGCGCTCGAGGCCTGGGTCGGCCTGCCCGCCCAGACCGCCCTGGCAACGGCAAGCGCGCTCATGCGGCCCGATGCCCGCGACGCGGAGACGAGCGTCGGACGGATTCCCGCGCCGAGCCCGCGGCACGGGGCGGTCCTCGAGGGGCTTGCCCTCGTGATGACCGTGATCGCGATCGCGTGCTGGGCCGCCCCGCTGTCCTCGAGCCTCGGCGCCGAGGTCGTCGAGCGCGGGCTGCTCATCGCGCTGCCGCTGACCCTGGCGCTCCAGTGGGCCCTGCGCGCCCGCTACCTCGACCGCGTGGACGCCCTCGCCCAGCTCGCCGACCGCCGCGCGCTGCTGCTCTTGGGCGCGTGCGCGGTGGCGGCGCTGCCCGCGCTCGCCTTCGGCGCCGCCGGCGCCCTGGCCGGGCTGCTGACCGTCACCTGGACGGCCGGCACCATCCTCGTGCGGCGGCGGTGGGCTGCGGCCTACGCCACGGGCGTGCTGCTCGCGACGCTCGCGATGGTTGCGGACGCGCCGGCGCTGCTCGTGGTCGCGGCGACGGCCGCACTGACCTGCGGCGCCGTCGCGTTCGCCCTGCACGGCCGGGCCAGGCCCAACCTGCGGGCGCCCGGCCACACGGAGCGAACCCTCATCGCGCTAGCGATCGGCGGCAGCCTCGGGCTCATGCTCGTGCTCGACGACACGGTGAGCTGGACCGAGGGCGCGGTGCCGGCCCTGGCGTTGCTGCCCTCGGCCGTGGCGGCGTTCTGGGGCGGCCACCATCTTCGCCACCTCGAGATGGCGATACCGCGCGCCCTGTCAGGCATCTCGGCCCACGCCGCCGTGCCACGCCGCATCGCGTGGCCACCGCTGCGAGTGCTCCTGGGCGCCCTGGCGCGGCTGCTCGCCCTTTGCGCCGCCCTGTCGGCCACCCTGCTCGCCCTGACGCCCTGGCTGGGCACGAGCTCGCGCAGCGCCGGGATCCTCGCCGGCTTCGCGGTGCTGGCCGTCGCCACGCTGCTGGTGAGCCTCCTCGAATCGATGGGCCGCGGCTGGTGGGCGCTCGCGGCCGTCGGCGCAGCGGCCGCGGCCGAGGGAGCCGTGCGCGTGGCCGGCACCGGGTCCTCGCCCGGCACCGGTCTTCTGGTCGGAGGGACGCTGGCCGTCGTTCTCGCGCTCCCCGCCGTGGTCGCCCTGCTCAGCCGCCCCGCGAGCACGCTCGCCACCGCCCTGTGGATCCGGTGAGGAAGGCCACGCGACCACAGCGCAGGATCATGATCGCGTCGGTGGCGGCGGCCGGCGCGGCGCTCACGCTCGCCGTCCTGCTCACGAACCGCGGCAGTGATCGACGTCCCACCTGCAAGAACACGCTCATCCCGGCCTACCTCAGCCCGCCGCAGATCGTCGCCGCCGTCAGAGGCTCGATTCGCGCACGCGTCATCGTCGTCAACCCGCACAACGGCCCCGGCGCGGAGGAGGATGCGCGCTACCGCGACGCTGTGCGCGCGGTGCAGAAGGCCGGCGCGCGGGTGCTCGGCTACGTCCCGACGAACTACGGCGCGCGGCCGGCGGCTGACGTCGCGGCCGATATCGACCGCTACGTGAAGTGGTACGGAGTCGACGGGATCTTCCTCGACGAGTCGTCCAGCGACGCGGCGCACCTCGCCTATTACCGGGAGGCGGCGCGCCACAGCCGGGGATCGGGTGCCCCGCTCGTGGCCGTCAACCCGGGTGTCGTTCCCGCCCGCGCGTACTTCGATCTGGCGGACATCGTGGTGACGTTCGAGGGGCCGTATGCGAAGTACGCGGAAGCGCTCGGCCGCATGCCAGACTGGGTACGCGAGCAGCCGCCAAGGCGAACGGCCCACCTCGTCTATGGCGCATCGCGCGAGCAGGCGCTCGACGCGGTGCGTCAGGCTGACGGCGCCGGATACCTGTACGTGACGTCGGGCTCGCCCCCTGATCCGTGGAGCGCCCTGCCGTCCTACCTGGCCGACGAGGAACGCGAGCTCGAGGCGTGCTGATCAGTCCCGCGCGGATCCTGGCAGTCGCGCTGTGCGCCCTGGCGGCGGCAATGCTCGCGAGCCCGACCGCCTCCTCGGCGCAGCAGGCGCCGCCGCCGGCGGCCGTGAGCCACACGGCGGTCGCCGCGCCCCAGCACGCCGTCTCGATGCCGCTCCGGCTCATCGTGACCGGCGCCGCCCTGGTCGTCGGCGTCATGCTCGGCCTCATCCCGGCCATCGTGCTCGGCATGCTGCTGGGACTGATCCCGCGGCCGGCGCGCTTGGCGCCCGAGCAGCGCCCCGCGCGGGCGCCGCCGGCCGCGCGGCGCGCGCCGCCGCGCGCGCCGGGGGTCGACGCACTACCGCCGAGGGCACGCGCGTCGGCGCCGGTGCCGATCGCGGAGTTCGACCCCGACGCGCCACCGGAGCTCGAGGTCGCCGAATCGCGCGAACGACATCGCCGGCTCTACGACGACGCCTACTCTGAGCAGCTCCGCGACCTCGAAGCGCTGCGCCGGACCATCAGCGTCCGGCTCGCGGTTCCGGCCGACCGCCCAACAAGAGAGGAGCCCGACCGATGACGCGCATCCTGGCGCTCGCCGCATTGCTGAGCGCCGTGGGCGTGCCCGGCACGGCGCTCGCGCAGACGGTCGCGGCGCCACCGCCGCCGGGCCCGCCACCGGGTAACGGCGGCGATCTGCCGGCGCCACCCGGCACGGCGCCCACGGTCGTTCCGCCCGGCACGGCCGCGGCGATCCCGAGTGGCGCGACCGGCCCGGGGCTGCTGAGCAACACCGAGGTGGCGCTCAACCGGGCCAAGCGCAGCTTCCTGCTGCGTTTCGCGTGCCAGGCCAAGGGCACCGTCAGCGTCACCGTGCGGTCGGTCTCGAGAGCGAGGGTCGCCAGGACGAGCTACCGCTGCAGCGCCAACCGCGCGACCGCGAGGTTCGCCGTGTCGAGCAGGACCGCCCGGCGGCTCGCGCGGCGCAAGGTCGCGACCGCGACCGCGACGGTCAAGCAGGCCGGGAAGACCGCGAGGCTCTCGTTCACCCTGCGCGCGGGCGGCGGAGCGGCGCCGCCGAAGGGGTTCTGGACCGACGGACACCTTCAGTGCACCGACAGTGCGGGCGCTCCCAACGCCTACCTTGTCGAGCCGGACTTCACCACCGCCACGCCCACGCCGATCTCGACGCGCGGGTGGGTGGCCTGGTACTCGCCGGCCGGCGGCTGGCACTGGCTCGGCGTCAGGGGCGAGAACGCGAATCGCTGGGACACGTGGACTGCGGGCGTGACCGGCATCGCGCAGTTCCATCCCGGCGGCCAGCCGACTCCGGTCCCGTGGACGTGGGGTCCGATATCGGTGCCCCCCGGCCAGGGCATCCACGCGGTCGGCGTGTACGAGATCGTCTACTGGGTCGGCGGCAGGCCCGACTACCAGTGGCAATACGTCAACGCGGGAACCACGGGAGCGGCGGCCGCGGGCGGCGGCAACCTGTACTGCGCGTACTGAGCGAAGCGTGTGACCCTCCCAAAGGGGAGGGCAAGACCTACCCGCAGGTAGGCGCGGGCGCGCGAAGGCGGGTCTAGCGTCCAGCAGCGATGACCGCGACGCGCGGGGAGTTCGCTTCGCTCACGATGGCCGACCACGTCCGCCGGGCAGGCGGCGTGATGGTGCTGCGCGACGGCCACCCCGTCGCGGGCCACTTCGGGTCGACGGCGGGCGAGCTCGCCGTCTGCGTCAAGCGCGTCGGACTCGCCGTTCGGGCCGACCTCGACACCGTCGAGCTGACCGGCCCCGAGCCGTGGCTCAGCCACTTCCTCGGCGAAACGCTCCACGGCCCCGTCCCGTCGCCCGGCCACGCGGCTCACGTGGCCGGCGCGTGGTGTTGCCGTATCGCCCCCGACCACGCGATCGTCGTGGGGTCGTGGAGCGCCGCCGCCCGCTGGGCGCGGACCGCGCGCGAGGCGATCGTCACCGGCGCCGTGCTCGGCTGGACGGACCGACTCGACACCGCGAGCGCGATGACGCTCGTCGGCCCGCGCGCGGAGCGCCTGCTCAGCGACGCCGGGATGCCCGAGCTCCCGGTGGCGGGCGTGAGCGAGAGCTGGTGGTCGGGCGGGCTGGTGCTGCTCCTGCGCGAGGCGCGCGACCGCTACCTGCTCGTCCTCGACGCCGAGCACGCGGTCGACGCGTGGCAGACCCTCTTCGAGCTCGGCCGCTCGCTCGGGCTGTCGATGGTCGGAGCCGAGGCGCTGGAGCGCCTCGCGGCGGCGCCGCCCGCGTTCGCGCGGGACTGATCTGCCTCGCCCAGAGGTATCTTCAGGTACCTGACAAGTTCGCAGGAGAGGGTCAGCGCCTATCACCGCGTCGGCGAAGCCATCGCGGCGCAGCGCTGCGTGGTCCTCGACGGCGGCCTGGGCACCGAGCTGCCCGAGGCAGCCGGCACGCGCACCGCGCTCGACGAGCAGCTCTGGGGCACGCGCGCGCTGATCGAGAACCCCGATGCCGTGCTCCGCGTGCACGGTCAGTACCTCGACGCGGGCTGCGACGTCATCTCGACCAACACGTGGGGCCTGGCCTCGGCGCTGGCCGCGAACGGCCCGCGCGTGTGGGCCGAACGCGACCAGCCGGTCCATTGGATGGACGTCGGCCGCCGGGGGCTGCGCCTGGCGCGCCAGGCCGTGCACGAGCACGGCGCCGACGGCGAGATCGCGGTCGCCTTCTCGCTCAACGGCGACGTCGATTCCGACGAGGGCGCCGAGACCGTCCGGCTGCTCGCGCGGATGTTCGCCGACGAGCCCGAGCCGCCCGACCTCGTGCTGCTCGAGACGCTCTCGCTGCTCACTCCGTCGCTCGAGGCGGCGATCGAGGGGCTGCTCGCCACCGGGCTCCCGCTCTGGCTGTCGTTCCGCCGCTGCCGCCACGGCCTGTGCGGCATCTACGGCCAGCACTGGGGGGGCCCCGAAGGCGACGCGTTCGGGCGCGCGGCGCGGCGGTTCGAGGAGATGGGCGTCGCGGCGCTGCTCATCAACTGCATCCCGCCCGACCACGTCGAGGGGATGGTCTCCTACCTGCGCGACTTCACCGACCTGCCGCTCGGCGTCTACCCGAACCTCGGCTACTACTCCGATCGCGGCTGGCGCTTCGCGCCCGGCGTCGGCGGCGAGGAGTACGCCGAGATGGCGCTGCGCTGGCGCGAGGAGGGCGCGCAGATCATCGGCGGCTGCTGCGGCGTGCGGCCCGAGCACATCGCCGCCGCCGCGCAGCGGCTTGCCGACACGCGGCCCGGCCACCGGCGCCCGACCGAGGAGGCCGCACTCAACGCCAACGGCCGCGCCACGCAGGAGCCGGCGCGGCGCGAGCCCGCCTGGGTCGATCGCCGCCGGCGCCCGCTGTACCCGATGCCGTTCCCCGACCTCAGCGTCGAGCCGGGCGTCGCGGCCCCGAGCGAGGCCAGCTACATGGCCTGGCGGTACGTGTTCCGCGAGGGCATCGGCGCGCACCAGCGCTGCCTGGACATGGGCTGCGGCACCGGGATCCTCGCCGTGCAGCTCGCGCTCAACGGCGCGGCGCACGTGCGCGCCCTCGACATCGACGACCGCGCCGTGGCCAACACGCTCGCCAACGCCTTCCGCAACGACGTTGCCGACCGCGTCACGGCCGAGACCGTCGACCTCTTCCCGTGGGTGCCCGAGGAGCGCTACGAGGTCATCGTCGCCAGCCTCTTCCAGCGCCCGACCGATCCCTTCGAAGGCCTCTCGAGCCATCGCGTGCCCGACTACTGGGGGCGCAACCTCGTCGACCAGCTCATCGCCAAGCTGCCCGAAGCGCTGGCGCCCGAGGGCGTCGCCTATGTCGTCCAGCTCTCGATCCTGTCGCAGGAGCGGACCGTGGAGATGCTCGCCGCCAAGGGCTTCGTCGCCCATCCGGTCGACTACACGCTGTTCACCTTCCCGGCCGACCAGGACGATCGCAGGGCGCAGATCGGGCGGGTCGAGGAGCTCAGCGACGCCTACCACCTGCGCGTCGGGGAGCAGGACGTCATGGTCGCCTACCTGCTCGAGGTCCGGCACGCGTCATGACGGACGACCTCCGCGCGCGCGTCGAGCAGGCGCTCGCAGGCGACGTGGACGACGTCGTCGCGGCATACGACGCGCTCGACGAGGTGCGCGACAAGCCCGAGCTGCTCGCCCTGCGCGAGGAGCTGGCGCGCGAAGCGGTCACGCGGCTGAAGGTACTCGAGCGCGTGCGCGCGGCCGTCGCCCGCCTCAACGACGCGGGCCCGGTCAGCGAGATCATCGAACGCGCGCCGGCCGAGGCGGCCGCGGCCATCGAGCTCGACCGCGTCCTCCTCAGCCGCGTCGAGGACGGCTGGCTGGTCGGCGAGGCGCTGCATTGGGAGGGCGACGCGAAGAGCGCCGAGCAGACGCTGGCTCGGCTGCGCGCGGCGCCGGCCCAGATCGCCTATCCGCTCATCGAGGGCGAGCTGCTGCGCCGCCGCCGCGCCGCGATCGTGACCGCCGCCGAGGGCGACCCGGGCACGCGGCAGGCGAACTGGGACGTCATGCGCTGGGAGGGCTACGTCGCCGCGCCCGTGATCATGGAGGGCCGCGTCGCGGGCTTCCTGCACGGCGACCGCGCCGCCGCCGAGCTGCGCGCGCTGGACCGCGACGCGCTCGCCCGCTTCGCCGAGGGCTTCAGCGAGGTCTACGAGCGCGCGGTGCTGCGCCGCCGGCTGCGCGTGGAGCGCCAAGAGCTGCGCCGGATCGCCACGTGGGCCGACGCCCGCACCGCGGAGCTGTCGGACGGCGCGATCGACCTCGCCCGCGACCGTCAGCCCGCAGAGGGCGCCGACGCCGAGCGCCCGCCGGCCCGTTCCGCGCTGCGCGACCTGCTCACGCCCCGCGAGCTCGACGTGCTCGAGCACCTCGTCCGCGGGGAGACGAACGCGGACATCGCCCGCTCGCTCGTGCTCTCAGAGGGCACGGTCAAGTTCCACGTGAAAAACATCCTGCGCAAGATGAACGCGGCCAACCGTGCCGAAGCGACCTCGCGCTACCTGCGGCTCTCGCTGCGCCGCGACGGCTGAGCGACGAGCCCCTCCCAGAAGCCCAGCAGCGCGCGCTCCATCGCCAGACCCGCCTTGAGCGGCATCGTGCGGCGCTCGTACTCGGGGCGGTCGCCGTAGCGGCGCCAGAGCCATTCGTAGCGATCGAGCATCGTGCGGTGCACGGCGATCTGCTCGTGGGCGATCGCCTCGAAGACCTCGTCGTCGGCGAGCTCGCTGAAGAACAGCTTCAGCAGGCCGAGGTCGCGGATCTCGCTGCCGCCGGGCGCCGGCTCGCGCAGCCAGGCTTCGACGGCGTCGCGGCCCTCGGGCGTGATCGCGTACGTCCGCCGGCGGCGCCCTCCCTCCTCGCGCTCCTCGGTGAGCAGCCCCGCCCGCGCGAGACGGTCGGGCTCGGCGTAGAGCTGCGAGTGCGGAAACGACCAGAAGTGGCCGAGCGTCACCTCGACGAAGCGCTTGAGGTCGTAGGACGTCGACGGCCCGCGGACGGCGATGCTGCCGAGCACCACGTACGAAGTCGGTCCGAGCCGCACGCTTGACATAGTCCGAATCGTACCGTACGGTTGAGATGATCGACGGAATCAAGGGGGGCAGACCTTGCAACCGATCGCAACGGCCGCACGTGCGGTCATTCCCAGCCCGTATCGGGCGCCGGAACTCCCGGCTGACGACCTCGCCACCGAGGTCCTGCGCAACGCCGATGCGCAGCCGGACCAGCCCGCGCTGGTCGACGCGAGCCACGGGCACGCGCTCACCTACGCCGAGCTCGCCGCCGCCGCGCGGCGCACGGCGTCCGCGCTCGCCGCCCGCGGCTTCGGCCCCGGCGACACGCTCGCGATCTACAGCCCGAACCTGCCGGAGTTCGCGGCGACCGTGCTCGGCGTCGCGATGGCGGGCGGCACGACCACGACCGTCAACCCGCTCTACACGGCCGGCGAGCTCGCGCACCAGCTACGCGACGCGGGCGCGAGCCTCGTCGTCACGATCCCGCCGTTCGCCGAGCGGGCCCACGAGGGCGCGCGCGAAGCGGGCGTCGACACCGTCATCGGCTACGGCGACCTCGCCGCCGACGGCGAGCCGCCCGCGCCGGCGATCGCGCCGGACGACGTCGCACTGCTGCCCTACTCGAGCGGCACGACCGGGCTGCCGAAGGGGGTCGAGCTCACGCACCGGTGCGTCGTCGCCAACCTCGCGCAGATGGAGCAGATGCTCACGCTCGGCCCCGACGACGCGGTGCTCGCGGTCGCGCCCATGTACCACTGCATGGGCCTCGTCGTGGTCGTGGCCCACGCGCTGCGGCAGGGCGCGACGGTGGTCACGATGCCGCGGTTCGATCTCGAGGGCTTCCTGCGCGCGATCCAGAACCACCGCGTCACCGCGACGATCGTCGCGCCGCCGATCGCCCAGGCGATGGCGCGTCACCCCTTGGTCGGCGAGTTCGACCTGTCGTCGCTGCGCTGGATGGGCTGCGGCGCCGCGCCGCTCGACGAACAGACCGAAGCGCTCTGCGCCGACCGGCTCGGCTGCGTCTTCGGGCAGGGCTACGGTATGACCGAGGCGACGGCGACGATCGCGGTGCCCGACATGGACGCCCCCGAGCGGATCGTGTGCGGGACGGTCGGCCGGCTCATGCCGGGGACCGAGGCGCGCGTGCTCGACGCGGAGACCGGCGCGGACCTCGGCGCGGGCCCGGAGGGCGAGCTGCTGATCCGCGGCCCGCAGCTCATGCGCGGCTACCGCGGGCGCCCCGACGCCACGGCAGCGACGATCGACGCGGACGGCTGGCTGCACACGGGCGACCTGGCGACCGTCAGCGAGGACGGCGTGCTGCGCATCACCGATCGGCTCAAGGAGCTCATCAAGGTCAAGGGCTACCAGGTGGCGCCGGCCGAGCTCGAGGGCGTCCTCTCCGGACATCCCTCGGTCGCGGACGCCGCGGTGGTCGGCGTGCCCGACGAGGCCGCCGGCGAGGTCCCGAAGGCGTTCGTCGTCGCGCGCGACGACCTCGACGCCGACGAGCTCATGGCATGGGTCGCCGAGCGGGTCGCCCCGCACAAGCGCGTCCGCGCCGTCGAGGTCGTCGAGCAGATCCCGAAACTGCCGTCCGGCAAGATCCTGCGGCGACTCCTACGCGAAGGGGCAGTGCGATGACCGTGTTCCCGGGCCGCCACGTGGCGACGATCGACGGCGACTTCGTCGTCTTCCTCATCGGCATGCGCATCAACCAGCCGTGGCGGCCGGACAAGTGGTTCCCGGTGTTCACGGCGATGCGGCCGATGATCAAGGAGCTCGAGGCACATCCGGACTCAGGCTTCCTCGGCTACTCGCAGGGCCTGTTCGCCGGCGGGCCCGCGATCGTGCAGTACTGGCGCTCGTTCGACGACCTCGAGGCCTACGCGCGGCGCCCCGACGGCGGGCATCTGCCCGCCTGGAAGCGGTTCAACAAGCGCGTGCGCAACTCGCCCGCGGTCGGGATCTGGCACGAGACCTACCGGGTGCGCGCCGGCGAGTACGAGGCGATCTACGGCAACATGCCGCGCGTCGGGCTCGGGGCAATCGGCGAGTTCGCGCCGATCGGGAGCACGACCGCGACCGCGGCAAAGCGCATCGGCGTGCGGCCGGAGGACGTCGCGCCCGTCGAGGGCTACTGAGCGGACTCCTCGAGCTCGCGCGCCCACGCTCGCGACCAGTCCAGCAGCGGCTGCATGGCGGCGACCAGCGAGCGCCCGAGAGCGCTGAGCGCGTAGCCGTCGTCGGTGCGCGCGACCAGGCGCGCGTCGCGCAACTCGGCGATCCGCCGGGTCAGGACGCTCGACGAGATCTCGCCGCAGCGCTGGCGCAGCACGCGGAACGTCAGGGGGTCGCCGGCCTGCGAGAGCTCCCAGAGCACGCGCAGCGCCCAGCGCCGGCCGGCGAGCTCGAAGAGCGCCATGATCGGCCGGCGGGTGGGCGGCATCGCACTCACGCGCTGGGCAGCGGCGACTCGTCAAGGAGCGCCTGCATCGCGCCCATCGCCGCACGCAGGCCCGCGTACGGGCGCACGATGAGCATCGCGTCCGCGAGACGCCCGGCGGCGTCGCGCTCCTCGACGAGAACGCCCTGCACCTCGTGCTCGCCGACGCGCGCCTCGAACACGCTGACCGTCGTGTCGGCGTCGCCGAACCGGCGGACGGTGCGCGCGTCGCCGAGCACCCGGCGGATGTGGCCGACGAGATGGACGACGTCCTCTCGACCGTGGTAGTCGGCAAATGGGCTGCGAAACCGCGTCTGCGCCGCGAAAAGCGCGTCGGCGTCGTCGTTCGAGCGGTCGGTGAGAAGGTCGATGAGCATGCCTCTATTTTAGAGGCAACGCGATGGACCCCTCCCTTCGGACAGGGACATACCTCCCCCGCGGGAGGCGACGGAGGGCTTCGGCGGCCTGAGAATGCCGGACATGAGCGTGTTGGAGGAGGGGGCGCGCGTGCAGGCGGCCTACCGCCGCGTCGAGGAGCTCATCGCCGCCGAGCGCTGCGTGATCCTCGACGGCGGCATCGCCACCGAGCTCGGGCGGCGCCTGCCCGATGCCGAGCGCGGCCGCGACGAGGCGCTTTGGGGCACGTGGGCGCTCGTCCACTCCCCCGACGTCGTGCGCGACGTGCACCGCACCTACGTCGACATCGGCTGCGACGTCATCTCCACGAACACCTGGGGCCTGACGTCGGAGATGCAGAACGGCCGCACCGGGCACCTCACGCCGCTGCACTGGATGGACGTGGCGCGCCGGGGCATCGAGGTCGGCCGCGAGGCGATCGCCCAGGCCGGCCGCACCGACGAGGTCGCGCTCGCCTTCAGCGTCAACGGCGACGTCGACGGGCCCGCGCGGCGCGAGTTCATCGAGTTGCTCCCGCGCGCGTTCGAGGACAACCCGCCCGACCTCATCCTGCTCGAGACGATCACGCTCATCCGCAACGGCCTGACGGTCGGCGCCATCGAGGCGCTCGTGGCCACCGGCCTGCCCGTGTGGACGAGCTTCCGCCGCTGTCGCCACGGCGTCTGCGGCGTCTTCGGCCAGCACTGGGGCGGTCCGGAGGGCGACGAGTTCGGGCGCGCCGCGCGGCGGCTCGACGATCTCGGCGTGCGCGCGCTGCTCATCAACTGCCTGCCGCCCGACCACGTGCCCGGGATGCTCCCTTGGCTGCGCGACTTCACCGACATGCCGCTCGGCGTGTACCCCAACCTCGGCTACTACACCGACGACGGCTGGAGCTTCGACAAGACGGTCGACGGCGACGCCTACGGCGAGCTCGCCACCACCTGGCGGCGCGAGGGCGCGCAGATCATCGGCGGCTGCTGCGGCACCCGGCCCGAGCACGTCGCCGGCGCTCGTGCGCGCGTGCGCGAGATGCCGCGCGGGTCGCGCGGCGCGGCCGAGCCCGCCGCCAACGGCGCGCTGCGCGAGGGCGGCCCCGCGGAGAAGGCGGCCCGGCCGTGGACCGACGACCGCGACCGACGCCTCTACCCCCTCCCCGTCCCCGAGCTGGTCTGCGAGCCCGGCGTCTTCGTGCCCACGCACGGCAGCTTCCTCGTGTGGAAGCACCTCTTCCAGCACGGCATCGGCGCCGGCAAGCGCTGCCTGGACATCGGCTGCGGGACCGGCATGCTCGCGATCGAGCTGGCGCGCAACGGCGCCGAGCACGTCCACGCGATCGATGTCGACCGGCGCGCGGTGGCCAACACGCTCTCCAACGCGTTCCGCAACGGGGTCGCCGACCGCATCACCGGCGAGACGATCGACCTCTACCCGTGGGTGCCCAGGGACCGCTATGACATCGTCGTCGCGAGCCTCTACCAGATGCCGGTCGACCCCTACGAGCAGCCCAACAGCCACCGGCCGCTGGACTTCTGGGGGCGCAACCTGCTCGACCACCTCTTCACGCTGCTGCCCAAGCTGCTGGCCGACGACGGCGTCGCCTACGTGATGCAGCTCTCGATCCTCGGCCAGGAGCGCACGGCCGAGCTGCTCGCCGAGGGCGGCTTCGAGACGAAGATCGCCGATTTCGAGTTCTTCGCCTTCCACGATCTGTTCGCCCAGCGCAAGGATCAGATCGACCGCGTCGAAGAGCTCTCCGACGCCTACCACCTGACCTTCCGCGACGAAGACATGATGGTCGCCTACCTCCTGGAGATCACGCACGCATGACCCCCCAAGAAGAGTTCCTGTTCACCTCCGAGTCGGTCACCGAGGGCCACCCCGACAAGGTCGCCGACCAGATCTCCGACTCCGTGCTCGACGCGGTCATGGCCGACGATCCGACCGGCCGCGTGGCGTGCGAGACGCTGGTGAACACGGGGCTCGTCGTGGTGTCCGGCGAGATCTCGACCACGACGTACGTCGACATCCAGGACATCGCCCGCGAGACGATCCGTGACATCGGCTACATCGACGCCGACCTCGGCTTCAGCGCCGACTCCTGCGCGGTCATCAACGCGATCGACAAGCAGTCGCCGGACATCGCCCAGGGCGTCGACAGCGCCTCGGATGCAGCCGGCGATGCGGGTGCGGGCGACCAGGGCATGATGTTCGGCTACGCCACGCGCGAGACCCCGGAGCTCATGCCGCTGCCGATCGCGCTGGCCCACCGGCTCGCCAAGCGCCTGGCCGAGGTGCGCCGCGACGGCCTGAACTACCTGCGCCCCGACGGCAAGACCCAGGTGACGGTGCGCTACCGCGACGGGCGTCCGGCTGCGATCGAGCGCGTCCTCATCTCCACACAGCACCGCGACGGCATCGCCGAGGGGCTCATCCGCGACGACCTCTGGGAGCACGTCGTCACCCCGGTGCTGCCGAAGGACCTCTACGACCCGGCCGAGCTGCGCCGCACCCTGCTCGTCAACCCGACCGGCCGCTTCGTCATCGGCGGCCCCGTCGGCGACGCGGGCCTGACCGGGCGCAAGATCATCGTCGACACCTACGGCGGCATGGCCCGCCACGGCGGCGGCGCCTTCAGCGGCAAGGACCCCTCGAAGGTCGACCGCTC
>DATFRW010000320.1:0-10723 GCA_035262945.1 Solirubrobacteraceae bacterium
CACGCGCGAGCCGTCGTACGAGCCCACCACGTGGTGCCACGCGCCGTCCCACACGCGCGACGGCGCGATCTGCGGCGAGATGAAGAAGTGCGCCGTGTCCGACACGTAGAAGGCCAGGCCGCCGCTCACGCCGGAGTAGAGGCCGTAGGCGCTGCGGTCGCAGTTCACCGACCCCTTGGACAGGACGTAGCGGTACGTGCCCGGCGAGCCGCTGGCGCGCACCCAGGCCTCGACGGCCACGTCCGGCTTCGGCTCGAGCACCGTCGAGTCGCCGACGGTGACGAAGTCGTTGGTGGCGAACGAGAGCGCGGGGCCCCCGTCGTGCCCGACGGTCCACGTCGGGCCTACCGATCCGCTCCCGAGGATCGCCCCGAACGTCCCGTCAAGGCCGTTCCCGCTGACGTCGTGGGCGACCTGGCCGGTTCCCTCGTAGAACGGCCAGTCGGCAAGCGTCGTCGGGGCAGCTTCCGCAGTGCTCGTCCCTATGGCGAGGGTCGCCAGCACAGCCAAACATGCAGCATCCATGCGCATGCAAATCACGGTAGGCCACCTCTTTGGGTAGCCCCTACCCGTAGGGATAGGTTCTGGCAGGAATCGCCAGCGAACGCGCCAAAAAAACGGACGAATGGTCGACTGAGCCGATGTACGGCGAGCGTCAGCCGCCGGAGCGTGGGTCGCGCGTGGCGGCCCGCGAAGCGAGCGCCGCGGCGACGACGCCGTCCTCCCACGCCATGCCGGTGCTCTTGAACAGCCGCGGACCGTCCGGGGCCGGGGCGGCGCCGCGGACCAGCTCGGCGAGCGTCACGAGCTCGTCCTCGGCAAGAGCGCCCGACCGCACCGCGCCGATGACGTCGCCCGCCTCGCGCAGCGCGGACGAGCGCGACTCCACCACGACGGTGGCGCGGGCGGCGAGCGCGTCGTCGACCTCGCGGGCGTCGGGCTCGTGCGACCCGATCGCCACGACCGTCGCGTCATCGGCGACGAGCGCGCCGTCGAACAGCGGCTCGCGGGCGGTCGTGCAGCAGCAGACGATGTCGGCCGCCGCGACGAGGTCGCCGACGTCGCCGCGGTCGCGGCCGACCATGTCGACGTGCTCGATCGGGCGCACCGCGCGCATCGCGGCGACGTGCGCGTGCGCCTGGGGCCCGCGCCCGAACACGAGGAGCCGGCCCGCGTCCTGCGCCGCGAGTCGTCGCACCGCGCAGGCCGACACCGCGGCCGTGCGCAGGTTCGTCAGCGCGATCCCGTCGACCAGCGCGACGGGGCCGAGCGTCGCCGCATCGAAGACGACGCAGACGCCCTGGACGCGCGGCTCGCCTCCGACCGTCACGAGCTTGACCGCCGCGTGGCCGCCGACCACCGACGGCATCACCAGCAGCTCGCCGCCGCCGACCTCCAGCGCGCTGCGCGGCGGCTGCGCCTCGGGGTCCAGGCCGGCGAGGAGCGCGGCCTCGATCGCGTCGGCCGCGTCGGCGACAGAGAGCCGCCGCGCGACCTTGTCGGCCGATACGAACGGGACGCTCAGAACAGCCCGCTGAGCGACTCGCCCGCGTGCACGGCGAGGTTGAACAGCGGCGAGGGGACGATCCCGAAGAACAGCGTCGCGGCGCCGAAGATGAGCGCGACCGCCCACGTCTCGGGCTGCACGCGCGTCACCACGGCCTCGGCCTCCGCCGAGCCACCGGCCATCGCCGGGCGGCCCGTCGCCGCCAGAGCGGCACCGGGCGTCGGCGCGTCCTGCATCCACATCGCCGCGACGACGCGCAGGTAGTAGCCGAGCGACACCATCGAGCCGATGACGATGACGACACCGAGCCAGGCGTAGTTGCCGTCGATCGCCGCGTCGATCAAATAGAACTTCCCGATGAAGCCGGCGGTCGCGGGGATCCCGGCCAGGCCGAGCATCGCGAGCGTCATCGACGCCGCCAGCAGCGGGCGCTGCACGCCCAGGCCCTGCACCGAGGAGATGTCGTCGCCAAGCCCGGTCTCGCGCTCGCGGATCAGGATCACCGCGAACGCGGCCAGGTTCATCATCAGATAGACGGCGAGGTAGAAGACCGTCGCCTTCACGCCGAGCTGCGTCGCCACCACGACGCCGGCGAGCATGTAGCCGGCCTGCGCGACCGACGACCACGCCATCAGCCGCTTGAGCGAGCTCTGCCCGAGCGCGCCGACGTTGCCGACGATGATCGTGATCGTCGCCAGGACCGCCAGCGCGGGCGCCCAGTCGGCGCTCGTGTCGAGCAGCGCGACGTCGAACAGGCGCAGGAACGCGCCGAACGCGGCGGCCTTCGTCGCCACCGCCATGAACGCCGTGATCGGCGTCGGCGCGCCCTCGTAGACGTCGGGCGTCCACTGGTGGAACGGCGCCACCGACGCCTTGAACGCCAGGCCCGCGACGCTCAGCGCGACCCCGGTGAGCAGCAGCGTGTCGGTCGAGACGTTGTCCACCGCGCGCGCGATGACGGTGAAGTCGGTGGAGCCGGTCGCGCCGTAGAGGAACGCCAGGCCGTAGAGGAACGTCGCGGAGCCGACCGATCCGATGATCAGGTACTTCAGGCCCGCCTCGAGCGAGGTCGCCCGCCGCATCTCGGTCGCGCACAAGACGTAGAGCGGGATCGAGAGCAGCTCGAGCCCGAGGAACAGCGTCACCAGATTCTGGGCGGCGACGAGCACCCACATGCCGCCGGTCGACGTCAGCAGCAGCGCGTAGAACTCGCCGTGCGCAGCCTCGCGCGGCGCCACCGCGCGCCACGAGAGCAGCACCGCCGCCGCGCCGCCCGTGCAGAAGACGAACGACAGCACGGTGGTGAGGCCGTCGAGGCGCAGCGCGTCGGAGATGAGGTTCTTCTCCTCGCCGTACTGCCAGATCCCGCAGCCGATCGCCGCGCCGAAGGCCGCCAGCGCGAGCAGGGGCACGAGCACCTCGCGCACGACGCGCGGGCGCAGCAGGCCGACCAGCAGCACGATCGTCGCACCGCCGAGCAGCGCGATCAGCGGCGAGATGCCGGCCCAGTCGATGTGGGGGCCCTTGGCCGCGGCGATCATCATCGCTGCGCCTCCCGTGCCGGCTGCGTCAGCGCCTTCGCCTCACGGATCGACGCCTGCACGGACCGCTGGCTGCGATGCAGCGCGAGCTGCGGATAGAGGGCGATGCCGACGATGAGGGCGACGAGCGGCGCGACGATCAGCCCGTGCGTGAGCGAGATCTCGCGCGACTCGACGTGCGGCCCGACGCGGTTGTGCATCGCGCGGATGAACAGACGCAGGGTGTAGACGCTCGCCAGCACGACGCCGGTGAACGCGACGAACGAGATGACGATCTTCGAGTTGAAGACGCCGAGCAGGATGAGGAACTCGCCGACGAAGTTCGACGACCCCGGCATCGCGAGGTTCGCGAACGCGACGATGAGGAACAACACCGCGAGTATCGGCGCCCGGAACGCGATGCCGCCCATGTCGCGCAGGTCCTCCGAACCGCCCGCGCGCGCCGCGAGCAGGGCGACGATGAAGAACGCCGGGGCGACCACGAGCCCGTGGTTGAACGCCTGCAGCAGGGCGCCCTGCGCCCCGGTGTCCTGCAACGAGAAGATCCCGAGCGTGATGAATCCGAGCTGGGCCACGGACGAGTAGCCGAGGATCAGCCGGGTGTCACGCGTCGTGAAGGCGAGGACCGAGCCGTACAGGATCGAGGCCAGCGCGATGAACAGGATGAGCTCCTGGAAGTGCACCGCCGCGTCGGGGAACAGCGGCAGCGCGATGCGCAGGAACCCGTAGGCCGCGACCTTCGACAGGACCCCCGAGAACACGGCGAGCACCGGCAGCGGCATCGCCTTGTACCCGTCGGGCATCCAGCCGTGCACCGGGAACGCGGGCATCTTCACCAGGAAGGCCGCGGCGAAGAACAGGAAGATCCACTCCTGCGAGCCGACCGGGAGCCGCCGCGCATTGGAGGCCAGCTGCACGAGGTCGAACGTGATCGGCTGGCCCGGCCCCTGCGCCAGCACGCCGGTCGCGACCGCCGCCGACAGCATCAGCAGCGAGCCGACGAGCGTGTAGATGAAGAGCTTGACCATCGCCGCGACGCGGTTCGGCGTGTCGCCCCAGCCGCCGCCCAGGAAGTAGAACGGCACGAGCATGAGGTCGAAGAAGATCACGAACAGCGCCAGGTCCTGGGCCATGAGCGCGCCGAGCACGCCGCTCTCGGCCAGGCCGAACCACAGGTAGAAGAGCCGCGGGCGCTCCCAGTCGCGCAGCGCCGTCCACGCGATGGCGGCGAAGAACAGGATCGCCGCCAGGAGGATGAGGAAGAGGTTCAGCCCGTCGACGCCGAGCTTGTAGTGGATCCCCAGCTCGCTGATCCACACCTTGTTGGTGACGAACTGCAGCCCGGGCTTGCCCGTGTCGAAGCGGAAGAGCAGGACGATGCTCAGCACGAGCGCGGCGGCCGATCCGAGCAGCGCGGCGAAGCGCGCCTCGGTCGCGGGCAGGATGAGCCCTGCCACGACGGCGGCGAGCGGGAGCCAGAGGAGGATCGACAGGTTCACGAGCTCTGGAGCAGGAAGTAGAGGGCGACGCCGACGAGGCCGAGGACGAGGAGCGCGGCGTAGGCGCGCAGGAAGCCGTTCTGCAGGGCCCGCGCGGCGGCCGAGCCCGCCTTGACGATCCCCGTGGTCCCGCCGACGAAGACGCCGTTGACCACGACGCGCTCGAATGTCTGCTGGCCGAAGCGGCCGGCCCAGGCGAACGGCCGCACGACGATGGCGTTGATGAGCTCGTCGAAGTACCACTTGTTGACGAACAGCTTGTAGAGCGGGTGCAAGCGCTCGCGGACCGCGGTGCTCGTCCCGGGCCGCTTCACCCAGACGACGTAGGCGATCCAGATGCCGAGCAGCGACAGCCCCGCGCCGAGGATCAGCCCGACGACGACCAGCCCGTCGCTCGGCGAGAGGTCGAGGTTGGAGTCGGCGAACGTCGGGTCGAGGAAATGCCCGAGCGCGTCGGTGACGAACGGGATCTGCAGCAGGCCGCCGATGATCGCCAGCACCGCCAGCACGCTCATCGCGATCTTCATCTCGCCCGACCGCTCCGCGATCATGTGCTCGGGCCCGGGGAAGCCGACGTCGTTGTCCTCGATCTCCCCGTTGGAAGGGTTGAACGGCGCCTCGGGGTGGTACAGATGGCCCTCCTCGAGGTCGCGCGCCTCCGGACACGGGTCGCCCCAGAAGGTGCGGAAGATCATCCGCCAGGTGTAGATCGCGGTGAGGATCGCACCGATGTAGCCGCCCACGACGAGGATCCACCACAGCCCGCCGCGGGCGCCGATGTCGGTGAGGATCTCGTCCTTCGAGAAGAACCCGGAGAAGGGCGGGACCGCGGCGAGCGCCAGGCCGCCGACGATGAAGGCGACGAAGGTGAAGGGCATCGCGCGGCGGAAGCCGGACATGCGGTCCATCGACTGCTCGCCGCCCATCGCGCTGATCACCGAGCCCGCCGCCATGAACAGCAGCGCCTTGAAGAAGGCGTGCGTCATGAGGTGGAACAGGCCGGCCACGTAGGCGCCCGCGCTGACCCCCATGACCATGTAGCCGATCTGCGACATCGTCGAGTACGCGATGACGCGCTTGAGGTCGGTGACCGCGAGCGCGATCGTGCCCGCGATCAGCAGCGTCACGCACCCGATGACGGCGCCGACCGTCTCCGCCGCCGGCGAGAGCTCGAAGAGCGGGTGCATGCGCGCGATGAGGTAGACGCCCGCGGTGACCATCGTGGCGGCGTGGATCAGCGCGGAGACCGGCGTCGGGCCCTCCATGGCGTCCGGGAGCCAGGTGTGGAGCGGGACCTGGGCGGACTTCGCGAAGGCCCCGACGAGCAAGAAGATCAGGCCAGCGGTCAGCGCGCCCTGGTGTCCTGCGAAGTCGCGCGAGGCGCTGTCGAACGTGCCGAGGAAGTCGAGCGTGTGGGAGTGGCGGAAGATGAAGAACGTCCCGATCACGAGGCCCACGTCGCCGACGACGTTGATGACGAAGGCCTTGATGCCGGCGGTTGTGGCCGTGGTGCGCCGGTACCAGAACGAGATGAGCAGGTACGACGCGGCGCCGACGAACGCCCACCCGATGATGAGCAGCAGGAAGTTCGCCGCCAGCACCAGCAGGAGCATCGAGAAGACGAAGTAGTTCAGGTACGCGAAGAAGCGCGCGTAGCCGCGGTCCTTCCACAGATAGGCGACCGCGTAGAGGTGGATGAGCGTCGACACGCCGGTGACCACGAGCGCCATGAAGATGCTCAGCGGGTCGATGAGGATCGAGATCTTGCCGTCGACGCCGACCGTGTTCGCGTAGTCCCACGCGACGAAGACGACCTGCTTCTGGTCCTCCGCGCGATCCTGCAGCGCGATGAACGTCGCGACCGCGGCGATGAACGCCGCCCCGATGGCCGCCGTGCCGATCCAGCCGCACGCCTTGCCCGGCAGCACGCGCCAGCCGAACGCGTTGATGAGCGTCCCCGCCAGCGGGAAGATCAGGATGAGCCAGGCGCTGGTTTGCACTAGCCGTGGAGCTCCCGGATCTCGTCGACGTCGATCGGGAGGCGCCGGCGGTAGATCGCCACGACCAGGCCGAGGCCGATGCACACCTCGCACGCGGCGACGACCATCACGATGACGGCGAAGATCTGACCCTCGGCGTTGCCCCACATCCGCGCGAACGCGATCAGCGCGATGTTCGCGGCGTTGAGCATCAGCTCGAGGCAGAGCAGGATCACGAGCGGGTTGCGGCGCGTGAGCACGCCGGCGGCGCCGATCGCGAAGACGAGCGAGGAGACGATGAGGTACCAGTTGACGTTCACCAGCCGCCCTCCCCGCCGGGCAGCTCGAGCGGCTCGGGCTCGCGCGCGGTCGGCCCGCCGACCGCCTCGCGCATCGTGCCGACGCCCGGCGGCAACGCGTACTGGGCGGCCGCCACCGGCTCGACCTCCTCGCCGATGCCCCCGCGCCGGCGCGCGAGCACGACCGCGCCCACGGCGGCGATGAGCAGCAGGAACGAGGCGACCTCGAACGGGAGTAGGAACTTCGTCAGCAGCAGCTCGCCGATCTGGGCCGGGGAGCCGAACTCGGCGCCGACCGTCGGGCCGCCGCTGTCGAGCGCCTTCAGCGACGAGCCGAGCACCGCGATCGCCAGTTCGACGAAGAGGGCGAGCGCGAAGGCCAGCGCCGCGGCGCGCTGGCCGCGGCCGACCGGCGCGCGGAGCCGCGGTGGCTCGGCCGCACCGACGTACGCGACCACGAACACGTAGAGGACCATCACCGCGCCCGCGTATACGACGACCTGCGCGGCGGCGACGAACTGCGCCTGCAGCAGCAGGAACAGCGCCGCGAGCGACAGCAGGTGGAAGACAAGGGCGAGCACCGCGTAGAACGGGTTGCGCACCATCACGACCCCGACCGCGCCGCAGACGGCGCCGATGCCCGCGATGAAGAAGAGGACCTCGGACATGCGCGGGACGGGAAGCTACTCGCCCTCGCGACGCAGCGGCGTGCGCTCGAAGGGCTCGGCCAGCAGCATTTCCTTGGTGAAGATGAGGTCCGGGCGGGTGTAGTCGGACATCTCGTAGTCGTTGCCCATCGTGATCGCGTCGAACGGGCAGGCGATCTCGCAGTAGCCGCAGAAGATGCAGCGCGCGAGGTTGATCTCGTACACGGCCGCGTAGCGCTCGCCCGCGCTCACGCGGTGCTCGGGCGTGTTCTCGGCGCCCACCACGCGAATGCAGTCCGCCGGGCAGGCCGCGGCGCACAGCGAGCAGCCCACGCACTTCTCCAGGCCGGTGTCCTCGAAGCGGTGCAGGCGGTGGCGGCCGCGGAAGCGCGGGTACACCGGCACCTTCTCCTCGGGGTACTGGTAGGTGGTGACGCCCTGGACGATGCCGCGCCGGAACGTCGTCTTGAGCCCGCGCAGTGTCTCGCCGAAGGCGCGGTACGTGCCGCCGGCCGGGCTGGGCGACGGGCTGCGGACGACCTCGAGCGTCTCTTCCGGCAGGTTCCACTTCGGATTGGCGCTCATGACACCACCACGATCGCGGTCACCAGGGCGTTGAGCGTGGCCAGCGGCAGCAGGACCTTCCAGCCGAAGCTCATGAGCTGGTCGTAGCGCAGGCGCGGGAGCGTCGCGCGGATCCAGATGAAGAAGACGACGACGAACGACATCTTGAACAGCACGACGAACGGGTCGACCCAATTCGGCGGATCGAGACCGAACGGCAGCAGCCAGCCGCCGAGGAACACCGTCGTCACGATCCCGGAGACCACGAGCACGTTGAGGTACTCGGCGAAGTAGTACGAGGCGAAGCGGCCGCCGCCGTACTCGGTCATGTAGCCCTGGACCAGCTCGGCGTCGGCCTCCACGAGGTCGAACGGCGGCCGGTTGGTCTCGGCGAACGACGCGGTGAGGAAGACGAGGAAGCCGACGATCTGGGGGATGAAGTACCACATCCCCTCCTGCGCGTAGACGATCCCGGTGAGCGACAGCGTGCCGGCGGTCATGATGACGCCGACGAGCGCGAGGGCTTGCGAGACCTCGTAGGAGATGAGCTGCGCGGCGGCGCGCATCGAGCCCAGGAACGAGTACTTCGAGCCCGACGACCAGCCGCCCAGCATGATCCCGTAGAAGGCGACGGCGCTGAAGGCGAAGAGGTAGAGCGGGCCGATCGAGACGTCGAGGCCGTAGAGGCCGGTCTTCGTGCCGAAGATGTCGACCGTGTCGCCGAACGGGATGATCGCGAAGGCGGCGACCGCGGTCATGATCGAGATGATCGGCGCGATCGCGAACAGCCAGCCGATCGACGTCCGCGGGCGGAACTGCTGTTTGGTCAGCAGCTTGCCGATGTCGGCGAGCGGCTGCAGCATCCCGTACGGGCCGACGCGGTTGGGCCCGTAGCGGTTCTGGAAGCGGCCGAGCAGCTTGCGCTCGACGATGAGCACGACCGGGACGAGCTGCAGGCCGATCGCGAAGATCACGATCGCCTTGAGGATCTGCATCCACCACGGCTCGTAGAACCCGACCTCGGCGATCGGCAGCGCGATCATGCCTTGCGCACCTCGACGAGCGGGCCGTCGATGGCGTTGGTCTCGATGAACACGCTGCCCTCGGGCGTCGCCTCGCGCAGCGTGACGGTGGCGTCGACGGTGTGCCCGTCGGAGCCGACGACGACGCGGTCGCCCTGGAACAGCTCGAGCCGCTGCGCATCGACCGGTGAGATCTCCAGCTGCGGCTTGGGGTGCAGGAAGCGCAGGGCCGGCGACACCTTCACCTCGGTCGCGTTCCAGATCGAGCGGAAGGTGCCCAGGCGCAGGCGGCCGTTGGCCTGCGCGCTCACCGCCGGCGGCTCGGCGGGCGCGGGCGCCTCGAGCCCGTGCTCCGGGAACGCCGCCGCGGCCTCGCGCGTCTGCCAGCGCACGCCCGTGCCGCCGATCTCGTCGAGCGTGAGCCCGGCGTAGAACGGCACGGCCTCGGCGATCTGCGCGGTGACCATCGGGCCGGTGAGCACGCCGAGGTCGTGGCCGAGGCGTCGTGACACGTCCGCGATCACCGACCACTCCGAGCGCGTCGAGCCGGGGTGGCCGATCGCGGGGCGCAACCGCTGCACGCGCCCGTCCGGGTGCGTGAGCGTGCCCTCCTTCTCGGCGTAGCTCTCGGCGGGGAAGACGACGTTCGCGTGCTCGCGGATCCCGTCGGTGAGGAAGGCGGCGTGGGCGATGACCGTGGTGGCGCGCTCGAGTGCGGCCTCCCATGCGTCGCGGCCCGGGAAGTCGGCGACGGGGTCGCTGTGCAGGAGGTAGAGCGCTGTCAGGTCGCCGGCGCCCGCGGCGGTGGCGATCGCCGCCGCGTCGCGGCCGGCTCGCGCCGGCGGCGCGAGGCCGGGAGCCGCGTTCGGCAGGACGCCCACCTCGGCCAGGCCGCGGCCGTTCGTCCCGTTGGGGACGCAGAGCAGGCCGGCGCCGTCGCGCCCGCCGGCGACATCGAGGGCACCCGCAAGGTCGAGCAGGGCGCGCGCGGCGTACTCGGCGCGCGGACCGGAGACGAGCCGCTCGCCGTAGAGGATCACGACGTCCTCGCCCGCGCGCAGCGCGTGCGCGAGCCCGCGGACGGCGTCGCCGTCGGCGCCCGCGGCCGACGCCGGGCCGGAGACGTCGCCCCCCGCGAGGGCCGCGGTCAGCGCGCGCACGAACGCCTCGCCGGCGCCCGGCGCGTAGCGGGCGACGGCGGCGGCGTTGGGATCAAGCGACGACGGCCGGCTCGTCGCGACCGCCAGCTTCACGCCGCGACGGCGCACGCCCTTGCGGATGCGCAGGTCGACGATCGGCATGTCGTCGACGGGCTCGCAGTCGAGCACGAGCACCGCGTGGGCGAACTCGAGGTCGGGCACCGTCGCCTGCGCGGCCGGCGCGCCGAGCGCCCGGTGCAATTCGAGCGGCAACGTGCCGCCGGGCCGCGAGTCGAGGTCGTGCGACTCGAGGCCCTCGCGCAGCATCCGCTGCAGCAGGAAGCCCTCTTCGTTCGTCGTCTCGCCGCCGGCGATCGCGCCGACGCGGCCGCGGGCGCGGCCGAGCGCGGCCGCCGTGTCGCGCAGCGCGCGGTCCCACGACACCGGCCGCAGCACGCCGCCGTCGCGCACGAGCGGCTCGGTGATGCGCTCGTCGACGTGGACGGCCTGGTAGGCGAAGCGGCCC
>DATFRW010000321.1:0-11415 GCA_035262945.1 Solirubrobacteraceae bacterium
ACGTGCTCGGCGACGCGCGCCATGTCCCCCGCGCCGCGCTCCTCGAGCAGCAGCGACAGGAAATGGACCTGGAAGAGGACGTCCCCGAGCTCGTCGAGGAGCTTCGCGTCGTCGCCGTCGTTGGCGGCGTCGGCGAGCTCGTAGGCCTCCTCGACCGTGTGCGGCACGATCGAGCGCTCGTCCTGCTCGCGGTCCCAGGGGCACTCGCGCCGCAGGCGGCGGGTCAGCTCGTCGAGACGGGCGACGGCGGCGGCGACATCTGGCTGCGGCGGCACAGCCCGCAGCCTAGAGACCGAAAGCGGGACCCGCCTCGCCCCGGCCACGTGGCCGGGCTCGGCACCCGCTCAGGACGTCGCCGCCGTCCGGCTACGGTGTCGTCGACGTCGTCGAGGGCGGCGGCTGCGGAGCCTGCTGCTGCTGCTGCGTGCTCGTGGTCGCCGCCTGCTTGGGTGCGTTCTTGCAGTCGTCGACCTGGTAGCCCTTGCGGCAGTCGGTCTCGGCCTTGTAGCGCTTGCGGTAGTCGTCGCCGAACTTCTTCAGCGCGTTCTGCTGACCCTGCTGCTGGAGGATCTGCTTGATCGAGGCCTTGGACTCCTCGAGCGACTGCTGCTTGGCCTTCGTGACCTTCGCGACCTCGAAGACGTACCACCCGAACTGCGTCTTGATCGGGCCGCTGAGCTTGCCCTTGTCCGCGGCGAACACCGCGGTGTCAAGCGCCTTCTCCTGCTGGCCCTTGGCGACGCCGGGGAGCGAGCCGCCGTTGGACTTCGAGGCGGTGTCGATCGAGTACTTCTTGGCCACCGACTTCCACGACTGCCCGGACTGCAGCGCCTTCTTGGCCTGCTCGGCCTGCGCCTTCTGCTTGGTCAGGACGATGCGCAGATCGCGGCGCTCGGGCGAGGCGAAGCGCGACTGGTTCTTGTTGTAGTAGGCCTGGATCTGGGCGTCGGTGACGTTGTCCTTGCCCTTGGTGATCTTCGCCGTGATCTTGTTCTGCAGCTGCTGGACGCGCTGCTGGAACAGGACGTCCTCGTTGGTCAGCCCGGCGTTCTGCAGGAACTTCTCGTAGCTGCCCTTCTGGGTGAACTGCTGCTTCTTGATGTCGTCGATCTGCTTCTGCAGTTCCTTGTCCGTGATGCTGACCTTCTGCTTCGTGGCCTCCTGGTCAAGCCAGGTCGAACGGATCAGGAAGCCCAGGACCTCGGTCTTGAACTGGCTGTACTGCTGCTGGCACTGCGACTTGAACTGCGCGTCGGTCGGCTCGGGCTGGCCCTTGGCCGGCTTGGCCGCCGTCTTCTTCGCCTGTGCGATGCACTGCTTGAAGTCGGGTGCGTCGGGAACCGTGGCGGTCTTGGCCGCGTTTGGGTTCGTTTGGGCGGCCGTGGAGATCGCGATGATCTTCATCCAGTGATCAAACGTGTCGCGTTTGATCGTCTGGTCGCCGACGGTGGCGACGGAGTTGCCGGGGATGGCGCCGCCGCCGCATGCGGTGACGCCGATGGCGACGGCCGACAGCGCGGCAGCCGCAAGTGCGGTTCGCTTGTGCAAAGTCATGTAATCCGAGGTACGGGGACGGCGGACGAGCGGGTCATGGTAGCCACCTTTATCTAGGCTGCCGCCGCTTCATATGAAGGTGCGGTTACGGCGAGCAGCGCGTCTGCCGCCGCCACAACGATCCGGAAACGCCCTTCGGCGTCGCGCGGGACGCGGAAACTGACCTGGCTGCGGCCCGGCTCATACCGCGCGTCGGGCACCCGCTCGCGCAGCTCGTCGGCCTGCTCGGGCGTGAGCTCCATGGGCGTCGCGGCAAGCGTCTCGCCGCGGAACGACACCGCTCGCGCGCCCGCGCGGCCGAGCTTGATCCGCGCCTGCTGCAGCGCGATGAGGTTCTCAAGTGGCTCTGGCACGGGGCCAAAGCGGTCTTCGAGCTCGTCGCGCAGCTGCGCGAGGTCGGCGACATCGCGCGACGCCGCGACGCGGCGGTGCACATCGACCTTGGCCTGCTCGTAGGGGACGTAGTCGGCCGGGACGTACGCATCGACGTTGACGTCGAGGCGCACCGGCTCGGGCTCCTCGTCGCCGGCAGTGCCGTCCGTCGCCGCGACCGCCTCGTCGAGCATCGCGAGGTACAGCTCGAAGCCCAGCGCGGCGACGTGGCCGGACTGTTCGTCACCTAACAGGTTGCCGGCGCCGCGGATCTCCAGATCGCGCATCGCGATCTTGAACCCGGCGCCCAGCTCGGTGTAGTCGCTCAGCGCGCTGAGGCGCTTCGTGGCCTCCTCGGTCAGGGCCGCGGCGCTCGGGTAGAGGAGGTATGCGTAGGCGCGCTCGCGCGAGCGTCCGACCCGCCCGCGGATCTGGTAGAGCTGGGCGAGCCCGAAGGCATCGGCGCGCTCGACGACGAGGGTGTTGGCCTGCGGGATGTCGATGCCCGACTCGATGATGCTCGTGGCCACGAGCACGTCGGCCTCGCCGCGCAGGAAGCTCAGCATCCGCCGCTCGAGGACCTTCTCGTCCATCTGGCCGTGGGCGACCTCGAAGGTCACGCCGGGGCACAGGCCGCGCAGGCGCTCCGCGGTCTCGTCGATCGTCTCGACCCGGTTGTGGACGAAGAACGCCTGCCCGCCGCGCTGCTTCTCGCGCATGATCGCCTGCTTGACGAGCCCCTCGTCGTATTCGCCCACGTAGGTCTTGACCGGGCGCCGGCCCTCCGGAGGCGTCTCGATGACCGAGATGTCGCGCATCCCGGCCAGCGACATCTGCAGCGTGCGGGGGATCGGCGTGGCGCTCATCGCGATGACGTCGACCTTGAGCTTGAGCTGGCGCAGCAGCTCCTTCTGCTTGACCCCGAAGCGCTGCTCCTCGTCGACGACCATGAGGCCGATGTCCTTGCCGCGCAGGTCGCGGCCGAGGAGACGGTGGGTCCCGATGAGGATGTCGACCTTGCCGTCGTTGAAGGCGGCGATCGCGTCGCGCTGCTCCTTCGGCGAGCGGAAGCGGCTGACGTGCTCGATGGTGAACGGGTAGTCGTTGAGCCGCTCGGCGAACGTGCCGTAGTGCTGCTGGGCGAGGATCGTCGTCGGCGCGAGCACCAGCACCTGCTTGCCGTCGTCGGCCGCCTTGAAGGCCGCGCGCAGCGCGACCTCGGTCTTGCCGTAGCCGACGTCGCCGCAGATGAGGCGGTCCATCGGCTGGGCGCGCTCCATGTCGGTCTTGACCTGCTCGATGGCGTCGCGCTGGTCGGCGGTCTCCTGGTAGGGGAAGCGCGCCTCGAAGTCGCGCAGCCAGTCGCTGTCCTCGGGGAACGGGTGGCCGGTGCGGCGGCGCCGCTCGGCGTAGAGGTTCAGCAGCTCGCCCGCGAGCTCCTGCGCGGCGCGGCGGGCGCGCGCCTTCATCGCCTCCCACGCCTTGCCGCCGAGCTTGCTCAGCGGCGGATGGCTGCCGCCCGCCCCGACGTAGCGCGTGATCTTGGCGAGCTGGTCGACCGGCAGGAAGACCCGGTCGGTGCCGGCGTACTCGAGCTCGAGGTAGTCGCGGGTCACGCCGGCGACGGTCTTCGTGTCGAAGCCGGCGAAGCGGGCGATCCCGTGGTCCTCGTGGACGACGATGTCGCCGGTCCTGAGGTCGGCGAACGACCGCAGCGCGCCGCGGCGCCGCGTCGGCCGCTCCGGGCGCTCGGCGCGGCGGCGCCGGAACAGCCGATGGTCGGGGATGACCGCGAGGTTGATCCCGGCGGCGATGAAGCCGTCGCGCAGCGCGGCGCGCGCGAACTGCAGGCCGTCGCCGCCGTCCCAGGACGCGCGCAGGCGCGCGAGGTTGTAGGCGGCGCGCTCGCCGTCACCGCGGCGCGCCCAGGTGACGACGGTCCGGTACTGCGAGCGCACGAGCTTCTCGAGCTCGGGCTCGGCCTCGCGGAGCGAGCGCGCGGCGAGGTCGGCGGCCTGGGCGCGGAACTCGATCGGCTGGTCGGCGGAGATCGAGCTCAGGCGCGCGCCGGCGCGGGCGTCGAGCGCCTCGGTGATCGCCTCGGGCTTGACGTAGAGGTGGTGGGCGTCGTCGTCGTGGAAGGCGGCGCAGACGTCCTGCCAGTGATCGGCGAGCGCGGGCGCGACGTCCTCGTCGGCGGCGATCACGACCGCCGCGTCCTGCGGAGCGAGGTCGAGGAAGGCGTGGAAGCGGTCGACGGGGAGCAGCTCGGCGACGTCGGGGCGGTCCTCGGCGTCCTCGAGCGCGGCGATCTCGGCGAGCTCGCGGTGCTCGGGCGCGAGCTCGGCAGCGGGAGCGATCTCGATCGTGTCGGTCTCGCCGAGGCTGCGCTGCGTGAAGGTGGAGAAGTAGCGGATCGACTCGACCTCGATGTCGAAGAGGTCGATGCGGACGGCGCGGTCCTCGGTGGCCGGGTAGAGGTCGAGGATGCCGCCGCGGATCGCGAACTGGCCGCGGTCGTCGACCTGGTCGACGCGCTCGTAGCCCGCGGCGACGAGCTGGTGGCCGACCTCGTCGAGGTCGAGCAGGTCGCCGACGCTGATCGTGAACGACTGCGGGCGCAGCTCGGGATCCGGGACCTTCTCGGACAGGGCGACGGCGGAAACGACGACGACCGGCGGCTCGTCGCCCGGATGCAGCAGCGCGTCGAGCGCGGCGACCCTGAGGCCCACGAGGTGCGGCGGCGGCGCGAGGTGCGACTCGTACGCGACGCCGCGGCTCGGATAGAAGCGGACGGGCCGCGGCTCGAGCCAGGCGCGCAGGTCGGCGGCGAGGTCGCGGGCCTGGCGATCGTCGCCCGCGACGACGAGGACGGGCCGGTCGCCGCTGGCGTTGTCGGCGAGCGCGGCGACGACGTACGCGCGCATCGACTGCGACACGAACGCGCTGCCACCGTCCCGGATCAGCGCGGCGCCGTCGGGGTTCTCTTGGAGGCGTGCGAGGAGCGGTCGAAGTGCCATTTGGGGCAGCGCAAACGACCGCTCACGAGGGCCGGCGGCCGTCCTCGATTCACTGTAGCGGGCGGCCGTTGGGCCGCCCGCTGGATGAGCGTTTAGGTGGCCGGGTGCGTGCCTCCGTGATGGCCGACCCGGCGCACCACGAAGCCGGCGAGGACGAGCACGATGACCACGCCGATGATCGCGCTCAGGATGCCTCCGAGGTCGAAGGCATCGTTGTCGCCGATGCCGAGCAGCCTCGTGAAGATGAGGTAGCCGACAAACGCGCCGACAAGGCCGAGGACGATCGACACGGCCCACGACTTCGGACCTGACATGTCCTGGAAGACGTCGTTCGGCACCAGCGCACGACCAATGAAGCCGGCAACGAGACCAAGGATGAGAGCCCCGATCATGTCCCGCTCCTTTCGGGGAGATTGTGCGGTGTTCTACCCGTTCCCGGCGGCGACGTTACGTGGTTGCAGGGGCTGCAGCGATCGCTGCACGCGGGTGCGCGGCTACGCGACCGCGTCGATGTTGAGGCGCACGTAGTCGATCGTGATCGGCGGGCCGCCGAGGCGCTCGATGACCTCGTCGACGAACGGCGCGCGCAGCTCGTCCGGCAGGCGGCCGAGGTGGGCGCCGAGGTTGATCTCGGTGAGGTAGGCGTGCGGGTCGTCGGGCGTGACCGGGCGGTCCATGAGCCAGGCCTTGGCCCGGGCGAAGCCGGCCGCGCGAAGCCCCCGCTCGGTGTCCTCGGGGGTGGCGAAGTTCCACGGCCCGCGCCAGCCGTCGAAGTGGTCCGCGAACGGCGCAGCGGCCATCGTTTCGCGGGCGGCGGCGTGGACCGTGGCGATGTTGCCGTGGCCGCCGCACTGGGCGACGAGCAGGCCGCCGTCGCGCAGGTGCGCGCGCAGGCGGGCGAAGAGGGCGCCGTGATCGGCGATCCAGTGGAAGGTGGCGGTCGACAGGATCGCGTCGGCCGTTGTGCCGAGGTCGAAGGTCGAGAGGTCGGCGACGTGCAGCTCGGCGCGGTCGCCGAGCCGCTCGCGGGCCGCGTCGATCATCGACGCCGACGCGTCGACGCCGATGACGCGGCCGCGAGGGACGCGCTCGATGAGCGCCTCGGTGACGCGGCCGGAGCCACAGCCGGCATCGATGACGGTCTCGTCGCCCTCGAGCGGGAGGCGGTCGAGGACCTCGCGGCCCATCGCCTCCATCGGGGTCGAGAGGCGGTCGTAGGTGGCGCCATGCCAGGAGCGGACTTCAGGCATGGGCGTACGTTATCACGTACGAGCGTTAGTTTTTACGACCAAAGAGGCGCTTGAAGAATGCCTTGATCCGGTCCCAGAGGACGCCGAAGAAGAGCGAGAAGCCCTGGACGGGCTTGGCGGGCGCGGGCGCGGGTCGCGCCGCGGTCGGCGGGGGGACCGACCCGGTGCGGGGCGGAGCGGCGGGCGGGGCCGGCTCGCCGGGCGCCGCTGCTGCGGGCTCGGCGGGCGCGGCCGGGTCGGCCGGAGCGGCTGCCGCCGACTCAGCGGGTGCAGCGGGCTCCGCCGCCGCCGACTCCGGCTCCGCCGCAGCGGCTCCGTCACCGTCCGGTGCGCGCGGCGGCCACGGCGCCTGCGCCGGCTGCAGCGGCTCGTCGGCGGCCTCTTGCCCGGGCAGCGGCGCCGCGGTCGCGGCCTCGGCAGCCGCCGCCGCGGGCGCAGCCGCCGCGGCGGCCGGCGCCGCCTGCTCCGCCGCCAGCGTCGCCTGCAGGCACTGCGCGAAATCGCGCATGAGCCGCTTCGAGATGTCCTCGATCATCCCGCCGCGCCCGAAGCGGGCGAGGCGGCCGGTGATCGTGAAGTCGGTGACGACGTCGACCTGCGTCTCCTCGCCCTGCTGCGCCATCGTGCTGACGATCGTCGCGTGCGCCCCGCCCTGGCCGCGCTTGTCGGTCCCGTTGGCCTTCATCGTCGCGGTACGCGAGGCCTCGTCGAGCGACTCCATCTGCAGCGACCCGCGGTAGGCGGCGGTCGCCGGGCCGAGCTTCACGCTGAACGTGCCCTCGTACCCGCCTTCGGGGGTCTGGCCGGTGATCTCGGCGCCCGGCAGGCACGGAGCGACCCGCTCGACGTCCACAAGCATGGCCCACACCTGCTCCACCGGGGCGGTCACGGTGAACGATTGCTCGAGCTTCATGCGCGCAGCTCCTCCAGGTCCTCGGGGGTGTCGACGTCGCCGGGCCGGCAGTCGCGGCCGGCCTCGACGGTCAGGACGGGGTGGGCGGCCAGCAGCTCGCGGGCGCCCACGTCGCCGCGCAGACTACGCACCTCGTCCATCAGCCATCGGCTCAGGGCGACCGGATGCCCGGGCTCGCCGTCGTAGGTGGTGCGTACCGCGGCGACCCAGTCGCCGGCGGCCGCGGCCTCATCGGTCACCCACGAGATGACCTGCGGCGTGATCCGCGGCTGGTCGCCGAGCGTGACGATGGCCCAGTCGACCTCGTCGCCGAGCGCCTCGATGCCGCAGCGAAGGGAGGCCGCCATCCCATCCGCCCAGGCGTCGCAGACGACGGTCTCGGCGCCGCGGAAGTCGACGGCCTCACGGATGTCGTCGGCGCGCGCGCCGAGCACGACGACGGCGCGCTTGATGGCGAACACGTCGACCATCGCGCTGACCGCGTGCTGCAGCAACGGCACGCCGTCGAGCTCGGCGAGTTGCTTGGGCGACCCGAACCGCGACGCGCCGCCCGCCGCGAGAATCAGGCCTGCGATCAATCAACCACCTCGTGGATGCGGCCGCGCGCCTGCGACAGCGGCCCGCCCTCGCGGCCCCGTCGCCGGGCGACGATCTCGCCCATGATCGAGAGCGCTGTCTCCTCCGGCGTCAGCGCGCCGAGGTCGAGCCCGATCGGCGCGTGCAGGCGCTCGAGGTCCTCGTCGGTGAACCCGAGCGCCCCGAGGCGCTCGCGGCGCTTGGCCTGCGCGCGGTGCGAGCCCATCGCCCCGACGTAGGCCGCGTCGGAGCGCAGCGCGATCTGCAGCGCGGCGTCGTCGAGCTTGGGGTCGTGGGTCAGGACGGCGATCGACGTCGCGCGATCGATCCCGCCGAGGCGCTCGAACGCCTGGTCCGGCCAAGCGGCGATGACCTCCTCCGCGTCCGGGAAGCGGTCGGGCCGCGCGAAGAACCCGCGCGGATCGATCACGTAGGGCCGCCAGCCGCTCACGCGCGCCAGCGTGCACAGCTGCGCGGCGAAGTCGATCGCGCCGAAGATCATCAGCCGCGGCGCCGGGAAGGTGACGTCGATGAACAGCGCCCCGCGCTTCTCCGCGCGCTCGGCCCACATGAGCTCCTCGGCGTGCCGGGCGCCCTCGTCGTCGAGCTCGGGCGAGCCCAGCGAGCCGAGGCGCGAGCCGTCGGGCAGGACGAGCAGCTTCGAGCCAAGTCCGGCGCCCTCCAGCACCGTTACCAGCGCGCCGCGCTCGTCGTCACGGGCGAGCGCGGCAAAGCGTCCCTGCGGCGAAAGCTCCGTCACGGCTCGTAGCGCTCCACCCACACGTCGATCTCGCCGCCGCACGGCAGCCCGACGTCCCACGCCTCCTCGTCGGCGATGCCGAAGTGCAGCAGCCGCGGCTCGCCGCCGGCCATGACCTCCTCGGCGACCTGGATCACCGCGCCCTCGACGCAGCCGCCGCTCACGGCGCCGGACACCTCGCCGCTCGAGCTGATCGCCATCTTCGCGCCCTGGGGACGGGGCGCCGAGCGCTTCACGCCCACCACCATCGCGAGCGCAACCTTGTCACCGCGCGCCGTCCAGGCGTCGACGTCTTCCAATACGTCCTTCATCGGTCCTCCTCAAGGATCATCGCCAGCTCCGAGAGCGAGGCAAGCGAGTTGCCGGCCAGGAAATGATCGGTGTGCGGCAGGGCCGCGGCCATCCCGCGGGCCAACGGCTCGTAGCCGGCGGCCGCCTTCAGGGGATTCAGCCACACGACGCGATGCGCCGACCGGCGCAGCCGCGCCATCTCCTCTGCCAGCAGCTCGGGCTCTCCGCGGTCCCATCCATCAGACAGGATGACGACCACCGCACCTCGGCCGAGGCGCCGCCCGTGCTCGCGGTTCAGGACGCTGATCGCGTGGCCGATCCGCGTCCCGCCCGACCAGTCCTCCACGACGTCGGCCACACGGGCGAGCGCGCGGTCGGGATCGCGCACGTCGAGCTCGCGCGTCAGCCGGGTCAGGCGCGTGCCGAAGACGAACGCCTCGACGCGGCGGTGCGTCGCGACTGCCGCATGCATGTACTGCAGCAGCACCCGCGCGTACGTGCTCATCGAACCCGACACATCGCAGACGAGCACGAGCTTGCGCGGCTTTGTCGACGGCTCGCGCCAGCGACGGTCCAGCGGCTCGCCGCCCCAGCGCAGCGAGGCGCGCAGCGTGCGCTGCAGGTCGGGCCGCACGCCGCGCGTGCGCACCGCGCGCAGGCGGCGCGAGCGGCGGGTCGGGCCGCGGCGCGCGAGCTGCGCGACCACTGCGCGGGCAAGCGCGCGCTCGGCGTCGGTGTACTCGGCGAAGTCCTTGTCGAGCAGCAGCTCGACGTCGCTCCACGCCGCCGGGCGCACCTCGGGCTCCTCCTCGCCGAGCGTCTTCGGCGGGCCCTCCCCGAACGGCGTGCGCGGCAGCGCCAGCTCGACGCCCGGGGGGAGCGGCGGCGGCTTGGTGGTCAGCGGCATCTCGCGCGTGCCGAACACGGTCGCGAAGGCGACGTCGAAGACCGCGAGGTCCTCGCGCCGCGAGCACATGATCGCCCGCATCGCCAGGTAGGAGTCCTCGCGCGAGGCGCCGACGACCGCCAGTGCCCGCGCCGCCGACTCGACCTCCCCCGTCCCGACGCGCGCCCCGCCCGCGCGCATCGCGCGCGCGACCGCCACGACCTCAGGAACCATCGAGCACCCCGGTCGCGCGCACCCGGTCGATGTCCTCGCGAACCTTCAGCGCCACGCCGAGCGTGTCGTCGAGCGAGCTCTCGGGGCCAAGCGCGCCGAGCGCTTCCGCCCACGCGATCGTCTCCCCCACGCCCGGCTGCTTGTAGAGGTCGGTCTCGCGCAGCTTCGCCACCGCCTCGACGACGCGCGCGACGACAGCCGCCTCGGCGCCGGGCGCCCGCGCGTGGACGATCGCCGTTTCGCGCTCGGGCGTCGGGTAGTCGATCCAGTGGTACAGGCAGCGGCGCTTGAGCGCGTCGTGCAGCTCGCGGGTGCGGTTCGACGTCAGGACGACCAGCGGCCGCTCGCGCGCGGTGATGGTCCCGAGCTCCGGGATGGTGACCTGGAAGTCGGAGAGCAGCTCGAGCAGGAATGCCTCGAACTCGTCGTCGGCGCGGTCGATCTCGTCGATGAGCAGGACGACCGGGCCGTCCGCCTCGATCGCCTGCAGCAGCGGGCGATCGAGCAGGAAGCGCCGCGAGAAGAGGTCGCCCTCGTCGATGCCGCCCTCCGCCGCGCGCAGCGCGAGCAGCTGGCGCGCGTAGTCCCAGTCGTAGAGCGCGTGGTGGACGTCGATGCCCTCGTGACACTGCAGGCGGATGAGCCGCGCGCCGGTGGCGGCGGCCAGCGCCTTGGCGACCTCGGTCTTGCCGACGCCCGCCTCGCCTTCGACCAGCAGCGGCTGGCCAAGCTCGGCGGCGAGGAAGACCGACGTGCACAGGGCGCGATCGGCGAGGTAGCGCTGCTGCGCGAGCGCCTCGCCGACCGCGTCCGGCGATGTCAGGGCCGGGTGGCGGGTCAGGCCGCCGCCTCTTCCAGCGCTCGACGGGTGAGCACGCGCGCGAGGTGCTGCTTGTACTCGGGTGTCGCGTTGAGGTCGCCGGGCGGTTCGGTGCCCTCGGCGGCCTCCTCGGCGGCGCTACCGATGGCGTCGGGCCCCTGGCCGCGCAGCGCCGCCTCGGTGGCCGTCGCGCGCAGCGGCGTCGAGCCCATATTGCTCAGGCCGACGCGCACGTCCTCGATCGAGCCGTCGCCCGCCTTCTTGACGAGCGCCACGACGCCGACCATCGGCCAGTCCTCGGCACGGCGGTTGAACTTCAGGTAGCTCGAGCCCCACCCCTCGAAGCCCGGCACGCGGACCTCGGTGAGGATCTCGTCGTCGCCGATGGCCGTGGTCAGGTAGTCCTGAAACAGATCGGCAGCCGCCACCTCGCGGGTGCCGCCGGCGCCGGTCACCGTCACCACACCCTCGGCCGCGAGCAGCACCGCGGGCAGGTCCGATGCCGGATCGCCGTGGGCGAGCGAGCCGCCGATCGTGCCGCGGTTGCGCACCTGCTGATCGGAGACGAGCGCCGCGGCCCTGCCCACCGGGCCGAGGTCCGCGTTGCCCTGCAGGTCGGCGTGGCGGGTCATCGCGCCGATCCGCCACTGGCCGTCGTCACGCTGCACGCCGCGCAGCCCGGGGACCTTGCGCAGGTCCACGAGCAGCGACGGCGCCGCGAGGCGCAGCTTCATCAGCG
>DATFRW010000322.1:0-11182 GCA_035262945.1 Solirubrobacteraceae bacterium
GCTGCTCACCGCGTGCGAGCAGCAGGGGCCCGGCACGCTCGTGCATCCCTACCTCGGCCGGCTGCGCGTCGTCTGCCAGCGGTTCCGCTTCCGCGAGCGCGACGAGGAGGGCGGCATCTGCCGCTTCGACCTGTCGTTCGCGGAGCCCGGCCAGCGCGGCGCGCCGACGGCGACGCGCGCGGCCGGCGCCGCCGTGCGCGCGGCGGCGAGCGGCCTCGTCACGGCCGCCGTCAGCGCGTTCGCCGGCACGACGTTCCGCGTCGACGGCTTCCAGGACTTCGTCGCGGAGAGCGCGGCGCGCGACCTGGCGCACCTGGCGGCCATCCTGGAGGGACTGCGCGGCCCGACGCTCCAGGTGCCCGAGCCGCTGTCCCTGGAGGCCCGGCGCCGGCTCCTCGCGCTCGCGGCGCTCGATCCGCAGGCCGTCGCGCCTGACGCCATCGCCACCGCCGTCCTCGAGGCCGTCGCGGCGTTCGCGGATGGCGTCACGCCCGCGACCGCGCTCGACGGGCTCGATGCGCTGACGCTGGTCACGTTCCCGCTGCCGCCCGTGACAACGACGCCCGCGCGCACGCAGGAAGCCGAGAATGCCGTCTGCCTCGCCAACCTGACGCACCAGGCGGCGGCCGCCGCGCTGCCCGGCCCCGTCAGCACGATCCCGCTCAAGTCGTACGAGGACCTGGTCGCCGTCCGCACGCGCGTCGTCACGCTGTGCGACCGGCTCGACGCCACGGCCACCGATGCGGTGTTCGAGGCGCTCGCCGAGGTCCGCGCCGAGTGTATCGCGACACTCGCGGAGCGCGGCGCGACGCTGCGGCCGCTGCGCCGCTACGTGACCGCCTTTCCCCGTCCGAGCCTCGTGCTCGCGCAGCGGCTCTACCAGGACCCGAGCCGCGCCGACGCGCTGGTCGCGCGGACGGGCGCCGTGCATCCCGGGTTCCTCCCGGTGACCGGCCTCGTCGAGGGCTGGTGACGCGATGGGCCAGGCGACACTGCGACTCGGCGGGCGCGACTACGAGGGCTGGCACGCGATCGCCGTCCGGCGCGGGCTCGAGCAGGCCGCGTCGCAGTTCGAGGTCCGCGTCTCGGAGCGGACGACCGGCCAGCCGTTCGAGCCCTGGGTGCTGCGGCCCGGCGCGCCGTGCGAGATCCTGCTCGACGGCGAGGTCGTCATCACCGGCTACATCGACACGTACGCGCCGAGCTTCGACGCCGACACGCACGACGTCCACGTGAGCGGCCGCTCGCGCACCGCCGACTTCGTCGACGGCGCCGCGATCGTCCCGGGCGGGCAGTTCAAGCAGCTGTCGCTCTGGGAGATCGCGGAGCGGCTCGCGCAGCCCTTCGGGATCACGGTCACGAGCAGCGCCGGCATGCCCGTCGTCGAGGGCCCTCGCCCGTCCGGCGACTTCGTCGGCCCGATGCCGGGCGTCACGCCGACCGCGCCCGTCGAGGGGCCGCGCCCGTCGCCCGACTTCGTCGGGCCGATGCCGCCGCTCCAGGACGTCCAGGTGCAGCAAGGAGAGACGTGCTATGCGCTCCTCGAACGCCTCGCGCGGCTGCAAGGACTGCTCATTACGGATACCGCCGCGGGCGGGCTCGCCCTTACCCGCGTCGGGAGCCGCCGTGCCGTTGGCGCCCTCGTCCAGGGCGACAACATCCTGGCCGCCAGTGCCACCCTCGACGCCTCGCAGCGGTACAGCGAATATACCGTCAAGGGCCAGCGACCAAACCAGGATGATCGCGAGGATGGGAGCGAGACGGCTCCAGCAACTCCAGGCCTTCGCCAGACCCAGGCCAGCGGCGGCGGTCCCGCCGGCCCGAGCGTCCGTGCCTGCATCGGCGCCGCGCTCGACGCGTTCCTCGGGCGCTACAAGCCCTGGCTCCTGACCGCCGAGACGATCGCCGACGATCTGCTCTGCCAGCAGCGCGCGGAGTGGGAAGCGCGGCGCCGCGCCGGCCACGCCGTGCGCGCGACGGTCACGGTCGCCGGCTGGCGCCAGACGCCGTCCGGGCCGCTCTGGGACGTCAACCTCCTCGTGCCGGTCATCGCCCCCTGGCTCGGCATCAACCGCGAGCTCCTGATCGCCGCGCTCGAGTTCCAGAAGAGCGAGAGCGGCAGCACGACGACGCTCGAGCTGACGCTGCCGGATGCCTACGCGAGCGAGGGCGACGGCGCGCCGGGCGGCGCCTCGGCGAGCGGCGGCGATCCCGGCGGCGGGTCAGATCTCTGGTCCAGCGGGTCCATCAGCGCCGTCGTCCAGGCCGCCGGGGGGATCTTCCTGTGAGCCGCGAGCAGGAACTCTCTCGCCGGATCGCCATGGGCACGACGCGCGGCCGTATGGCACTCGTCGACGACAAGAAGAAGCTCCAGCAGGTCCAGGTCGAGCTGCTCGCGGACGAGACGAAGGACCACGTCGAGCGCTTCCAGCAGTACGGGTTTACGTCCGTGCCGCTCGAGGGGGCCGAGGCCGTCGTCAGCTTCCTCGGCGGGGGCCGCGATCACGGCATCGTGCTCGCCATCGACGATCGCCGCTATCGCCAGACCGAGATGCAGGCGGGCGACGTCGCGCTCTACACGGACGAGAAGACGCGCGTCGTCCTCACGCGGGACCAGACGATCAAGCTCGCGTGCGCGCTGCTCCAGCTCGCGGGCGTCAAGGACGACGAGCCCGCCGACGAGGTCACGATCAAGACGAAGAAGTTCACCGTCGAGTGCGAGACGCTCGAGCTCACCGCGTCCGACTCGATCACCGTGACGTCGCCGAGCGTCGACGTGAACAAGTGAGGCCATGCCGGCAGTCCAGCGCCTGACGGATCAGAACGACGGCGGGGGGATCATCCAGACGATTCCCGGGCAGGACTTCGTCCGCGTGGAGGGCCTGCTCGTCGCCGTGGTCGGCGCGCAGGGCTCGGCGCATCCGCCGTGTCCCGAAGATGACAGCCACTGCCAGAACGTCTGGACGACGACACGCGGCGCACCGCGCGTGCGCATCAATGGCAACCCCGTGATCCGCGCGCAGGACCCAGACAGCTGCGCGCATCGCCGCGTGGGCGGCTCGCCGACGACGCGCATCGGCGACGGCGGCGCCGGGCCGGGCGGCCCGAACGACTGGGACAGCGGCCACTGGGACGAGGCGCAATGGCAGTAGTCACGCGGCCGCAAAAGAGCGCGGGCGGCTTCAGCTATGCCGAGGAGAAGGCGCTCGGCGATCCCGCCATCCAGGCCGCCGAGGTCGATGCGGACTTCGACGTGATCTATGCCGCCGTCAACGCGATCCCCGCCGGGCCGCCGGGCCCGGCAGGGCCCCCGGGTCCAGCGGGCGATCCCGGTGCGACCGGCGCCACCGGGCCGGCGGGCGCGACCGGACCCGAAGGGCCTGCCGGGCCGACGGGGCCGACGGGCGCGCAGGGCCCCCAGGGGATCCAGGGTCCCCCGGGGCCGACGGGCCCGCAGGGCGCCGCCGGCTCCGGCGTGACGATGAAGGGCTCCGTGCCGACGGTGGCCGCGCTGCCCCCGACGGGCAACACGCAGGGCGATGCGTACCTCGTCGAGGCCGACGACTCGCTCTGGATCTGGGACGGCACGCAGTGGATATCCGGCGGCTCGATCCAAGGCCCGCCGGGCCCGCCGGGTCCGCAGGGCGCGCAGGGGCCCACGGGCGCCACGGGAGCGACGGGCGCGACGGGCGCGCAAGGGCCCCAAGGGGCGCAGGGCGACCCAGGGGCCACGGGCGCCACCGGCCCGCCGGGCGATCCGGGACCCACCGGCGCCACCGGCGCGCAGGGCCCCCCGGGTGATCCCGGCGCCACGGGTGCCACCGGCCCGGCCGGCCCCCAGGGCGATCCCGGTCCGACCGGCGCGCAGGGCCCGCAGGGCGACCAGGGCGATCCGGGCGCCACGGGTACGCAGGGGCCGCAGGGACCGCCCGGCGCCGACTCGACGGTGCCAGGGCCACAGGGGCCGGCGGGCGCCACCGGGCCGCCAGGTGATCCCGGCGCGACCGGCGCACAGGGGCCCAAGGGCGACCCCGGGGCGACCGGCGCGACCGGTGCCCAGGGCCCGCAGGGCGATCCCGGTCCAGTGGGTGCGACGGGCGCGCAGGGGCCGCCGGGCGCCGACTCGACGGTGCCGGGGCCCGCTGGTCCGAAGGGCGACCCGGGCGCGCCCGGCGCCCAGGGACCGGCGGGACCGGGCGTGCCGGCGGGCGGCACCGCCGGGCAGCAGCTCCAGAAGACGTCGACGGCGGACTTCGCCACCGCCTGGGTCACGCCGCCGACCATCCCGACCACGCTGCCGCCGAGCGGCCCGGCGGGCGGGGATCTCGGTGCCCCCGGCTCGACGTACCCGAATCCCACCATCGCGCCGCTCGCCGTGACCGATGCGAAGATCAACGACGTCGCGGCGACAAAGCTCACGGGCACGATCGCGCAAGCGCGGCTGCCGGTAGCGCCGTCCGGCCTGCTGACGGCGAACCTGAACGACGGCCAGGTGACCGACGCGAAGATCGCGAGCGTCGCCTGGTCCAAGGTGACCGGCGCGCCGGGGTTTCTGCCGCTCACGGGCGGCACGGTCACGGGCCCGATCTCGGTCGCGCCGACGAGTTCGCCGACGTGCTCACACGACGCCATCGGCATCACGATCTGGCGCGGCGGGCAAGCGGTCTCCCTGACGAGTCCGTCGACTGACCGGCTGGAACTCAGTGGGGCGGCTGGGCCATGGCTCGGCATCGCGGGCGGCGGACAGGGCGTGCGCTATCAAGGCGTCGGCACCGCCGTCGTGGGCGCCTACAGCAACATCATCGCGTTTGGCTGGAACGGGACGCTCCAGGCGCGCGTCGATGCGACGGTCATCGGCACGGTCAGCGTCACCGCGCCGTCCGACGGGCGGCTGAAGATCGACCGGCAAGAGGACGTGCCTGGCCTCGCCGCCGTGACAGCGCTGCGCGCCGTCTCGTTCGCCTATGACCAGACGAAACGCGCCATCGGCTTCGCCGGAGGGCGCCACTATGGCCTGATCGCGCAGGAGGCGCAGCCTCACGTGCCGCTCGCGGTGACCGACGACGGCAGCACGGAGCATTGGCTGTCGGTCGACTACGCGGCCCTCGTGCCCGTCCTGATTCGCGCCGTGCAGGAGCTCGCCGCCCGCGTCGCGCAGCTGGAGGCCGCCCGTGGCTGACGTGCGCACCGCGTGGTCGCCGGAGACGGCGCCGCTCTGGGGCGATTGGCTCATCGCGCCGCCCGGCCTCGCCGCGGACCACGACCTCGAGACCGCCGTCCTGCTCTCGCTGTTCACGGACGACAGCGCGCATGCCGACGACGTCATCCCGGACGGCACCGACGACCGGCGCGGCTGGTGGGGCAACTGGGAGCGGCCCGAAGGCGGCTCGCTCGGCTCGCGTCTCTGGCTCCTGTCGCGCGAGAAGTCGACCGAGGAGACGCGGCGGCGGGCCGAGGAGTACGCCGCCGAGGCGCTCCAGTGGATGCTCGACGACGGCGTGGCGGCGCGCGTCGACGTCGCGGCCGACTACCTCGAAGTCGCCCCGGTGCCGCCGATGACGCTCGCGCTCGCCGTGGCGATCACGCGCGCCGACGGCTCCGTCTTCGAGCGGCGCTACGCCTGGGCGTGGGAGCAGCTCGCCGCCCAGGGTGTCGCAATGCCCGCCGTCACGTGGGAGGCCGCCATCTGATGCCGTTCGCGCGCCCCACACTCCCCGAACTGCGCGACCGCATCCGCCGCGACTTCAACGCGCGGCTGCCCGGCGCGGACGCGCTGCTGCGGCAGTCGAATCTCTCCGTCATCGCCGACGTCCTCGCCGGCCTCTCGACGCTCCACTACGGCTATCAAGAGTGGCTCTCGCGCCAGCTGTTCCCCGATACAGCCGAGACGGCGTTCCTCGAGCGCTGGGCGTCGATCTGGGGCCTGGCGCGTCGGCCGGCGACGGCCGCGGTCGGCGCGATCGCCGTCACCGGCACGCCCGGGGCCGTCGTGCCCGCCGGGGCCGAGTTCCAGCGCCTCGACCGCATCCGCTACCGCGCGCTCGACGGCGCCACGCTGGAGGTCGATGGGACCGCATCGGTGGCCGTGGAAGCCACCACCGCCGGCAGCATCACTGATGCCCTCGCCGGCACGACCGTCACGACCGTGACGGCCCTCGCGGGCGTCGTGGCGCAGGCCACGATCGCCGCCCCCGGCATGGCCGGCGGCGCGGATCTGGAGACGGACGCGCAGCTGCGCACGCGGCTCCTCGCACGTATCCAGACGCCCCCGATGGGCGGCGCCGCGAGTGACTACGTCGACTGGACGCTCGAGGTCCCCGGCGTCACGCGCGTCTGGGTCGCGCCGCAGGAGCAGGGGCCGGGCACCGTCGTCGTCCGCTTCGCGATGGACGATCCGGCGCACCCGAACGGCATCCCGACCGCCGCCGACGTGGCGCTCGTCCAGGCGCATCTTGACGAGGTCCGCCCCGTGACAGCCCAGGTCATCGTCGTCGCGCCAATCCCGCACCCGATCGACATCACGATCGCGACCCTCACGCCCGACACGCCGGCCGTGCGGACCGCCGTCCTCGCGGAACTCACCGATACGCTCTTCCGCCATGGCGTGCCGGGCGCCACGCTGTTCGTCTCCTGGCTCTGGGAGGCCGTGTCGCTCGCGTCGGGCGAGCGCCATCACCGGATTCTCGTGCCGCCGGGCGACGTCGCGCTCGGCGCGGGCGAGCTGCCGATCCTCGGCACGGTGACCTATGTGGACTGAGCAGCCCCCGCTCGAGTTCGAAACGCCGCTGCCGCCGGCCGGCGTGCCGCCGAGTGTCGTCGCCCTCTGCACCCTCACGGAGGCCGAGTGGACGCGGACGCTGCTCGACCTCCTCCCGCGCGGCGCCGTCTGGCCGCGCGACCCGGGGACGACGCTCATGCGCTTCTGGTCGGCCGTCGCCATCGAGCCGACGCGGATCCAGGCACGCGACTGCGATCTGCTGGCGGAGAGCTATCCCTGCGGCGCCGTCGAGTTGCTGCCCGACTGGGAGGCGGCGGTCGGCCTCCCGAACGCCTGCACGGAACTCGTCACCTGGACGGTCGCGGAGCGCCAGGCACTCGTCTGCGCCTGGCTTGCCATGCAGGGGGGCCAGAGCGCCGCCTACTACATCTGGCTTGCCGGCCTGTTCGGTTACACGATCACCATCGTCGAGCACTTCCCCGACGTCGCCGGTCAGGCACAAGCCGGCTGCGCACACATCGGCGGGTGTCCGTTCTGGTGGGAGGTCGTCAGCGAGGACGCAGTGACCCTGCGCCCGCCACAAGCCGGCTGTACCGGGGCCGGCGAGCCGCCCTGTGGGACCGGGGCGTCGGTGCTCGAATGTCTCATCACCCTGACCAAGCCGGCGCACACGACGGTGACGTTCCGCTATCCGCCCAGCCCGCGCGAGGAGACCCGCCATGCTGACGACGCCTGACCATAGCGATGCCGTAACGAGCGTGCCGGCGATGGCCCCCGTCGGCCCGAACCCGGAGGGCTTCTATCTCGACTGCGATCCGGCGACGGGCCGCGCCGGGACCGTGTACCGCGCCGAGGAATTCAACGAGCTGATCTTGAACCTCCGCGAGCTGCTCCGGGCCGCGAGCGTCGCCGGCACGAAGGGCAGCGCGACGATGCTCCGCGCTGCCCTCCATCGCCTCTACGCGGGCAGCGGCCGCGTCATCGCGGCGACGGGCACGCTCACCCCGGACGATGCGGGCCTCCTCGTCATCGACGCGACGACGGCCAACGTGACGCTCACGCTCCCGCCCGCAGCGGCCCTGCCGAGCGGCCATACGATGGTGCAGTGCGTCCGGCAAGACACGGCGCAGACCGATGTCCGCCTCATTCCCGCCGCCGGGGACGCGATCCGTGGCGGCATCTTCTACCTCGACGCCAAGCAGTGGGTCATCCTACGCAGCGACGGCGTGGCGACCTGGTACGTGCTCAGCGCCTCGGCGACCATCCTGCGCAGCCGCACGCTCCAGGTGGCGCCCGGCGGCGTCGCCGCGCCGAGTGACCCGCTCGGCGGCACTCCGTTCAATTCGCTGGCGAGCGCTCTCGACTACCTAACGCCCTGGCGGATTGCGGGCGGCACGGTGACGATCAACGTCGCCGCCGGCACGTACAACGCGACGGTACCGATCAACTTCACGCACGTGGACGGCGTCAACATCCGCGTCGTGGGCGCCGGGGCGGCGACGACGATTCTCCGGTTTCCTGGCGGCTCGGCGGCGATCTTCGGCGGCTTGAACTTCGGCGGCGTGACCGGCGTGACGTTCGAGGGCGACCAGACCGGGACTGCGATCATCGGCGTCGATGTGGCGCGCGGATCAACGACGCTCACGAATGTGGTGATCCAGAAGTTTTCCGGCGTCGGCCTCCAGCTGCGGGGGCAAGTCCAGGTCTTCATCAGTGGCACGCTCACCGTCCAGCAGAACGGGGCCGAGGGCGTCTTCCTCTTCCCGAGCGCGTACCTGACCGGGGCGACGCTCGCGACCGCCCAGAATGCCGGCCTGGCGAATCTGTACGCGCTCCAGGGCAGTATCGTGCTCACCACGTTCACGAATGACGGCGGCCAGCGCGCCCTCTACCTCACGGGCAGCGCGGCCTTTGCCCAGATTACGACCCTCACGAGTCACAATGCCACGGTCAAGGCGGAGGCCGTCCGCGTGCTCGCGGGCGCCGTGCTCCAGGCCGTCCAGAGCCAGCCGAACACGTGGCTCGTCGACACACCGGGCACGAGCTTCGACGTCTTCCGCGCCGAGCGCTACGGGGCGATCTTCAGCGAGAGTTCGATGCAGAGCGGGAATCGGAGCACGACGAGCCCGGCGATCAACACGCTCGGGAACACGCAGTCGTACATCATGGCCATCTAGCGAGGGCCCGACGGGAGGCCGACATGCAGTGCGTGATCTTCGGCGGGGACCCGGTGATCTTCGCGACCCACGACGACGGGCAGGACCTGACCGCCGCCTACCCGGCGCTCGACGTCCCGCTGCCGGACGGCGGGACGATGCGGCGGCCCGCGCCGGAGATCGTCCGCTTCCCCGCGACGCAACGGTTCGCGGTCGATGAGGCGGGCCGGCTGCTCGATCCGCGCCAGGTGCCGCCGCCGGAGGGCTGACGCCGCATGCCCAACGGCCCAGCGCCCCCGCTCGGCACGCCGCAGGCGCCCGTCACCGTCGTGCCCGGCGCCGGCTGGCTCCAGCTCGCCATGCAGGCGGTCACGACGGTCGGCGTGCCAACCGTGTTCGCGGGCGTGCTGCTCTGGTTCGTCCTCACGCGCCTCGGCGATACGCTCGCCGCGATCAAGCAGAACGAAGAGGACCGCGTCCGGATCATGGCCGCGATGCAGGACACCATCATCGCGGCGCTCGATCGCCAGACTGACCGCTTCGAGAAGGTCATGCGCGAGAACATCGACGCGAACCGCGCGATCGCGGATCGCATGGAACGGCGCGGCCGCGCGGCAGGAGGGGGGTCGGACTAGTGAGCGCGGCGGACCTGCGCCTGTTCACGCCGGCAGATGCGACACACACGGCAGACGTAGCCGTCGCGCCCCTGTTGCCGGTAGGTGTTCTCGGGCGTGAAGGCGTGCCCGCGATAACAGGTCCGCTTGTGCGCGTTCCGTCGCGCTCGGTTCTCGCGGAGCGTCACGACCTCCAAATGAGCCGGATTGCAGCAGGCGCGATTCCGGCACAGGTGGTCGACTTCCGAGCCGACCGGAGCAGGGCCGCACACCAGTTCGCACACGGCTCGGTGAGCGGTCGTCTGCGTCCATCGCCCGGCGCGGGTCACGGCGAACATCCCGTAGCCGTTGCTGCGGCGACCACCGATCCACGGCCAACACTCGTCTGGTCCGCGCCGATCGATACGCGCCCAGAGGCGCGTCCCGCGTCGCGTCCAGCGATTACCCGCGCTTCTGCGCGGCTCACTTTCGAGAGGGGGTGATCCTAATGTCATGGCGTGTTGCCAACTCGCTCGGAGCGACTTCGACGCAAGGGCTCCTCGGTGAGGTCAACGCCTCCGCGCCCAGCCGGAACAAAGCCTCGGATGGGAGCATCGGGGACGCTGCTCACAGCAGTCGCACGTCAGACCATTAGGCACAATCCCTGCGATTGCCACGATGTCGTGGCGGCAAGGGATTTCACGCACGACCCGGCCGGGGGCTTCGACTCCTACGCCTTCGCCGACTGGCTCGCCCGCCGTGTCGTCGCGAGCCCGCCGGAGGCGCGCGTCAAGTACATCATCTCGAACAAGCGCATCTGTAGCGGCCAGGGCCAGAGCTACCCCCCAGGCGTCTGGCGGCCCTACACGGGCTCCAACCCGCACACGAAGCACGCGCACGTCAGCGTCCGCCACGGGCCCTCGCTGTTCGACGACGAGGCCCCGTGGGGCTGGTCGGCGGACGTACCCGCCCCGGCGCCACCGCCGACGCCTGCGCTCGCGGAGCCGGCGCTGCCGATCCCCGCGACGTTCCCGGCTCCGGTCCCGCCCTATCCGCTCGCCGCCGGCCACTGGTACGGGCCGGAGTCGAGCGACCCGAAGAATCACAGCGGCTTCTATCCCGTCGATCGGCCGTGGATTCGCTATCTCGTCTTGGTGCTGACGGCACGCGGCTGGGCCTTCGTCGAGGATGCAGACCATTTCGCGACGGAGTTCCGCGAACAGGTCGTCTCCTTCCAGCGCTACGCCGGCATCGAGGACGACGGTCTGATCGGCGCCGAGACGTTCGGAGCGCTCCACGCCTATGCCGCGCAGTCCGCCGCGTGAGGTCGGCTTAGGGCATCCGCTCGCGCAACGCGGCCCGCTGCCGACAGGCGAGACACGGCGGCGCGGCCGTGTCGGCGCACGTGCAGGGCGCGTCCGCGATCGCGCGCGCGGCCGCCTCCTGGGCGCGGAGCCGCGCCTCGAACTGCTCCACGGCGTCGCGGCTGATCTCCGGGCGGTCTGCCATTAGCGATCTCCCCTTTTCGCGACAGCCGGCGCGCGCCGGGCGAGCTCGGCGAAGCAACGCCCGCAGACGAGCCGGTCGGGCGTCGCGTAGTCACCTGGGAGCCACATCGCGCGGGACGTCGGATGCGGCGGGCAGTTCTTCGCCTCGCGCCGCTGGAGGCCTTCGCGCTCGAGGCGGGAGAGCGCCGCCCTCATGCCCGCGTGCGC
>DATFRW010000323.1:0-2874 GCA_035262945.1 Solirubrobacteraceae bacterium
GCGCGAGCTCCACGACCTGCTCTACAAGGAGCCGACCAAGATCAAGGTCGAGGGGATCAACCTGACCTACGCGGGCCTGATCCCGTCCATCCAGCGGTCGATGCTCTCCAAGGACGTCGACGCGATGCAGCCGCACATCCGGGCCTTCGTCGAGAAGGCGGTGGTGTTCACCACCTGCCCCGACTGCGACGGCACCCGGCTCAGCGAGGCGGCGCGATCGTCGAAGATCGACGGCGTCAGCATCGCCGACGTCTCCGCGATGCAGATCACCCATCTCGCCGAGTGGGTGCGCGGCCTCGACGAGCCCACGGTCGCGCCGCTGCTCGAGGCGCTGGGGGACACCGTCGACTCGTTCGTGGCGATCGGGCTGGGCTACCTCTCGCTCAACCGGGCGTCCGGAACGCTGTCCGGCGGCGAGGCCCAGCGCACCAAGATGATCCGCCACCTCGGCTCGTCGCTCACCGACGTGACCTACGTCTTCGACGAGCCGACGGTGGGCCTGCACCCGCACGACATCCAGCGGATGAACGATCTGCTGCTGCAGTTGCGCGACAAGGGCAACACGGTGCTCGTCGTCGAGCACGAGCCGGAGACGATCGCGATCGGCGACCACGTCGTCGACCTCGGCCCCGGCGCCGGCTCCGCCGGTGGCGAGGTGGTGTTCGAGGGCACCGTCGAGGATCTGCGCGGCGGCGACACGATCACCGGGCGCCATCTGGACGACCGCGCATCCCTGAAGGAGTCGGTGCGCGAGCCGTCGGGCGCGCTCGAGGTGCGCGGGGCGACAACGAACAACCTGCGGGACGTCGACGTCGACATCCCGCTCGGCGTGCTGGTCGTGCTGACCGGCGTTGCCGGATCGGGCAAGAGCTCGCTCATCGCCGGCTCCGTGGCCGGCCGGGACGGGGTCGTGCTCGTCGACCAGGGCGCCATCCGCGGCTCGCGACGCAGCAACCCGGCGACGTACACGGGCCTGCTCGACCCGATCCGCAAGGCCTTCGCGAAGACCAACGGCGTCAAGCCGGCGCTGTTCAGCCCCAACTCCGATGGCGCCTGCCCCAACTGCAACGGCGCCGGGGTCATCTACATGGAGCTGGGGATCATGGCCGGCGTCGCCGTGCCCTGCGAGGAGTGCGGCGGCAAGCGCTTCGACACGTCGGTGCTCGAGTACAGCTTCGGTGGCAGGGACATCAGCGAGGTGCTCGCGATGTCGGTGTCCGAGGCCGAGGAGTTCTTCGGCGACGGCGACGCGAAGGTGCCGGCCGCGCACAAGATCCTCGGCCGGCTCGCCGACGTCGGGCTCGGCTACCTGACCATCGGCCAGCCGCTCACCACGCTGTCCGGCGGCGAGCGGCAGCGGCTCAAGCTCGCCACCCATATGGCCGAGAAGGGCGGGACCTACGTCCTCGACGAGCCGACCACCGGGTTGCACCTCGCCGATGTCGCGCAGTTGCTCGGCCTGCTCGACCGGCTTGTCGACTCGGGCAAGTCGGTCGTCGTCATCGAGCACGACCAGGCGGTCATGGCGCACGCCGACTGGATCATCGACCTCGGCCCCGGCGCCGGGCAGGACGGCGGGCGGATCGTCTTCGAGGGCACTCCCGCCGACCTCGTCGGCGCCCGCTCGACCCTCACCGGCGAGCACCTCGCGGACTACGTCGGCGCCTGAGCGAGGTTGGGGACCATCGCGGCGACTGTCGACCTGCTCTCACGGCTGGTAGCGATCGACTCGGTCAACCCGTCGCTCGTCCCGGGAGGCGCCGGCGAACGCGAGAGCGCTGCGTTCGTGACGGCGTGGGCGCGGGACGCCGGGCTCGAGGCGACGGTGTTGGAGCGGACGCCCGGGCGCCCGAGCGTCGTCGTGCGTGCCCGCGGCGCCGGCGGCGGCCGCACGCTGCTGTTGTGCGGCCACCTCGACACGGTCTCGGTCGAGGGCATGCGCGATCCGCACGTGCCGCGCATCGACGGCGATCGCCTCTACGGACGTGGCGCCTACGACATGAAGGCCGGGCTCGCCGCAGCACTCGTGGCCTGTCGCGACGCGGCGGGCCACGACCTCGCCGGCGACGTGCTGGTTGCGGCGGTCGCCGACGAGGAGCACGCGAGCATCGGAGTGCAGGAAGTCCTCGAGATGGTCCACGCCGACGCGGCGGTCGTGACCGAGCCCACCCAGCTGGAGGTCGTCGTCGCCCACAAGGGGTTCGTGTGGTCGGAGATCGAGGTCAGCGGCCGCGCGGCGCACGGCTCGCGGCCGGACCTCGGCGTCGACGCGATCGTCAAGACCGGCCCCGTCCTGACGGCAATCGGGGAGCTCGACGCGGCGCTCACGTCGCGCACGCATCCGCTCACCGGCCGCGGCTCGGTCCACGCCTCGATGATCCGCGGCGGCGAGGAGCTCTCGAGCTACCCGGCGCGCTGCGTGGTCGGCGTCGAGCGCCGCACGCTGCCCGGTGAGACCGCGGCCGACGTCGAGACTGATATCGGCGCCGTGCTCGAGCGGTGCCGCGCCTCGGACGAACGGTTCGAGGCAGCACAGCGGACGCTGTTGGTTCGCCCGCCGTTCGAGGTCGCCGAGGACGCCGCCATCGTCGAACTCGTTCGCGAGACGGCGGCGGCGGAGCTCGGGGCGCCGCCGCCGCCGATCAGCGGCGCCGGCTACTGGACCGACGCTGCCTTCATCGCGGGCGCCGGCATCGCGACCGTGTTGTTCGGGCCCGGCGGCGCGGGCGCCCACGCGAGCGAAGAGTGGGTCAGCATCTCCGAAACGGAGACCGTCGCACGCACCCTGCTCGCCGTCGCGCGGCGCCTCTGCGCGTGACGGCGGGGAGTCACTTGGCTACCTTCCAAACCCAAGGTTGCATGGGCACCGCGGCT
>DATFRW010000324.1:0-3021 GCA_035262945.1 Solirubrobacteraceae bacterium
CCCACGACGGCCCCGACCCGTTCGCCGCGGAGGACGCCGCCGGGCCGCTCGACGTCCCCGCGCCCGAAAAGGTGCGCCCACTGACGATCGTCGGCCGCGACGGGACGATCCTGCGCCGGGCGAACGACGGCGACGTCGTGCGCACCCGCCACGAGTACGGCGCCCCGCTTGGCGCGAAGGCCAGCGGCCTGGGGGTGCTGATCATCCAACCCGGCTCGCTCGCCTACCCGCCGCACTGCCACTCGGCCGAGGAGGAGCTCTTCGTCGTCCTCGACGGCGACGGGACGCTGCTGCTCGGCGACGACGAGCACCCGGTGCGCACCGGCAGCATCGTGGCGCGGCCGCCGGGCACCGGTGTCGCCCACGCCTTCCGCGCCGGCGCGGCGCCGCTGACCGTGCTCGCGTACGGGACGTGCGAGCCCAACGACATCGCCTTCTACCCGCGCTCCGGCAAGGTCTCGCTACGCGGGATCAACGCGATGTTCCGCGTCGAGCGCCTCGGCTACTGGGACGGTGAGGTATGACGATTGCCCATTGGGACGACGTCGAGCGCGTGCGCCGCGACGTCGGCGACATCCGCGCCTGGGTCCGCCGGCTCGGCGCCGCGGCGGGCGCGGGCCCGGTCGGCGTGGCCCGCTTCGACATCGAGCCCGGCTGCCGCCCGGGCCCCGTCCACGTGCACGAGTCCGAGGAGGAGATCTTCTTCGTGCTCGGCGGGTCCGGCCTCGCGTGGCTCGACGGCGCCGTCCACGAGATCGGCCCGGGCGACACGATCGTCTGCGTCGCGGGCGGGCCGCTGCACACGTTCATCGCCGGCCCGGACGGGCTGTCGGTGCTCGCGTACGGCGAGAACCACGCGCCGCCGCTCGTGCGCATGCCGCGCGCGGGCCTGATCCGCCGGGGCCTGGTCGTGCTCGAGGCCTCGCCGGACGACCCGCTCGAGCGCGACGCCGCCGCCGGTCCGCTCGAGGTGCCCGACCCGACGCCCCGGCCGCCGTGCATCGTCGCGCTCGACGACGTGCAGCCCGAGGTCATGGACAAGGGCAAGTTCGCGGACAGCTCGCGCGGGCTCGGGCTGGCAGCGGGCTCGGTGCGCAGCGGCCTCAACCACGCGGTGATGGAGGCGGGGAAGTGGAGCTGCCCGCCGCACTGGCACGGCGCCGAGCACGAGCTCTTCGTGATCCTCGAGGGCACCGCGGACCTGCTGCTCTTCGACAACCAGGGCGAGCAGGTCGAGGAGCACGCGCTGCGCGCCGGTCATTGCGTCGCGCGCCCCGGGCCCAACCGTCGGCGGCTCGCGCACGCGCTCCGGGGCGGCCCCGAGGGCGTGACCTACCTCGTGTACGGCACGCGGCGCCCGGACGAGATCGTCTACTACCCGGTCTCGCGGAAGGCGTGGCTGGGCAGCGTCCTCGTCCGCCTCGACCTGGCCGACGACTACTGGGAGGGCGAGGTCTGAGCCTCCTCGATTGCGACCTGGTCGTGGTCACCGGCAAGGGCGGGGTCGGCAAGACGACGGTCGCCGCGGCGATCGGCATGGTCGCCGCGCGGCGCGGGCTGCGCACGATCGTCGCCGAGGTCGCGCGCCGCGACGACGTCTCGCGGATGATGACGCCCAACGCGGGGTCCGCCTCCGGCACCCGCGTTGGCGGCGCGGGCATCCAGGAGGAGGAGGTCGCGCCCGGGCTGCACCACGTCTCCATCGACCCCGAGCACGCGATGGAGCTGTACTTGACCGACCAGCTCCCGCCAGGCCTGGCCGACGTCATCGCCTCGAGCCGCACCTTCACCTACCTCGCCGCGGCGACGCCCGGCCTGCGCGAGCTGCTCACGGTCGGCAAGGTCTGGGAGCTCGCCCAGGACCACCGCCGCACCCCGGGCGCGCAGCCCTACGACCTCGTGGTGCTCGACGCCCCGGCCACGGGCCACGGCGTCGCCGTGCTCAGCGCGCCGCGCACGTTCGCGCAGGTCGCGCGCGTGGGCCGCATCGCGCGCCAGGGTCGCACGATCGACGCGATGGTCTCCGATCCGGCGCGCACCGGCGTCGTCGCGGTGGCCCGCCCCGAGGAGATGCCGGTCAACGAGACGCTTGCGCTGCAGGACGCGCTGCTCGCCGAGGTCGGCCTCGAGGTCGGGCTGGTCATCGCCAACGGGATGCTGCCCCAGCGCTTCAGCGCCGGCGACGCGCGCGCGCTCGCCGGGGCCGGCGACGGGCCGGAGGTCGTCGCGGCCCGCCACGCGCATGCGCGCGCCGGCACACAGCGCGCCCAGCTGCAGCGGCTGCGGCGCGGCGCGCGCGCCCCGGTGGCGACGCTGCCGTTCGTCTTCAACGGCGACCGCCTGGGCCGCCTGGCCCGCGAGCTGGGGCGCGTCCTGTGAGGGCCCGCCTGCAGGACAAGCGGATCGTCATCTGCGCGGGCTCGGGCGGCGTCGGCAAGACGACGACCTCGGCGGCGCTGGCGATGGGCCTCGCCGCCGAGGGCGCGCGGGTCGCGGTCGTGACGATCGACCCGGCGCGGCGGCTCGCCGACGCGCTCGGCGTCGACGAGCTCGGCAACGAGCCGCACCTCGTCGACCCCGATCGGCTGGCCGGCCACGGCATCGAGGTGCGCGGCGAGCTCTGGGCGATGATGCTCGACCCCAAGCGCACGTTCGACGAGCTCATCGCGCGGCTGGCGCCCGACGAGCGCGCCCGCGACGAGGTGCTCGTCAACCGCATCTACCAGCAGCTGTCCGGTGCGGTGGCCGGCTCGCAGGAGTACATGGCGATGGAGAAGCTCTACGAGCTGCACCAGGAGGAGCGCTACGACCTGCTGGTGCTCGACACCCCGCCGACCCGCAACGCCCTCGACTTCCTCGACGCTCCAGCGCGCATGGCCGACTTCTTCGGCAGCCGGCTGTTGCGGTGGCTCACCATGCCGTACCGGAGCCGCTTCGTGACGCTCGCTTCGCGGCCCTTCTACCAGATGGCCGATCGGATCCTCGGCACGCAGTTCCTCGAGGACATCGCCCAGTTCTTCA
>DATFRW010000325.1:0-12948 GCA_035262945.1 Solirubrobacteraceae bacterium
CGCACGACCCGGCGATGATCATCATCCACAACAACGTACCGGGCCTGCTGCTCATCGGCCTGGCGAGCGATCCGGGCATCCCGGTGCTCTCAACGTCGCTGAGCCAGGGGCAGCTGCTGCAGGGGCTGCTCGAGAACGGCCGCGTCGTGCTCGCCGCGCGCGGGATCCCGCAGGAGAAGAGCCCGTACGTCTACGACGTCATCTTCTCCGACCGCGGGCGCATCCAGGACACACACCGCCGGACGGTCGACCGCTCCAACACCGTGCGGACGCACGCGACGTACCACGCCGGCACCGAGGGCTGGGTCGGCGGCGAGGCGCATCACGCCTACCCGCCGTTCTCGGGGTTCTCGTCGGACTTCGCGCGCAACCTCATCACGCCGCTGGACCGCACCGAGTACACGGGGATCGGCGACGCCCGCTGGCAGCACGTCGGCTGGGCCTCGATGGCGCCGTTCGAGTTCGTCTTCCAGGGCGGGCTGCAGGCGCCGATCCAGACCTACCCGCGGGCGGCCAACCGGTCGGCCGAGTGGTTCCGCCAGCCCCAGTGGCCGGCCGTCATCCGCAACTGGGAGGTCGGCGACAACGGCGAGCCGGTCACGCGCACGGGCAACGCCATCCAGGCGTTCGTGCCCGAGTTCGTCGACTCCGACCAGCGGTTCGGCTTCTCCGACGGCAACAACACGTCGCGGTTCCGGCTGTTCGAGAACGGCGAGCAGATCGCCGAGACGACCGGCTGGCGCGGCACCTACCCGGTCTCTGGCGATCCGGCGACCTACCGCGCGGAGCTGTCGGTGGAGCGCACCGCGCCGTTCTGGACGATGTCCACCGACTCGGACACCGCGTGGACGTTCAGATCGGCGCCGCCGGCGGAAGGGGTCACGGCGGCGGTGCCGCTGCTGCTCGCCGACTACGACGTCGGCGTGCTCGATGCGCTCAACCGCGCGCCGCGCGGGAGCTTCCCGATCGACGTCGCGATCCACCGCCAGCAGGGAGCGCCGGCGGCCGCGATCACCGACGCCAGGCTGTGGGCGTCGTTCGACGACGGCGGGACCTGGCGGCGGGTCGACCTGACCGACCGCGGCGGCGGGAACTTCACCGCCACGGTCGCGCATCCGGCCGCGGCCTCGCGCAAGTTCGTGTCGTTGCGGCTGCAGGCGACGGACGCCGGCGGCAGCGCCATCACCCAGACCATCATCAGGGCGTACGGGCTCGTGTAGCTAGTCCGCGTACATAGCGTCGATCGTGCCGGCGTACTTCCGGTCGATCGGCTTGCGCTTGAGCTTCATGGTGGGCGTCAGCTCGTCGCCACCGGGAAGCCAGTCCCCCTCGACGATCGTGAACTTCTTGATCTGCTCGACGCGGGCGAGCTTCTCGTTGGCGGCGTCGACGCCCGCCTGGACCGCCTCGCGCATGCGCGGGTCGCGCGCGAGCGCCTCCAGCGAGGCGTCCTCGATGCCGTGCTGCGCCGCCCACGCGGGAGCGAAGTCGGAGTCGAGGACGAGCAGTGCGGTGTTGTAGCGGCGCCCGTCGCCGATCGCGGCCGCTTGGCCGATGAGCGGGCTCGCCGCCTTGAGCGCCCCCTCGATCGCCGCCGGCGACATGTTCTTGCCCGCCGCGTTGATGATGATCTCCTTCTTGCGGTCGACGATCCGCAGGTAGCCGTCATCGTCGAACTCGCCGATGTCGCCGGTGCGCAGGAAGCCGTCCTCGGTCATCGCCTCGGCCGTCTGCTCGGGAAGGTTGCGGTAGCCGAGCATGACGACGTCGCTCCGCATGAGCAGCTCGCCGTCGTCGGCGAGCTTCATCTCGACGCCGGGCGCCGGCGGGCCGACGGTGCCGATCTTGATCCGCTCCGGCGGGTTGACCGCCCCGGCGCCGCAGGTCTCGCTCATCCCCCACAGCTCGGCGAGCGGCAGCCCCAGCGCGTGGAAGAACTCGAGGACCTCGACCGCCGTCGGCGCCGCGCCGACATGGATGGCGACGACCTGGTCGAGGCCCAGCATGGCGCGCAGCCCGGAGAAGATCTCCCGGTCAGCGGCCTCGACGCGGGCCGCCAGGTCCGCCGGGACCTCCTCCCCGCGCTGCTCGAGGCGGACCTTCTCGGTCGCGTCGCGCAGCGCCGCCTCGGTGCGCTCGCGCTGCTCCGGCGGCTGGCCGGCGACCATCGCCTCGAGGCCGGCCTTCAGCTTCTCCCAGATGCGCGGCACGGCGAAGAACCACGACGGGCGGACCTCGGGCAGGTAGCCGAGGATCTCGCGCGGGTTGGGGCAGCAGGTCACCTGCAAGCCGAAGGCGATCGGCAGGTAGTGGTGCGCGTTGCGCTCGGCGACGTGCGCGCTCGGCAGCCAGGAGATGACGCGGCCGTCGGGCGGCAGCGCGATGATCTTCTCGGCCTGGTGGACGGCGGCCAGCAGGTTGTGGTGCGTGAGCTGCACGCCCTTCGGCGGGCCGGTGGTGCCGGACGTGTAGATGAGCGTGAGGAGGTCGGTGGGCTCGATCCGGGCGACCGACGCCTCGACGTCGAAGTCGTGGTCGCCGCTCGCGACCTCGTCGAGCGTCTGGACGCCGCTCGGTGCCTCGCCGTCGACGACGATGACGCGCTCGAGGTTCGGCAGGCCCTCCTGCGCCGCGAGCACCTTCGGAAGGAAGGCCTGTTCGGTGATGGCGATCCGAGCGCCGGCGTCGTCGACCTGGTGGCGAATCTGGTCGGGCGTGTACTGCGTGTAGATCGAGAACGGCGTCGCGCCGACCATCATCGCCGCGAGGTCGGCGAGGTGGAACTCGGGGCGGTTGCCGAGCATCAGCGCGACCGTGTCGCCGTGCTCGAGGCCGAGCGCCGCGAGGCCGCCCGCCAGCGCGTCGACGCGCTCGCGTAACTCACCCCACGTCCAGGCGATCTCGTCGTCCTTGGTCCGGATCGCGACGACGTCGGCGCGGTCGGCGGCGGTGTCACGAAACGCCTGCGCAAGCGTGGTCGCGGCGATGCGCGGTCGAGTGCTCCCCTCCATGCCCGGAGCCTATGCGACAGACGGCAGCGCGCGCCACGCTGCGTACGCCGGACGGGTCGCGCCGCCCGTCTCGGCCGTCTCGCACAACCCGCTGTCGTAGTGCGGATCGGTGTTGAAGAGGTACTGAGTGGTCAGCGCGACGCCCGGATCGAGGCGCTCGTACGAGACACGCAGAAGCTCGGCCTGCTTGGCGCGCAGGACCGCCGGGTCGGTCGTGCGCGCCAGGCGCGCGATCGTCGGCAGCGTCACGCCGCCCTCGGTCACGAGCAGCTGCGGGTTCCCGGCGTCGCCCGCCGGCCAGCCCGCCCAGCGCCCGACGAGGCGCCGCCGCACGTCGCCCGTTCGGTTCGTGCCGTACGCGACGTCCGCGTAGTTGTGGTGCGTCCACGCGAACCGCGGGCCGGCGACGAACTTGTGAGCCTCCAGCGCGTCGAGCAGCCGCTCGGTGAAGCGGGCGTAGCCGCGCACGTCGGATGTGCCCGGCCCCGCGAGCACGAGCTGCGACCCCAGGCCGCCCGCGATCTGCTGCGCGGTGACGAACATCGCCGCCACGGTCTCCGGCGCGGTGCCGCCGAGGTTGGGCTCGTTGGACACCTCGAGCATGTCGAGCCGCGGGCCGTAGCGCCCGATCACCCATTCCAGGAAGCCGTTCCACGGAGCGCCCGCCATCGCGCGGCCGGCCCACTCGGGCGTTCGATAGAGCGTGAGGATCGTGTGTAGCCCGTCGGCGCGCGCGACCGCGAGCTGGTCGTCGAGCGCGGCCGCGCGGTCCTCCGCGATCGCCCCCGGTGCGGGCATGAGCGTCGGCCAGTCCGCCCACAGCCGCACCCACCGCGTGCCACTGTCGGCGAGCAGGGCGCGGTTGGGCCCTGCGCGCAGGTCCTGCGGGCAACCAGGCGCGATGCAGCCAGCGGGCCCGAGCGCAACGCAGCGCCGCGGGGCGTTCGCGAGCGCGCTCGCCGCCCCACCGAGGCGGTTGGGCAGCGCCGCCGCACCCGCGAGACCCAGGGCGGCCGCACTGGCGCCCTTCAACAGCTCGCGCCGGCTCAGCATCAGCGAACGTTGAAGCCTTCGCCGCGCAATCGGTCGATGTCGTTCGTCAGCCCGATCACGAAGAGCAGCGCCACGAGCATGAAGCCGACGACCGAGGCCCGCTCGATGAGCCGATAGGGAATTGGGCGTCCGCGCACCTTCTCGGCCACTGCCCAGAAGATATGGCCGCCATCCAGGGGCAGGAAGGGGAAGAGGTTCACCACCGCGAGGGAGAGCGAGATCACCGCGAGGATGCTCAGCGCCTGGATCGTGTCGAAGCTGAACGACTCGCGCGTGGTCTCGTAGGAGCCGACGACGCCGGAGACGTTCTTGCGCGCCTGCGGGTCGTAGAAGATCTTCACGATCGACGAGACGGTGAGCCGCGTGATGCGCCACAGGTTCGTTGCGGTGATCGTCACGGCGTGCGCCGGGCCGACGTTCTGGTTCTCGCCGTAGGTGATCCCGAGCAGCATCCGCTTGGCCTGCGAGTCGTACTTCGGCGCGACGAGCAACGTGACCGGCTTGCCATCGCGCTCGACCACGACGCGCGCCGGCGTCGTCGCCTGGCAGCCCTGGCTCGGCGTCCCGGCGCACGAATGGCGGTTGACCACCTCGCGCAGGCGCAACTGGCGCTGCTCGATCTCGCGTTCGCTCAGGCCGGGCTGGTAGCCGGGGACGCCGTCGATCGAGAGGACCTTGTCGCCCGGCTCGAGCTTGCCCGCGGCGGGCGAGGTCGACTGGACCTGGTCGACGACGACGTTGTTGGCCATCACGCCGTGGAACGCGACGATCGCCCACCCGATGAGGAAGGCGATGAGCAGGTTCATCGCCGGGCCCGCGGCGATGACGACGATCCGCTTCCAGGGCGGCTGGTTGAGGTAGGCCCGCGGCGCGACCTCCGGCGGGAGGTCCTCGTGCGGGCTCATCCCGCTGATCTTCACGTAGCCGCCCAGCGGGATCGCGCCGACGGCGTATTCGGTCTCGCCGCGGCGCACGCGCGCCAGCAGCGGCGGGAAGAACAGCGAGAAGCGCTCGACGCGCATCCCCGTCGCCTTGGCCGCGGTGAAGTGGCCGAACTCGTGGAGGATGATCAGCGCGGCGAAGCCAAGGAAGGCGAGGACCCAGCTCACGTGCGCACCGCGACCAGCTCGGATGCCACCGCGCGCGCCTCGCGGTCGGCCTCGTAGAGGGACTCGAATGCGCGCACCGGCGCGGCGGGCAGGCGATCGAGCGCGGCCTCGATCACGGCGGGGATGCCGAGGAAGTCCAGCCGGCCGTCGAGGAACGAGTGCACGGCGACCTCGTTGGCGGCGTTGAGCACGCACGGCGCGGTGCCGCCGGCAACCGCGGCCTCGCGCGCCAGGCGCAGGCATGGGAACGCGTCGGTGTCGACGGGCTCGAAGGTGAGCGCGCCGACCGCCGCGAGGTCGAGCGGCCGGACCGGCACGTCGACGCGCTCCGGGTAGTGCAGCGCGTAGGAGATCGGCACGCGCATGTCGGGGTAGCCGAGGTGCGCGAGCGCGGCGCCGTCGCAGAGCTTGATGTAGGAGTGGACGATCGACTGCGGGTGCACGACGACGCCGATCCGCTCGTATGGGGTGCCGAACAGGTGGTGGGCCTCGATGAGCTCGAGCCCCTTGTTCATCAGCGTCGCCGAGTCGATCGTGATCTTGCCGCCCATCGCCCACGTCGGGTGCTTCAAGGCCTCCTCGACAGTGACGCCCTCGAGGTCGCTGCGGTTGCGGCCGCGGAACGGCCCGCCGCTGGCGGTGAGGACGAGCTCGTCGATGGTCCCGGGCCGCTCGCCGGCGATGAGCTGGTGCAGCGCCGAGTGCTCGGAGTCGACGGGGATGATCTGCGCGCCGGTGGCCTCGGCGAGCTGGGTGACGAGCTCGCCGCCGACGACGAGCGACTCCTTGTTGGCCAGCGCAAGGTCGATGCCCTCGCCCAGCGCCGCCACGGTGGGCCCGAGGCCGGCGGAGCCGACCAGCGCGTTGAGGACGAGCTCGGCGCCGCTGTCGATCACCAGGCGGACCAGCCCTTCGGGCCCCGTGAGCACCTCGCCGTCGGTCCACGCCTCGGCCGCCCGGGCGCCCGCGTCGGCGTCGGCGACCGCGATCCGCTCGACGCCGTGAGCGCGGGCCTGCTCGACGAGCGACTCCCACGAGCGCTCCGCGCTGAGGCCCACGAGGACGAGGTCGTCGGAGCGCTCGACGATGTCGAGCGCCTGTGTGCCGATCGAACCGGTCGACCCGAGGATGAGAAGGCGGCGAGCCACGCGCCCCTAGGGTGACACAGCCGTCGTCAGCGTCCGGTCAGATACGTTTCGCGCGTGAAACGGGGCCGGGGGTGGCTGGGGATGGCCGTGTGCGCGCTCGTGCTCGGCGCACCGGGTGTGGCGCACGCCCAGAGTGCGCCGCCGCGCGACGCTCCGGTGGTCGCGGGGCCGCTGGACGACGGCACCGCGCTCGTCGCCTTCGATCGAGGCGACCGGCTGTGCGTCGCCCTGCGCGGCCGCTCCGAGTCGTGCGAACCGCCTCCCGCGAGCGCGCTGCACCCGGTCGTCGAATTCGAGGCGACGGGGACTCGTGGCGCGGCCTACGGGACGGTGACGGCCGACGTCGCCACCGTCGAGGTCCTGGCCCCGGGCGCAACGGCGACGGTCGCGGCCGCCGCCGGCGCCTACGCGGGCCGCTTTGCCGGCCGCGTGAAGTTCTTCCTGGCGCCGATCGCGCGGCGCCCGTATCGCGTGCGGTTCCTCGATGCCCAAGGGCACGTGGTCGGCGCCGCCGATCTCGCCCCCTCGCCGGCCGTTGGCCGGCCGGTTGTCGTCGCGCGCGGCCGCGTGGCCGGGAAGTCGTGGCGGGTGGTGGCCACGCAGCGGTCGGTCTTGGCGCCGACGCCGCTCGACCTGGCGCGTACCGACCCGTTTGCCTGCCTCGACGTTCGGTTCGGTGGCCGATTCGACACGGGTGGCGGCTGTGCGGGGCGCTCGACGGGCCTGGTGCACTTCGTCACCCCGCACTGCGATCCGGACGCACTGGCGATCACCGGTCTGGCCGGGCCGACCGTCGCGCGCATCGAGGCGCTGCTCGGAGACGGGTCTCGCATGCGCATCGCGCTCGTGCCGCTGCCAGCCCGGTTCGGCGGCCCGCGGAACGCGTTCGCGCTGGTGCTCGGCAAGGACATCGCGGTGCGCTCGCTCCTCGTCCGCAGCGCCGGACGGACGCAGACCGTGCCGGTCCGCAGCGCGCCGGGCAACGCCGCCTGCGCCACGAACAGCGCGTTCGGCAGCTTCGCGTTCGGCGTCGAGTCGGGCTCGCTCCCCGCTGGGAGCGGGCAGGTCGTGGCGCGCGATCAGGGCGACGACCTCTGCGTCGGGCTGGGGACGATCGTCCCGGCGGACTGCAGCCTCCCGCCCGTCGAGCCGCTCTTCTCCCGCATCGAACGCCGGCGCGCGGGCGCCGGCACCGCCGTGCTCGCCGTCACCCCATCCACCGTGGCCGCGGTGCGCCTGCACTTCGACCGCGGCCCCGCGCTCACCGTCCCGACCGCCGACGTCCCGGGGTACGCGGGCCGCTACTCGGGCCTCGTCCGCGTCGCGTCGGCCATGGTCGCCGGCGATCGCCGCCTCTTCAGCGCGCAGTTGCTGGCCGCCGACGGGCGCGTGCTGGCCACGCGTCCGGGGCCCGACCAGCCGCCGCTGCCCCAGACGCCGCGCGTCGTCGCACGGCTCCCGGGCGGGGTCGCGGTCGCGGCAACCGGCGGCTGCATCCAGATCCGTGCGGGCACGCCGACCCGCGATCGCGGCGACTGCGTGCTGACGCCGACGCCCGGCGTCGTCGCGGCCCCATGCGCCGCGCACCGGACGGTCGTCGTCGCTCGCGCAACGCGGACCCTGACGGTGAGGACGGACCACGGCACGGTGCGCGGTCGCCGAAGCGGCGCCTACGTGGTGGCCGTCGTCCCGGCGCGCTCCGCCGTCCGCGCGATCCGCCTCGCAGGCGCCCGCTCCGTGCTGCTCCGCTTGCCCCCGGCGAGCCGTCAGTGCGGCTACGTCGCCCCGCTGCCCGTGTTCAGCAGCGATTGAAGGCCGGCGGCGGCCGCTCCACCGCCGCCGGCCATGCCTCCATGATGTCAGACGACTTGTAGGAGGCGCAACCCCGAACCTACAACATCGCCTGCCAGACGTAAAACCCGGCGACCATGGCGAACATCGCCGCGTCGAGCCGGTCGAGCGCGCCTCCGTGCGCGCCGAAGATGCGCCCGGTGTCCTTCGTACCGGCGTCGCGCTTGAGGTAGGACTCGAACAGGTCGCCCACCGGGGCCGCCGCAGCCACCGCGGCGCCGAGCAGGATCGCGTTCCAGCCGCTGAGCCAGTCCTGGTAGAGCCCGGCCAGCCAGACGCCCGCGACGCCGCAGATGAACCCGATGATCAGGCCCTCGACCGTCTTGTTCGGCGAGATCTTCGGCGCGAGGCGGCGCGTGCCGAGCGTGCGGCCGCCGAGGTAGGCGCCGGTGTCCCCCACGAACGTCCCGACGAGGACGTTGATGACGATCCCGTCGCCGTGGGGCAGGTCGCGCAGCAAGACCGCGTGGGCGAACGCCAGCCCGATCCAGGTCAGGCCGAGCATCGTCACCGAGATGCCGGGCATCCCGGCGTGCCGCGGCTGCAGCACGCAGAGCGCGAACACCAAGGGAACGCACGCCACGTACGCGCCCAGGACGGCCGCCTGCTCGCCCAGGTGGGCCGCGACGAGCAGCCCGGCGAGCCCCACGAACCCGGCCAGCCGGGACGGGTTGGCGAACTGGAACATCCCGAACAGCTCGTGCAGGCAGATCCAGCCGAGCAGCACCAACGCTGCCACGAAGACCCAGTTGCCGACCCCGACGACGACCAGCGCGAACGCGATCGCGGGGATCGCGGTCAGGATGCGCGCGCCGAGATCCGAGCGCGTGTTGCGCCGGCGGGCGCGCCCCGCCCGCCGCTCGCTGGGCGCCCGCCGGCGGCGCCGGGCACTGGACTCCATCAGCGGCCCCCGAACCGGCGGCGCCGGCCCTCGTACTCGTCGAGGGCCGCGCGGAATGCCTCGCGCGAGAAGTCGGGCCAGAGCTCATCCGCGAACACGAGCTCCGAGTAGGCCGACTGCCACAGCAGGTAATTGCTCATCCGCTGCTCGCCGCTCGTGCGGATGATGACGTCCGGGTCGTGCATCTCCGGCGCGTAGAGCAGCCGCCGGAACGCCTCCTCCCCGCCCCCGGAGTAGCGCTCGGCCGCGTCGAGGACCTCCGCCCGCCCGCCGTAGTTGAACGCGACGTAGAGCGTGATGCGGTCGTTCGCCGCGGTCTCGTTCTCGGCCCAGTCCATCTGCTCGAGCAGCGCGGGCATCACGCGCTCCCGCCGCCCGATGAAGCGCATCCGCACGCCCTCGTCCTTCAGCTCGGGCGTCTCGGCGAGGATCCGCTGCGAGAACATGCGCATGAGCCCGGTGACCTCCTCCGCCGGGCGCGACCAGTTCTCGGTCGAGAACGAGTAGACGGTCAGCTCGCGGATGCCGAACTCGACGGCGTCGCGCAGGCGCGCCTTGACGACGTCGGCGCCGGCCTGATGGCCCTCGACCACGGGGAGGCCCCGCTGCTTCGCCCAGCGGCCGTTGCCGTCCGTGATGATGGCGACGTACCGGGCCGCACCCTCCCCGCCGCCCTCGGGCGCGCTCACACCTCGAGGATCTCGGCTTCCTTGGCCTTGAGCGCGGCGTCGAGGTCGGCGATGCGCCCGTCGGTGACCTTCTGCAGCTCGACCTCGGCCCGGTGCTCGTCGTCCGCCCCGGCCTCGCCGCTCTCCTTGAGCTCGCGCAGGTCGTGCATGACGTCGCGGCGGATGTTGCGGATGGCGACGCGACCCTCCTCCGCGATGTGGCGCACGACCTTGACCAGCTCGCGGCGGCGCTCCTCGTTGAGCTCCGGGATGGCCATGCGGATGAGGCGCCCGTCGTTGTTGGGCGTCAGGCCGATGTCCGACTCCATGATCGCCTTCTCGATCGACTTGATCGAGGCCTGGTCGTAGGGCTGGACCGTCAGCAGCCGCGCCTCGGGCGCGCTGATCGTCGCGAGCTGCTTGAGCGGCGTCGGCGCGCCGTAGTAGTCGACGACGATGCGGTCCAGCAGCGCCGGGCTGGCGCGTCCGGTGCGCACGGAGGCGAACTCGCTGCGCGTCGCCTCCACGGATTTCGTCATTCGGTCGCCCGCGTCGGCGATCAGCTCGTCGGTCAGCTCGGTCATGTCGACACCAAAGTTCCCACCCGCTCGCCGGACACTATCCGGTCGATATTGCGCTCGTCATCCATGTTGAAGACGTGGATCGGGAGGTTGTTCTCCATGCACAGGGTCAGCGCGGTGAGGTCCATGATCCGCAGGCGGCGCTCGACCGCCTCCATGTGCGTGATCTCGGCGATGAACTGCGCGTCGGGATCGGTGCGCGGATCCGCCGTGTAGACGCCCTCGACGCCGTTCTTGGCCATGAGCAGCGCCTCGGCGTGCACCTCGATGGCGCGCAGGGCGGCGGCGGTGTCGGAGGAGAAGAACGGATTGCCGGTGCCGGCGGCGAAGATGACGACCCGGCCCTTCTCGAGGTGGCGCATCGCGCGGCGGCGGATATAGGGCTCGGCGACCTCCTGGACGTGCAACGCGGACTGCACGCGCGTGTGCACGTCGAGCTTCTCGAGCGCGTCCTGCAACTGCATCGCGTTGAGCACGATCGCCAGCATGCCCATGTAGTCGGCGGTCGCCCGGTCCATGCCCCCCGCCGCGCCCTCGATGCCGCGGTAAATGTTGCCGGCGCCGGGCACGATCGCGATCTCGACACCGCGATCGTGCACCGCCTTGATCTGCTCGGCCACCGCCCGCAGGCGCTCGGGGTCGGTGCCGTAGTCGCGGGAGCCCATAAGGGACTCCCCCGACAGCTTCAGCAGGATCCGCTTGAAGACGGGTTGGCCGTCCTCGTTCACTCGCCCACCGCGAAGCGGGCGAAGCGCCGGATGACGACGTTCTCGCCGGTCTTGGCGGACAGGTCCGCGCGGAGCTGCTCGATGGTCTTGGACTCGTGCTTGTCGACGTTCACATGCTGCTGGTTGAGCAGGACGATCTCGCCCAGCCACTTCTTGAGCATGCCCTCGACGATCCGCGGGCGGACGTTCTCCGGCTTGTCGGCGGCCTGCTGCTCGAAGACGCGGACCTCCGCCTCACGCGCGGGCTCGGGGACGTCGTTCTCGGAGACGTAGCGCGTCTGCGGCGCGCCCGCGATGTGCAGGGCGACCTCGCGGGCGAACGCGATGAAGTCGTCGTTCTTGGCGACGAAGTCCGTGTTGCAGTCCACCTCGACGAGCACGCCGATCTTGCCGTTGGCGTGGATGTAGCTCTGGACGGTGCCCTCCGACGCCTCGCGGTCGGCGAGCTTGCCGATCTTCGACCCCATCTTGACCCTGAGGATCTCGACGGCCTTGTCGGCGTCGCCGGCGGCCTCTTCGAGGGCCCGCTTGGCGTCCATCATGCCCGCGCCGGTGCGCTGGCGCAGCGCGGCGACGTCCTTGGCACTGATCTGGGGGGTGGTGCTCATGCGTTCTGTTCCTGGGTTGCGTTCTCGGGGGTGGGCTCGGTCTGGGCCTCGGCGTCAGCGACCTCCGCCGCGATCTCGCCCTCCGGCGGCGTTGCCGGGTCGGGCGTGTGGTCGGTTGCCGGCGGCAACGGCTCGAGGTGATCGGCCTCGCGTTCCTCGGTGTCGGCGTGCGGCCTGACCGCGGCCTCGGGGTCGGGCTGCGGGCGGCCGGCCTCGGCGCGCTCCTGCGCCAGCGCTGCCTCCTGGACGGCGCGGTCGTGCTCGGCCTCGGCGCTGGCCTGGGCCTCGGCCTCGGCGGCCTGCGCCTGGGCCTCCGCCTCGGCGGCAGCCTGGGCCTCGGCCTCGCGGCGGGCCTGCTCCTCGGCCTCGCGGCGAGCGCGGTCCTCGGCCTCGCGGCGCACGCGCTCCTCGTCCTCGGCGCGGCGGCGCTCCTCAGCGGCCGTGAAGGACAGCCGCCCGTCGCGGGCGGCGTCGCCGATCGCGTGGGCGACGATCGCGCACGACTTGATCGCGTCGTCGTTGCCGGGGATGACGAAGTCGATCCCGTCGGGGTCGCAGTTGGTGTCGACGAGGCCGATGATCGGGATGCGCAGGCGCTGGGCCTCGCGCACGGCGATCGCCTCGGTCTTGAGGTCGATGACGAACATCGCGTCGGGCGTGCGCTGCATGTACTTCACGCCGCCGAGGTTCGCGCGCAGCTTCTCGAGGTCGGCCTGCGCGGCAAGGCGCTCGCGCGTCGGCAGCAGGCCGAGCTGGCCCTCGCTCTCGTAGCGCTCGAGGTCGTGCAGCCGGCGGATGCGCTGGCTGATGGTCTGGAAGTTCGTCAGCAGGCCGCCGAGCCAGCGGTGATTGACGTACGGCATGCCGGCGGCCTCGGCGACGTCCTTGACGGCGTCGCGGGCCTGCTTCTTGGTGCCGACGAAGAGGACGATGCCGCCGCGCTGGGCGAGCTCGCCCGTGAACTGGCGCGCCTGCTCGAGAAGGCGCTGCGTCTGCAGCAGATCGATGATGTAGATGCCGCCGCGCTCGCCGTGGATGAAGCGGCGCATCTTGGGGTTCCAACGGCGGGTCTGGTGGCCGAAATGGACGCCGGCCTCCAGGAGCTCCCTGATCCCGACTTCGGGCATGGATGTGACTCCCTTTGTGAGTACGTGTGGTGAATGTGCCCGCGGCGGCGGTGCGGACCCGAGCCGGAAAGGGCTCGGGCAGGGCCGCCCCGCACGGGGGATCCGCGGGGTCGAAGGACGTTGCGACAGGCCATTGTACGCAAGACCTTCAGCGCTCCTGCGT
>DATFRW010000326.1:0-15678 GCA_035262945.1 Solirubrobacteraceae bacterium
CTTCGTCAAGCTCGGGCTGCGCGACGAGCGCGCCGAGGACCGCCGCGTGGCGGCCGTCCTCACGTACCTGCGGGCGACGTCGCGCTGAGCCGCCGGCGCTCCTCGCGCACGAACTCGTAGGAGCCGACGAAAGGACCGACCGCCCCGATGACCGCGACGGCCACCGCGAGGCGCATCCCGATGACCTTCGCGCGCAGGGCGGCGAGGACCAGCAGGCACATCGCGATCCAGCCCAGGCCGTGCGCCATCCCGAAGATGAACTCGAACGTGTGCAGGCCCGGGACGATCCACACGACGAGCAGCGTCAGGTAGATCGCCGAGTGGGTGAACGACAGGCGCTTGAGGGTGAGGAACGACAGGCCACCAGCGCGCCGCAACCCGCCGAGGCCGTCGCGCTCTCCGCCATCGCGAGCCCTCGCAGTCATGCCAGGAACCCGGCCATGCTGCGCAGCGGCGCGTCGGCCTCCGGCGGCCAGTCCTCGATCGCGGCGGGCCACCACGCGTACTCGTCGTGCTCGTGGTCGGGCATGACCTGCGCGCCCTCGGGCAGCCATGCCTGGCCGACGAACATGACCAGGCGGTGCGGCAGGCGCACGAGCGCCTCGCAGCGCACGCGCTCAGGCGCGACCGACCATTCCTCGTCGAGCTCGCGCGTGAGCGTCTCGACGGGGCTCTCGCCGACGTCGACCGCGCCGCCCGCGCCGAGCGCCCAGCGGCCGGGCCACGACGACAGCCACGGCGCGCGGCGGCCGGCGAGCCAGCGCCCGTCTGCGGCGCGCGTGACGCAGAGCGCGGCGACCGACAGCGAGGCGTCGCCCTCGACGAGCCGCAGCGCCCAGCGGATCGGCTGCAGGTGGAGGACGAGCCTGCCGTCGTCGACCTCGTGGCTCACCAGCCGGGCGGCAAGCCCGTCGTGGCTCGGCGAGCCACGCTCGCGCAGCGCGGCGATCGCGGCATCGGCCTGCTCCGCGCGCTCGGGCGAGGGGTCGTAGTGCTCCTGGCTCCAGTGGACCTCGATGTCCTCGGGGTCCCAGGGGCCGCGGGCGAGGAGGGCAGGCTCGTCGGGCATGGCCGTCATTGATGAGGGTACGCACCGCGCTACGGTTTGAGCCATGAGCGCCGAGGGCCAGAACTTCGAGGCGATCACGAAGGCGAAGGCCGATCACAACAGCAGGTGCCCCTTCCCGCCGCACACCGTGCGGATGAATCCGTTCGAGATCGAGCGGATGCAGTGGGAGGAGGGCGACGTCATCGCGGGCCTGGTGCTCGAGGGCGACGCGAAGGTCGGCACCGGCGCGTTCCGGCTCGTGTGCGACGGCATGGAGCCGCCCGAGCTCGAGATCGAGGAGCTCGAGGTGATCTCCCAGCCGACCGAGCCGCTCGAGGTCCCGGCAGGGCCGTCGCGTCCCGGCGAGCCGACGGCGTAGATTGCCTCGGCACCCACCCACCGTCTGAGGGAGGCCGCATGGCCGCAGTCGACGACATCCTGTCCCAGCTGCCGATCGACCAGTTGGCGCAGCAGCTCGGTATCGATCCGGCCACCGCCAGAGCGGCCGCCGAGCAGGGCCTGCCGGCGCTCCTCGGCGGCCTCGAGGCCAACGCGCAGGACCCCGGCGGCGCCGCCTCGCTCAACGCCGCCCTGGAGCAGCACGACCCCAGCCTCCTCGAGGGTGGGGTCGACCTCAACCAAGTCGACGAGGCCGACGGCGAGAAGATCGTCGGCCACGTCTTCGGGGACAACACCGACGCGGTGGCCAGTCGGCTCGCCGGCGCTTCGCCGGCGGCAGGGCTCAGCAGCGACACGACCAAGAAGCTCCTCGCGCTTCTCGCCCCGCTGGTGTTGTCGTACGTGATGGGCAAGCGGTCAGGCTCGACGAGCGTCGCGCCGTCCGGCGGCGGCCTCGGCGACCTGCTCGGCGGCCTGTTGGGTGGCTCGGGCGGTGGCCTCGGCGATCTGCTGGGCGGCCTGCTGGGCGCCGGTCGCAAGGGTTGATTGCACTGCCGAGCCGACCGCCCGAGGGTGGCGGCCGGCCCGGCGTTCCATCGGGATGCAGCGGTCCCAACGCAGGGGCCGCGGGGAACTTGCGCTCAGACGCTGAGCTCGCGCCCGAACGCGCGCGCGAAGAGCTCGACCTCGCGGCCGGCCGCCCAGCGGGGGACCCGGTCGTCCCCGTCGGACTGCAGGTCGAGCCGCACGGTGCCGTCGGCGACGGCGACGTGTGCTGCGCGCACGATCTGGTCGCGCGAGCGCTCGAGGTCCTCGGCCAGCCGCAGCAGCGTCGCCATGCGGTCGAGCAGCTCGGCGTCGCCGTCTGACGCGAGGCCCGCGAACGGCCCGAGCGACGGCAGGCCCTTGCGGTGGTAGCGCACCGCCTGGCCGATGAGCGCCACCTCGCGCTGGTCGAAGCCGGGCAGCCCCGCGTTGAGGATGAGGTAGCGCGAGTGCTTGTGATGGTCGTCGTAGTCGACGGTCATCCCGATGTCGTGCAGCAGGCACGCGGCCCACAGCAGCTCGCGCTCGGCCGCGTCCCCCGGGTGCAGGCCCGCCGCGGCGAGCTCGTCGAAGAGCCCGAGGGCCAGCTGCGCGACGTGCGCCGTGTGCGGGCTGTGCTCGGGGTCCATGCCGTACTGCGCGGCGAGGTTGACCACGCTGGCGCGGCGGACGTCGTCGAAGCGCGGCGGGTCGCCGAGGTAGCGCTCGAAGAAGACGCCCTCGCGCAGGCCCGCCTCGGTGACCTCGAGGGTCTCGAAGCCGCCGACCTCCATCACCGTCTGCACGACGATCGCGCCGCCGAGGATGATGTCGCCGCGCGACGGCTTGATGCCCGGGAACTTCGCCCGGTCGGCCGGGCTGCGCCGCGCGAGCGCGCGGACGAGCCGGTCGAGCTCCTTGCGCGTGATGATGTAGCCCTGGACGCCGGCCTCCGGCACGCGCAGGTCGCGCTGGGCCGCCGCGGCGAGGTTGCGGACGGTGCCGCCGATGCCGACGAGCCGCGCGCCGGAGCTCTCCAGCCAGTGCGCGCGCTCGAGATTGCCCTTCACGTAGCCGACGAGCTCGCGCACCTCCTTGGGCTTCGCCGGCCCGTCGCCGGTCAGGAAGCGCTCGCTCACGCGCACGGCGCCCAGCGGCCAGGAGTCGAGCTCGCGCGCGTGGCGGCCGATCACGTGGACGAGCTGCATCGAGCCGCCGCCGATGTCGAGCATGACGCCGTCGCCGAGCGTCGTCGAGTTGACCGCCGCCAGGTAGCCGTAGCGCGCCTCCTCGTCGGTGCTGAGCACCCGGACGCGCAGGCCGCTGGCCTCCTGCGCGCGCTCGAGGAACTCGGGCGAGTTCGACGCGTCGCGGATCGCGGACGTGGCGACGGCATCGATCTCGTCCGCGGTCAGCCCGCTGGCGGCGCAGAAATGCGCGAAGACCTCCATGGTCGCCTGCGCGCGCGCCATGCCGGGCTCGCCGAGCGCGCCGGTGGCTCCCAGGCCCTCGCCGATGCGCACGGCCTCGTAGATCTCGTCCGTGCGCTTCCACCAGTCGTCCTCGGCGGTGAAGACGACGAGCCGGAACGAGTTGGAGCCGAGGTCGATGACGGCGACGCGCGCCATGGTGCGCGCAGGCTAGTGCGCGGCGGCCACGCGCGGGTGGCCGCCGCACACATTCCCCCTACGCAGGCTCCACGGCGACCTCGCGCTGCCGCGCCGGGAGCACCATGGCGAAGACGCCGATCACGGCGGCGGCGAGCGAGACCCAGATCGCGGCGTGGAAGCCGTCGAGCAGGCCCTGTGCGGAGCCGTCGGACGCGCCGTTGGCGTCGGCGACCGCGGTCACGATCGCCAGCACCAGTGCGCCGCCGAACTGGAACGAGGTGTTGACGAGGCCGCCGGCGAGCCCCTGCTCCTCGGGGGCGATGCCGTTGGTGGCCGCGATGTTCAGCGGACCGTAGGCCAGGCCGAACGCCAGGCCGCCGAGGATGAACGTCGGGACCATGGCGGTCACATAGCCGGAGTTCAGACCGATGGGCAGGAACAGCGCGTACGCCGCCACCATCGAGGTCAGGCCGGCCGCGATCACGCGCGTCACGCCGAAGCGGGCGACGAGCGGGGCGACCCGCGGCGCGAGCGTCGCGACGAGGACGCCGGCGGGGACGAGCGCCAGCCCGGTCTCGAGGGCCGACCAGCCGCGCGCCGACTGCAGGTACAGCGTGAGCATGAACTGGAAGCCGAACCAGCTGCCGATCAGCGCCATCGCGCCGACGTTGGCCCGCAGGAGCGGCCCGGAGCGCAGGATGCCGAGGCGAACCAGCGGAGCCTCGGTGCGACGCTCGATCGCCACGAAGGTGGCGAAGATTGCGGCGGCGATCGCGAACGAGCCGAGGGTGCGCAGCGAGGCCCAGCCCTGGTCGGGCGCCTCGACGACGGTAAACACCAGCAGCAGCATCGCCGTGGTCACGCTCACCGCGCCGGCGATGTCGAACTTGCGCTTCGTGCGCGCGACCGCCTTGTCGGCGGGCACGAGCGTGATCGCGCCGATGAGCGTCGCGAGGGCGAACGGGGCCGGCACGAAGAACACCCAGCGCCAGCCGAGCTCGGTCAGCAGCCCGCTGAACACGAGCCCCAGCGACCAGCCAAGAGCGCCGGTCGCCGCGTAGATCGACAGCGCCTTGTTGCGCGCCGGACCCTCGGCGAAGCTCGTCGTGATGATGGACAGCCCGGCCGGGGCCGTGAACCCGGCGCTGACGCCCTTGATGAAGCGCGTCGCGATGAGCAGCGCGCCGTCGTTCGCGAGGCCGCCGAGAGCCGACGCGACGACGAACACGCCGAGCGAGATCAGGAACATCCGCCGGCGTCCGAGCAGGTCCGCCGCGCGGCCGCCGAGCAGCAGGAATCCGCCGTAGCCGAGGACGTACGCGCTCACCACCCATTGCAGCGAGCTCGTGGACATGTCCAGGTCGGTGCGGATCGAGGGGAGGGCGACGCCGATCATCGACACGTCGAGCGCGTCGAGGAAGAGCGCACCGCAGAGCACGAACAGCGCTCCCCACATGCGCCCGCTGAACCGGTCGACGGAGGCCGTCGAAGAGGAGGAGGGAGAAGCCATCGTTCGAGAGTACATGCATGAGCAAGTATTGTTTGTGCAGCTAGTGCGATTGCAACTGTTGCCGACGCCAGGTATAATCGCCGCCGGAATGTCCTCGCAGACGAACGACCAGGCCCTGCTGGGTGCGTGGCACGAGCTCGCCGGTCGGCATGCGCGGGTGATCTCGGCCCTCGAGCGCTCGCTCGAGGCCAGCCACGGCATCGGGGTCAGCGAGTTCGAGGTGCTCGAGCGGCTCGTGTCGTCCGAGGGCGAGCAGTGCCGCATGCAGGAGCTCACGGCCGTGACCCATCTCAGCCAGAGCGCGCTGTCCCGGCTCGTCGGCCGGCTTGAGGCCGAGGGGCTCGTCACGCGCGCGATCTGCCCGAGCGACCGGCGCGGGATCTACGCCCACATCACCGATGCCGGGCGCGAGCGCTACGAGGCGGCGCGGCCGACGCACCGCGCGGTCCTCGCCGACACGCTCTGAAGCTCAGCTGCGCTCGATGATCTCGATCCGGTAGCCGTCCGGATCGCGCACGAAGCACAGCCGGTTGCCGCCCTCCCGCACCGTATACGGCGGCTTCTCCGGCTCGATGCCCTGGCCGGCGAGGTTGGCCAACGTCGCATCGAGGTCCGATGACGTGATCGCGATGTGGTTGTAGCCCGTGCCGAGCTCGTACGCGTTGACGCCGTGGTTGTAGGTCAGCTCCAGGCGCGCGCCGTCGCCGGGCAGGCCCATGAAGACGTTGATGGCCTCGTCGCGGATCGGGAAGCGGCCGGTCTCCTCGAAGCCGAGCGCCTCGTAGAAGGCGACGGACCGGTCGATGTCGCCGATGCGGTAGCAGGTGTGGATGAGCTCGGGCATGGCTCGGAAGCGTAGTGATGGCAGGATCCCGCCCATGGTCATCGAGCGTTCCATGCACCCGCAGTTCCTCTCGAACACCTACCTCGTCGGTCAAGAGGGCGGGCCCGGGTTCTTCGTCGACGCGGGCGGGCCGGTCACGCCCCTCATCGCCGCGGCCGAGCGCCACGAGATGACCCCGACCCATGTGCTGCTCACGCACCACCATCACGACCACGTCGCGGATCTCGGGAAGCTGACGCAGAACTGGCCTGGCCTCGCGGTGCTCGCCCACCCCGACGAGCGCGTCGACGGCGTCACCGGCGAGATGGGCCCCGACGAGACCATCGCGGTCGGCAACCTCCAGGTGCGCACGCTCGCGACGCCCGGCCACACCAAGGGGATGCTCTCGCTGCTCGTCGAGGGCAACGTCTTCACCGGCGACACGCTCTTCAAGAACTCCGTCGGCGGCGTGCGCGCGCCCGGCCACACGACGTACGCCGACCTCAAGCACTCGATCATGGACGTGCTGCTCGCGCTGCCGCCGGAGACGGTGATCCGCCCGGGCCACACGGAGCCGACCACCGTCGCCGACGAATGGGAGAGCAACGCGTTCGTCCGCGTCTGGCGCGGACTGGACCCCGAGGGCGACGAGCCGTGCACCGCGCTCGGCGAGCCGGCGACGCTCATCCTGCTCGGCGACGACTACGACGGCGGCCACAAGGCGTGGGTGCGCTGGCAGGACGGCTCGGACGACATCGTCCCGGGCTCGCAGGTCCAGCGCGGCTAGGGCGTCCCGGAGCGCCCCGTACCATCCTTCGCAATGCCCAAGGACGCGATCCCAACCTCCAGGCTGCGACGCTCGGCAACCGTCGGGCGGCTGGCCGCGGGGCAGGCGGTACGCCAGGCGGGCACGCGCGCGGCCAACCTCACCCGCTCCGAGGAGGAGGCCCAGAAGGCGCTCGCGCGCCGGCAGCTCGAGACCGCCGAGCAGATCGTCGCCGCCCTGGGCACCATGAAGGGCGCCGCCATGAAGCTCGGGCAGGTGATGTCGTTCCTCGACGTCGGCCTCGTCCCCGAGGAGTTCCGCGAGCAGTTCCAGGCCAAGCTCGCCGAGCTGCGCGACGCCGCCCCCAAGGTGTCGTTCAAGGACATGAAGAAGGTGATCGAGCAGGAGTACGACGAGCCGATCGAGGAGGTCTTCGAGACCTTCGACCCGGTCCCGATCGCCGCCGCCTCGATCGGCCAGGTCTACAAGGCGCGCCTCGACGACGGGCGCGACGTCGCCGTGAAGGTCCAGTACCCCGGCGTGAACATCGCCGTGCGCTCCGACATGCAGAACCTTGGGATGATCCTGCGGCTCATGAAGTCGGTCGCCCCGGGGCTCGACCCGAAGGCGCTCGGCACCGAGATCCGCTCGCGCATCGAGGAGGAGCTCGACTACGAGCTCGAGGCGCAGAACCAGCGCCGCCTTTCCCGCATCTTTCGCGGTCACCCGTTCATCGTCATCCCCGACGTCGTCACGAGCCTCAGCCACGAGCGGGTCATCGTCAGCGAGTTCGTCTCCGGCCGCGGCTTCGAGGAGATGAAGCAGCTCTGCCAGGAGGACCGCGACCGCATCGGCGAGACGATCTTCCGCTTCTACTTCGGGTGCATGTACCGCCACCATCAGTTCAGCGGCGACCCGCATCCCGGCAACTGCCTGCTCCTCGACGACGGGCGCATGGCCTTCCTGGACTTCGGGCTGTTCAAGCGCATCCCGGCCGCGGCCGCCGAGTTCGAGCTCGAGAGCCAGCGGCTCGGCATCGAGCGCCGCGGTGCCGAGCTCATCGCGCATCTGCACCGCGGCGGCTGGATGGGCGACCCGAGCTATTACAGCGAGGAGGGCATCCTCGAGCAGTTCGACGACTTCACGTGGTGGTACTCGCGCGACGAGGAGGTCGAGCTCACGCCGGAGATCGCCACCGAGGTGATGATCCAGATGAGCGATCCGCGCTCGCGCTACTTCGGCAAGATGCGCCACGAGACGCTCCCGCCCGACCATCTCTTCGGGCGCCGCCTGGAGATGCTGACGCTCGCAGTGCTCGGCCAGCTTCACGCGCGCGCGAACTGGCATCGCATCGCGCGCGAGTGGATCTTCGGCGACGACCCCGTCACCGAGCTCGGTCGCGAGGAGGCCGAGTTCTACGAGCGCCGCCCGCCGCTCGCCGCGTGAACACCGCCTGGCTGCGCCTCGCGAGCCTCGTGGTGCTCGTGGGCACGGCGTTTCTGGTCGTCGCTCTGAGCGGCTCGCTGTCGGCCGATCGGGTGCGCGACTGGGTCGACGGCCTCGGCGCCGCGGGCCCGCTGCTGTTCATCCCGCTGAGCGCCTGCCTCACGGTCGCGCTGTTCCCCGGGCCGCTGCTCGCGGGCGCGAGCGGCCTGCTGTTCGGGACTGCCCTGGGCACCGGCGTGTCGATCGTCTCCGCCACCCTCGGCGCGACCCTCGCGTTCTGCCTCTCGCGATGGTGGGCGCACGACGCGGTCGTCGCGCTCGCGGGGCCGCGCGTGAAGGCGCTGCGCGTGTGGATCGGCCGCCGCGGCTTCCTCAGCGTCCTCTACGCGCGCATCGCGCCGGGCGTGCCGTACAACCTCGTCAACTACGCCGCCGGCCTCACGCCGGTCCTCCTGCGCTCGTTCGTCGCCGCGACTGCGATCGGCGTCGCGCCGCGGGCGTTCGCCTACACCGCGCTCGGCGGCTCGCTCGGCGACCTCGGCTCGCCGGAGGCGCTCGTCGCGATCGCGATCCTCGTGTCTATGGCGCTCGGCGGTGCATGGTTCGCGGCGCGCAGCGTGCGCCGTTAGTCATGCGGCGAACGCCGCGGGAAGGATCGGCACCCGCTGGCGTCGGCAGGAGGGGAACCCCCCAAAGGAGGTCATCGCATGCCACACCGCTCCCTTCGGTGGCTCGGGATCCTCGCCGCGGCGGCCGCGCTGGCCGTCACCGGCGCCGCACTTGCCGGCGCCCACGGTGGGCCCCCGAACGTCTACACGCAGCGCAACCTCGTCTCCGACATCTCAGGAGTCGCGCGCACCACCGATCGCAATCTCGTCAACCCGTGGGGTCTTGCGTTCGGGCCGACCACCCCAGCGTGGGTGGCCGACAACGGCAAGGACCTGTCGACGCTCTATTCGGGCGCCGTGCGGGGGTCGATCCCGACCAAGGTCCCGCTCGAGGTGAGCATCCCCGGCGGCGCGCCGACCGGCGTCGTCTTCAACACGAGCACCACCGGGTTCAAGGTCGGCGCGAACCCGGCGCGCTTCATCTTCGACTCCGAAGCCGGCACGATCACCGCCTGGAACGGCGGCACGGCAGCCCAGACCATGGCGAGCACACCCGACGCCATCTACAAGGGCCTGGCGATAGCCGACAGCGGCGGCAAGACGTTCCTCTACGCCGCCAACTTCCACGCGGGCACGATCGACGTCTTCGACGACACGTTCGCGCCCGCGACCCTCTCGGGCGACTTCACCGATCCGAACCTGCCGATGGGCTTCGCGCCGTTCAACATCCAGGAGATCGGCGGCAAGCTGTACGTCGCGTATGCCCAGCAGGACGCGAACGCCGAGGACGAGGTCGCCGGCGCTGGCCTGGGCTTCGTCGACGTCTACGACACCAGCGGGCATCTGCTCCACCGCGTCATCTCGAACGGCGCGCTGAACGCGCCGTGGGGCCTGACCGTTGCGCCGAAGCAGTTCGGGGCGTTCGGCGGCGACCTGCTCGTCGGCAACTTCGGCGACGGAGTGATCAACGCCTACAACCCGAACAACGGCCAGTTCGAGGGCGCGCTGCGCAACGCGGACGGCAACGTCATCGCGATCGACGGGCTGTGGGCGCTGCGCTTCGGCAACGGCACGATCGGCACGACGCGCACGCTGCTCTTCACCGCCGGGATCGGCGACGAGGGGCACGGCATCTTCGGCTCGATCGAGGCGGGGAGGCGCTAGGGCCGCAGGGTCAGCACCCAGTGATTGACGCGTAGCCGCGCGTCGCGGTACGCGCCTTCCTCCTCGCCGAGAAGCTCGAAGCCGAACTTCCGGCACAGGGCGTTGGAGGCGCCGTTCGTGACGCCCGGCCAGGCGTGCAGCTGCTCGAACCGCGCCACGGCCCGTGCGCGGTCGAGCAGCTGCCGCAGCGCCGCGCTCGCGAGACCCCGGCCGTGGAAGGCCGGGAGCAGCATCCAGCCCGTCTCGTGGACCACCGCGCCGGCGTGCTCGCTCTCCCAGATCCCGATGGTCCCCGCGCGCTCGTCCTCGTCGGTGACGACGACGAGCCACCAGGGGTCGCCGAGCCGGCGGCGATGCAGCGCGGGAATCGCCTCGGCGGGCACCGGCCCGCCGAGCTCGGCCATGACCACCGGGTCGGTCTCCATGGCCTCCGTCAGCGCGATGTCGGCGTCCGTGTAGGCGCTCAGCTCCACGTCAGAGCTGCTGCACCTGGAACAGGCTCGTGGTGCCCGGCTTGCCGCTCGGCAGCCCGGCGGTCACGCCCACCCGCTGCCCGGGCTTGCACCACCCGAGCTCGACCACGCGCCGCGCCGCGTCGGCGATCAGCGCCTCGGTGACCTCGTGGCGGCGCATCGACGCGGCGCGCACGCCCCACATGAGCCCGCAGCGGCGCACCGTCTCGCGGCCGGGCGAGAGCGCGTAGATCGGGACGTTCGGGCGGTGCGCGCTGACCAGTCGCGCCGAGCGGCCGCTCAGCGTCGGGACGACGAGCGCGTCGAGGTTGAGCTCGCGCGCGGCCACGCACGCCGAGTGCGCGACCGTGTAGGCGGGGTCGCGCTCGTCTCGGCGCACGCGGATGTCGTTCCACATCTGGTAGGGCGCCTCGCGCTCGGTCGTACGCGCCACCGCGGCCATGATCTCGACGGCGAGCGCGGGGTGCGCGCCGATCGCGGTCTCCTGCGAGAGCATCACCGCGTCGGTGCCGTCGAGGATCGCGTTGGCGACGTCGGCGACCTCGGCGCGCGTCGGCCGCGACGAGGTGACCATCGAGTCGAGCATCTGCGTCGCGGTGATCGACGGGCGCGCCATCCGGCCCGCCAGCGCGATCAGGCGCTTCTGGATGATCGGGACTTCCTCGATCGGCAGCTCGACGCCGAGATCGCCGCGAGCGACCATCACGCAGTCGGAGACCTTGAGGATCTCCTCGGCGCGCTCGACGCCCTGCGGCTTCTCGATCTTGGCGATGAGCGGCGTGCGCGTGTGCTCGCGCACGAACAGCACGTCCTCGGGGCGGCGGACGAAGCTGAGCGCGACGAGGTCGACGCCGATCTGCTGCCCGGCGCGCAGGTGCGCGAGGTCCTCCTCGGGCACGGCCGGAAGGATGTCGAGCGGGCCGGGGATGTTGAGGCCCTGGCGCGAGGCGACGGTGCCGCCGATCTCGACCTCGGCCTCGATCTCGCCGTCGCCCGCGCGCACGACCGTCGTGCGCAGCCGTACCGCGCCGTCGGCGAGGTAGAGGACCTCGCCGGGCTCGATCGCGTGCGCGAGCCCTTCCCACGCGATCGACATTCGGTGCTCGTCGCCGACCGGCGCGCCGTTGCCGCAGAAGAAGGTGACCTCGTCGCCGGCCTTGAGCTCGGCGACGTCGTCGCGCAGCGCGCCGATGCGCAGCTTCGGCCCCGGCAGGTCCTGCAGGATCGCCACCGGCCGCCCGGCGCGGCCCGCCGCGTCGCGCACCATCTGCGCGGTCTCGGCGTGCATCTCGTGATTGCCGTGCGAGAAGTTCAACCGCGCGACGTCCATGCCCGCCTCGACCATGCGCACGAGGACCTCGCGGTCACGCGATGCAGGTCCGATGGTGGCGACGATCTTCGTCCGGCGGTCCACAGGCTGGACAGTACGACATGGTTCGTCCGACGCTTTGTCGGTTCGACGGACGGGGCGCGAGCGTCAGCCGCGCCCGGGGTCTGACCCCTTACGCGAGCGCGACTCAAGGGGTCAGACCCCTTGAGTGGTGGTGACTGAGATTCAGCCGCGCATCCAGGTGAGCACCGCGAGCACGCGACGGTGGTCCTGCTCGGAGGGCGGCAGGCCGAGCTTCAGGAAGATGTTCGACACGTGCTTCTCGACGGCGCCCTCGGTGACGACGAGCTGCTCGGCGATGGCTCCGTTCGACCGCCCCTCGGCCATGAGCGACAGCACCTCGCGCTCGCGCGGCGTGAGCTCCTCGAGCGGCCCGTCGTCGCGCTGGCCGAGCAGCTGCGACACCGCCTCGGGGTCGAGCGCGGTGCCGCCCTCGGCGACGCGGCGGACCGCCTCGACGAAGTCGCGCACCTCGGCAACCCGGTCCTTGAGCAGGTAGCCCACCCCGCCGCGCCCGTCGGAGAGCAGTTCGGCGGCGTAGGTGCGCTCGACGTATTGCGAGAGCACGAGGATCGGCAGCCCCGCGATGCGCCGCCGCGCCTCGAGCGCGGCGCGCACGCCCTCGTCCTTGAAGCCGGGCGGCAGCCGCACATCGACGACGCACACGTCGGGGCCGTGCTCGTCGACGGCGGCCAGGAACGCGTCGCCGTCGGCCACCGCCGCGACGACCTCGAAGCCGTGCTCGGTGAGCAGGCGCGAGATCCCCTCGCGCAGGAGCGCGAGGTCCTCGGCGATCACGACACGCATGGCACCTCCGCATACAGGACCGTCGGGCCGCCCTGCGGCGACGCGATCGCCAGCGTGCCGTCGAGCGCGGCCAGCCGCTTGCGCAGCCCGTCGAGGCCGTGGCCGTCGGTGTCGGCGCCGCCACGGCCGTCGTCGCGCACCTCGATGCGCAGCCGGCCGTTGTCGCGCCAGAGATGGACCTTCGCGCTGCGCGCTTCGGCGTGCTTGACCGCGTTGGTCAGCCCCTCGGCGACGGTGAAGTAGGCGGCGAGCTCGACCGGCGCGGGCAGCCGCCCGTCGAGGTCGACGTCGACCGTCGTCGGCAGCGGCGTGCGCGCGGCGAGCGCGCCGATCGCCTCGCCAAGCCCGCGTTCGCTCAGCAGTGCGGGCCTGATGCCGCGGGCGAGGTCGCGCAGCTCGGTCATCGCGAGCTTGGCCTCGGCGCGCGCCTTCTCGACCAGCTCGCGCGCGCCCTCGGGGTCGCGGTCGAACCGGTCCTCGGCCATCCCGAGGTCGAGTGCCAGGGCGACGAGCCGAGCCTGCGCGCCGTCGTGCAGGTCGCGCTCGATGCGCTGCAGCTCCGCCGCCGCGGCGTCGACCGCGCCCGCGCGCGTCTGCGCGAGTACCTCGACGCGCTCCTCGAGCTGGCGGCGGCTGGGGCCGAGCACGAGCTGCGACAGCGCGCCGCTCGCCGCAGCGGTGCCGCGCACGAGCGCGGCGGCCACGGGCAGCGCCACGATGCCAATCGCCATCGCCAGGAACGCGTAACCCCACGAGTCGACGGTGAAGATGCCCAGCTCGGTCGGGTCGCTCGCCGGAAGCGCCCACCACCACAGGGGCACGGTCAGCAGGCCGAACGCGACGAACCAGGCGGTGACCACGACGGTGAAGTCGATGATCCCAACCGGCAGCAGCAGCAGGTGCCAGCCGAGGTCCTTCCAGGTCGAGGGATCGGAGAAGAGCGCCTTGAGCCGATCGATGATGCGCCCGGTCGCGGGCTCCTTGTACACGCCGCGGATGGGCTCGCCCACGACGAGCGCCGCGCGCTGGCGCTCGACCCACGCCAGCCAGCGCGAGACGTAGATCGTCGCGATCACGATCGGCACGCCGATGAGCGTGATGAGCAGCCCGAGCCCGAGCGACCAGCCGGTGACCACCACCGTGAACGTGAGGATCCCCATCGGCAGCGCAAGGACGAGGTACACGGAGTCCAGGCCGAGCTGACGGAGCAGCGCACCGGGGCGGTCGAGCGATGGCATGGGTTGATGGTCGGCTGTCGCCGCCGTTTGCGCCATGGAGGTACCGGGCGTCGTGCTTACTGGGGAGAACCCCACTGTCTCACGGATGGCTCAAGTCTCCCGCAGCCCGACCGATCACACGCGGCGATGAGCGAGGTCCCGGCGCTACGCGTTCACCGCGCGGCAGTCTGCGCACAGCCCGCGCAGCATCACGTCGACCGTGTCGACCTCCGCGCCGGCGGCGCGCGCGGCGGCGGTCAGCCGCCGTTCGTCGATCGTCGCCTCGACGTCGAGCACCCTGCCGCAGGTGCGGCACTGGAAGTGGTGATGGGCGTCGGTGCGCGGGTCGTAGAGGGCCGCGTTGCCCGCGCCGTCGACGCGGCGCGCGACGCCCAGGCGGTCGAAGAGGTCGAGCGTCGCGTAGACGGTGGGCAGCGACAGCCCGGGGAGCAGCGGGGCCGACTCGCGCAGGACCTCCTCGGCCGTCGCATGACGCGCGAGCCCGTTGAGCACGCGGTACAGGACGAGCCGCTGGGAGGTCACGCGGTGCCCGCTCTCCCGCAGCGCGGCGACCAGGCGGTCGTCGGTCGAGGTGTCGGTAAACGCGCCCATGTGACTAGCTCCAAGCACATATTAGGGCATCCTTATTACAAATGAGTTGTAATATCGACCGCGATGATCTCCGATGTCCGCTCCGCACTCGACGGCTGGCGCGAGGCCTCCGATCGCGACCGCCTGCTGCAGGTCATCCAACCGGGGCTCATCGGGCTCATCGACGGCACGATCTCCACGCTCGCGCCGATCTTCGCGTCGGCCTACGTGGCCGGCTCGCGCGCGGCGCTGCTCGTCGGCCTCGCGGCCGCGCTGGGCGCCGCGATCTCGATGGGCATGTCGGAGGCGCTCTCCGACGACGGCACGCTCACCGGGCGGGGCGGCTCGCTGCAGCGCGGCGCGATCACCGGCCTCGCCACCTTCGTCGGCGGGACGTTCCACGCCCTGCCGTTCCTCATCTCCGACACGTCCCAGGCGCTGCGCATCGCCTACGTCGTCGTCGCCTGCGAGCTCCTGCTCATCGCGTGGGTGCGCAAGCGCTACCTGCGCGTGTCGCTCGCCTCGTCGCTGGTGCAGGTGACGCTCGGCGGCATCGTGGTCGCCGCCGTCGGCGTCATCGTCGGGCACGCCTAGATGGCTCCCGCACATCCTGCACGCGTTCCGCGGCGCCCCGCCCGCCCACGGCGGCCGCGGAATCAACCCATCTAACGAACGAAGCGGCCGTTCTCCTGGACCACGGCGCCGTCGGCGGTGAGGCGCCCGCCGGTGCGCAGGTCGCAGATGAGGTCCCAGTGCAGGGCCGACCGGTTCTTGCCGCCGGTCTCCGGATACGAGCGCCCGAGCGCGAGGTGGACGGTGCCGCCGATCTTCTCGTCGAAGAGGATCGTGCCGGTCGGTCGCCCGATACCGAAGTTCGTCCCGATGCCGATCTCGCCGAGGAACCGCGCGCCCTCGTCCATCGCCAGCGCGCGCTGCAGGTAGTCGTCGCCGACCTCCGCCCGCGCGGCGACCACCTCGCCGTCGCGCAGCTCGAGCTCGACGCCGTCGACGTCGACGCCCGCGGGGGCCGACGGCACGCTGAAGCGCACGTGGCCGCTCGCGCTGTTCTCGTGCGGGCCGGTGAAGACCTCGCCGCTGGGCATGTTGCGCTTACCGTCGGAGTTGACCCACGTGCGCCCTGCGACGCTCAGCGTCAGGTCGGTCCCCTCGGCCTCGATGCGCAGCTCGCGCGCGCCCGACAGGCGGGCGATGAGCTGTTCCTGGAACGCGCGCAGGCCACCCCAGGCCCTCACCGGGTCGGGCTGGTCGAGGAACAGCGCGCCGCGCACGAAGCGCGCGAA
>DATFRW010000327.1:0-3657 GCA_035262945.1 Solirubrobacteraceae bacterium
CGGCCGCGGTCGCGTTCGCGCCGCACAGCGATGCGGTCTGGGTGTCCGCGAGCGGCCGGCTCGTCCGCTTCGGACCAACCGGGCGCCTGCTCGGACGCTGGAACGTGGGCAAGTCCGTCGGCGGCGGCGGGCTGGCGTGGACGACCGACGGCCGCCACGCGGTGCTCGGCGGCGACCCGGGCGAGACGGTCGCGGCGGTCTTCAACCTCGCGCGCCGGCGCGTCGTCACGCGCGTGCACACGGGCAAGGGCCCGGGCGTCCCGGCGGTCTCGCCCGACGGCACGCGCATCTACATCGCCGACGGCGGCGCCCGCACGGTCTCGGTCCTGAGCGCGCTGTCGTTCAAGCGGCTCAAGGTCCAGCAGATCGGCTCGCGCACCCGGCCCGCGGGCATCGCCGTGCAGCCCGGCGTCGCCCTCATTACCGGGACCCCGGGCAACGACGTCCTGCGCGGCACCCGCGGGATGGATCGCATCGACGCGCTCGCCGGCGACGACCAGCTCAGCGGCGGCCGCGACGACGACACCCTGCTCGGCGGCTCCGGCAACGACAGCCTCTTCGGCGGCCCGCGCGACGACGTGCTCGACGGCGGCGACGGCAACGACCTCATGTTCTCGTCGACCGGCAACGACCAGATCCTCGGCGGCCTCGGCGACGACTACGGCAACGGCGGGACCGGCAACGACAAGCTCGACGGCAGCGAGGGCAACGACTCGCTCGACGGCGGCGACGGCGACGACACCGTGCTGGGCGGCCCCGGCGACGACAAGATCGACGAGCAGGGCCTGGGCAACGACGTCCGCCTCGACGGCGGTCCCGGCAACGACTTCATCGACGGCAATCGCGGCTCGGACAAGATCTACGGCGCCGACGGCAACGACACCCTCTTCGGCGCGTCGGGGTCGGAGACCATCGACGGCGGCACCGGCGACGACTCGATCGACGGCGGCACCGGCGGCGACCGCATCTACGGCCGCGAGGGCAACGACTCGCTGCGCGGCGACTCGGGGCGCGACACGATCTACGGCTCGTACGGCACCGACACCATCGACGGCGGGTCCGGCGACGACTACCTCTCGGGCTCATACGGCGCCGACGAGATCACGGCCGGGCCCGGCGAGGACGAGGTCGAGGGCGGAACCGGCGCCGACCAGATCCGCGTCGCCGACGACAGCCCCGACCACGTCGACTGCGGGCCCGGCCGGGACACCGTCTACGTCGAGGACACCGCTCCCGACCGCGACGACCTCAGCAATTGCGAGACCGTCATCAAGGTGCCGCCCGAGCCCGCGACCGACGCGCCCTCGACCGTCAGCAACATCTTCGGCACGCCGGGCGACGACGTGCGCCTCGGCACGCCGGGCGCCGACTCGCTGTTCGGCGGCGACGGCAACGACTCGCTGTTCGGCGAGGACGGCGACGACTATGTCGACGGCGAGAACGGCAACGACACGTTGCGCGGCGGCAACGGCAACGACGAGATCCACGGCCGCAACGACGACGACCTCATCCTCGGCGGCCCGGGCAACGACGACATCACCGGCGACCGCGGCAACGACACGATCAACGGTGAGGACGGCGACGACACCATCAACGGCAACCTCGACGACGACACGATCGAGGGCGGCCCGGGCAACGACCGCATCCACGCGGTCGGCGGCGGCGTCGACCGGATCAGCTGCGGCGACGGCCAGGACGTCGTGTTCGCCGACGTGACCGATCAGGTCAACGCCAACTGCGAGGACGTCCGCCGCTAATCGGGCAGGCGGTAGAGCGCGCGGGCGTTGTCGCGCAGGATCATGCGCGCGGCGTCCTCGACGGCGTCGCCCGGCAGCATCTCGGGGAGCACCGCCGCCAGCGCGTCGCGCCACCAGGTGGCCGCGAGCAGATACAGCTCGGGCGTGCGCGCCGCATCGGAGGCGTAGAGCAACTTCGAGACCGGCGCGAGCTCGAGCGCCTCCGCCAGCGCGGTCGCCGGCCGCGCGACGTGCGGGATCGTCAACGAGAGGTCGAAGAAAACGTTGCCGTAGACGTGGGCCAGCCAGCCCGCCTCGCGCACGAACGGGTAGCAGTGCAGGAGCACGAAGCTCGTCTCGCGGAAGCGCTCGACCAGCGGCTTGAGGTGGCCGGGGTCGGCACGCGGCAGCCACAGGTCGGAATCGCCGAAGCCGGCGTGCACCTGTACGGGCAGCGGGTCGCCGGTCGCCTCGTTGGCTTCGAGCGCGGCGACGACGACCTCGTCGACCCGATCGAGCCCCCCGCGATAGGCAGCAATCGTTTTCAACGCCGCGTACCCGCGCTCGCGAGCGGTCGCCACCTCGGCGCGGACCGCGTCCTGGGCCACCCGTTCGATGCGCAGCACCGGGCGCGACGCGCATCCGGCGAGCGCGCCGAGCTCGCGCCAATCCACGGAGACGTCCGCGGGAGGGAAGCCATCGTCGACGAGCAGCATCTCGAGCCCCGTGCCGCGCAGCATGAGCGAGGCGTACTCGCCCGGATCGGCGGCGAGCCGGCGCTCGTAGACCGCCCGCTCGGTCGGCTCGCAGCCCAGGTGATCCGCGAGCACCCGGATGGCGCGCTGATAGGTCACGCCGGTGGCGACGTGCGGCCACTGGCGCGGGTCGAGGCTCTCGGAGAACAGGCCGCGGAACTCGTCGAGCGTGCGCGGCGGCGCGCGCAGGATCCCGTGCGCGTGGTGGTCGACGAGCGCGACGCCGTTCAGTACTTCTCGAAATGACCCTGCTGCTCGAATGCCGCATCTCCCGCGGAATAGGCCGCCCACTCCGAGCGCCGCACGGCGAGGTAGGAGTCCGCCAGCACAGGGCCGAGCGCGCCGGTCAGGACGTCGTCGCCCGAGAGCGCGTCGAGCGCCTCCTGCTGGTTTGCGGGCAGCGGCGCGATCCCGAGCCGCTCGCGTTCGTGGTCCGGCAGCGTCGCGGGATCGACGGCGACCGGCTCGGGAAGCTGCAGCTCGCGCTCGAGGCCGTCGAGCCCGGCGGCGATCAGGCCGCCGAGGGCGAGGTACGGGTTGCAGCTGGCGTCGGCAGCCTTGAGCTCCGCGTTCGTCGAGTCCTCCTCCGACCCCGCGAACGGCGAGGCGATGCGCACCGGCGCCTCGCGGTTGTCGAAGCCCCAGCAGGTGAACGCGCCCGCCCAGAAGTGCGGCAGGATCCGGTGGTAGGAGTTGAAGCTCGGCGCCGTGAGGCCGCACAGCCCTGGCAGGTGCGCGAGCACGCCCGCGAGGAATTCGCGCGCCTCGTCGGAGAGGCCGTCGGTCCGCGAACCGTCGTAGAAGCGGTTGCGTGCCTCGTCCCAGAGCGAGAAGTGCACGTGGCACCCGTTGCCCGCGTTATCGGGCCACGGCTTGGGGGCCAGCGATGCGACGAGGTCGCGCTTCGCGGCGACCGCGCGGATCGTCTCGCGGACGAGCAACTGCTCGTCGGCGGCCTGGAGCGCGGGCGCGTGCGCGATCGAGATCTCCTGCTGGCCGTGGCCGAGCTCGGCGTAGTACTGCTCGAGCACGATCGCCTGCGCGTCGAGCGCCCCGACCAGGTCGTCGACGTAGTCCTGCGCCGCGGTCATCGCGATCGTCGAGAAGCAGAGCGCCGAGTCGATCGGCACGTAGGCGCCGTCGACCTTCCTCGCAAGGGAGAACTC
>DATFRW010000328.1:0-16175 GCA_035262945.1 Solirubrobacteraceae bacterium
ACGGGGCCGCAGCAGTTCGCCAAGATCGGCACCCGCAACGCGATGGTCATCGCGGTCTGCTCGCTGTCGCTGGCGATCTGGCCGGAGCGGCGCGCCGTGTGCGCGTGCATCGGCTCGGCGGGCCCGACGCCGCTGCGCGCCGGCGAGGCCGAAGCGTTCGGCGCCGCCGAGCTCGACTGGGACGGCCGCACGGCGCTCGGCGACGCAGCGCTCGCGCGGTTCGGCGAGCTGGTCGCGGATGCGGCCCAGCCGATCGACGACGTCCGCGGCAGCGCCGAGTACCGCCGCCACGCGCTTGGCGTGCTCGCGCGGCGCACGCTGGCATGGGCGTGGGAGGAGCACCGGTGCGCCTGAGGCTCATGGTCAACGGCGAGCCGCGCGAGGCCGAGGGCGTCTGGGAAGGCGAGAGCCTGCTCTCCGCGCTGCGCGAGCACTTCGAGCTCCCCGGCTCGAAGAACGCCTGCGAGCAGGGGGAGTGTGGCTCGTGCTCCGTGTACCTGGACGGCGAGCTCGTCTGCTCGTGTCTCGTGCTCGCCGCGCAGGCCGAGGGCCGCGAGGTCGTGACGGTCGAGGGGCTGGCGCGCAACGGCGAGCTCCACGCGGTCCAGCGCGCCTTCGTCGAGGCGGGCGCGGTGCAGTGCGGGTTCTGTACGCCGGGCCTGATCGTCGCGAGCCACGACCTCCTCAGCCGCACTCCGCAGCCGACCGACGCCGAGATCCGCGAGGCGCTCGCCGGCAACCTCTGCCGCTGCACCGGCTACGAGAAGATCCTCGACGCCGTCCGGCTCGCATCGGAGGCCCTGGCGTGATCGTCCTCGAGGGCTGCGCGATCGCGACCGTCGACGCGGCGGGCGCCGAGTACGCCGACGGCCATGTCGTCATCGAGGGCGACCGCATCGTCGCGGTCGGCGAAGGGCCGGCACCCGAGGGCGACGCGCAACGCGTCGATGCGCGCGGCTGCCTCGCCACGCCGGGCCTTGTCAACTGCCACCACCACCTCTACCAGTGGGCGACCCGAGGGCTCGCGCAGCAGGCGACGCTCTTCGAATGGCTCGTCGAGCTCTATCCGGTCTGGGCGCACATCGACGACGAGACCGAAGCGGCCGCCGCGCGCGCCGGCCTGGCCGCCCTGGCGCGATCGGGCGCCACCACGTCGACCGACCACCACTACGTCTTCCCCGCCGGTGCCGGCGACCTGCTCGAGGTCGAGGTCGAGGCGGCCCGTGCGATCGGCCTGCGCTTCCACCCGTGCCGCGGCTCGATGGACCTCGGCCGCTCCGACGGCGGCCTGCCGCCCGACGAGATCGTCGAGGACCGCGACGCGATCCTCGCCGCGAGCGAGGCGGCCATCGGCCGCTTCCACGACCCGGCGCCCGGCGCCATGGTGCGCGTAGCGCTCGCGCCGTGCTCGCCGTTCTCGGTCACGCGCGGGCTGATGGCCGAGACCGCCGAGCTCGCCCGCCGTCGCGGCGTGCGCCTCCACACCCACCTCGCCGAGACGCTCGACGAGGAGGCGTTCTGCGTGCAGCAGTACGGCATCCGGCCGGTCGAGTACCTCGAGGACATCGGCTGGCTGGGCGACGACGTCTGGCTGGCGCATTGCATCCACCTCAACGACGCCGAGATCGCGCGGTTCGGCGAGACGCGCACCGGCGTGGCGCACTGCCCGAGCTCCAACGGCAGGCTCGGCGCCGGCATCGCCCCGGTCGTCGCGCTCGCCGGCGCCGGCGCGCCCGTCGGCCTCGGCGTCGACGGCGCCGCCTCCAACGAATCGGGCGCGCTGTCGGTCGAGGTGCGGGAGGCCTTGCTCGTCGCGCGCCTGCGCGGCGGCCCGGCCGCGCTGACCGCGCGCGACGCGCTCGCGCTGGCCACCATCGAGGGCGCGCGCTGCCTCGGCCGCGACGACGAGCTCGGCTCGCTGGAGCCGGGCAAGCTCGCCGACATCGCCATGTGGCGCCTCGACGGCATCGATCACGCCGGGATTGAGGACCCGGTCACGGCGCTGGTGCTCGGCGCGCCCCAGCGGGTCGAGCTGCTGCTCGTCGGTGGCCGCCCGGTGGTGGAAGGCGGCGAGCTGCGCACGGCCGACACCGCCGTCCTCGCCGCCGACCTGGCCCGCGAGAGCCGCCGCCTCCTGCAGCGCGTGGAGGCCCGCGTGTGACCGTCGTCGTCGAGACCCGGCGCGACGTCCACACCCCTGGTCACATCGGCACGTCGACCCAGCGCGCCGACGGCGTCCCCAAGGTCAAAGGCGAGTTCGCCTACGCCTCGGACATGCGCATGGAGGGGATGCTGCACGGCGCCACGCTGCGCAGCCCGCACCCGCGCGCGGACATCTGGGGCATCGACGTCGGCCCGGCGCTCGCGATCCCCGGCGTGCACGCGGTACTCACCCACGCCGACGTCCCCGGGCGCAAGACCTACGGGATGGAGATCGCCGACCAGCCGGTGCTGGCGATCGACCATGTCCGCTACCAGGGCGAGCCGGTGGCGATCGTCGCCGCCGACCATCCCGAGACCGCCCGGCGCGCGGCCGCGGCGATCGAGGTCGAGTACGACGTCCTCGAGCCTCTCACCGACGCCGAGCGCGCGCTGTCGCCCGACGCCCCGCCGCTGCACCTCAGCGGCAACGTCCTGCGCCACATGCGCATCAACCACGGCGACCCCGAGGCGACGGCCGACGTCGTCGTCACCGGCGAGTACGAGGTCGGCATGCAGGACCAGGCGTTCCTCGGCCCCGAATCCGGTCTCGCGGTGCCAGACGGCGAGGGCGGCGTCGACCTCTACATCGCCACCCAGTGGCTGCACGTCGACCACGGCCAGGTCGCCCAGTCGCTCGGCCTGCCGCCCGAGAAGGTGCGCCTGACGCTCGGCGGCGTCGGCGGCGCCTTCGGGGGCCGCGAGGACCTGTCGATGCAGATCCACGCCTGCATGCTCGCCCTGCACACCGGGCGGCCGGTGCGAATGGCCTATAACCGTGAGGAGTCGTTCTACGGCCACGTGCACCGTCACCCCTGCCGGATGCGCTACGAGCACGGCGCGACGCGCGACGGCCGCCTCGTCTTCGTCCGCGCGCGCATCCTGCTCGACGGAGGCGCGTACGCGTCGAGCTCAACGGCCGTCTGCGCGAACGCCGCCTGCTTCGCCTGCGGGCCCTACGACGTGCCCAACGCGCGCGTCGACAGCTACGTCGCGTACACGAACAACCCGCCGTGCGGCGCGATGCGGGGCTTCGGTGCCGTCCAGGTCGCGTTCGCCCACGAGGCGCAGATGGATCGGCTCGCGGCCGCGCTGGGCATGGATCCCGTGGACCTGCGGATCGCGAACGCGATGACGCCCGACAGTCGCATGCCCACCGGCCAGCGCGTCGGCGAGCCGGCGCCCGTCGCCGAGCTGCTCCAGCGCGTCCGCGCGATGCCGATGCCGCCCGAGCAGCGCGACGGCCTGCCCGGCGGGATCGCCAACGTCACCCATGGCGAAGGCGTCCGCCGCGGCGTCGGCTACGCGGTCGCGATGAAGAACATCGGCTTCTCGGAGGGCTTCGACGACTACTCGACCGCGCGCGTGCGCCTGTCGACCGACGACGGCGAGCCGCTCGTCGAGGTCCACACCGCCGCGGCCGAGGTCGGGCAGGGGATCGTCACCGTCGTGGCGCAGATCGCGCGCACCGAGCTGGGGGTCGAGCGCGTGGCGGTGCTCGACGCCGACACGCGCGTTGGCTCGGCCGGCTCGAGCTCGGCCTCGCGCCAGACCTACGTCACCGGTGGCGCGGTGAAGGCGGCGTGCGAGGCGGTGCGCGAGCGCTGGGCGGCGGGCGAGCCGCTGCCCATCGAGGAGACCGTCGAGTGGCGCCACAAGCCGACCTTCCCGCTCGACGAGAACGGCCAGGGCGACGCCCACGTGCAGTACGCGTTCTCCGCGCACCGCGCGGTCGTCGACGTCGACACCGAGCTGGGCCTGGTCCGCGTCGTCGAGCTGGCCACGGCGCAGGAGGTCGGCAAGGCGATCAACCCGCAGGCGCTCGAGGGCCAGATCGAGGGCGGCAGCGCGCAGGGCCTCGGCCTCGCGCTCATGGAGGAGATTCAGGTCCGCGACGGCAAGGTGCTCAACGCGTCGTTCACCGACTACCTGCTGCCCACGATCCTCGACATGCCGCCGGTGCGCATCGAGGTGCTCGAGCACGCCGACCCGACCGCGCCGTATGGGCTGAAGGGCGTCGGCGAGCCGCCGAACATCTCGACGCCGCCGGCCATCGCCGCCGCGCTGCGCGCGGCCACCGGCCGCGAGCTGCGCCGCATCCCGGCGCGGCCCGAGCACATCGTCGGCCTCGGCGAAGAGGCGTTCGTCGCGTCGCTCGACGGCGTCTTCGAGCATTCGCCGTGGGTTGCGCGCGCGGCCTACGCCCGCGGGCCCTTCGCCGGCCTCGACGAGCTCCACGCGGCGCTGGTGGCGGTCGTGGGCGAGGCGCCGCGCGAGCGCCAGCTCGAGCTCATCCGCGCGCACCCGGAGCTCGCCATGCGCGCCGAGCTCTCGGAGGCATCGAGCCGCGAGCAGGCGTCGGCCGGCCTCCAGGGCCTCGCCGCGGACGAGGCCGACCGCTGGCGCGCGCTCAACGCCGCCTATCGCGAGCGGTTCGGCTTCCCGCTGGTCATCTGCGTGCGCGAGCACACGAGAGAGTCGATGCTCGCGTGGGGCGAGGAGCGGCTGCGCAACGACGCCGACGACGAGGTCGAGATCGCCCTCGGCGAGATCGCCAAGATCGCGCGCCTGCGACTGGAGGAGCGCCGGTGATCACCACGCATGTCCTCGACACCGCCCGCGGCCGCCCGGCGGCGGACGTGCCCGTCGTCCTCGAGCGCTCCGACGAGGACGAGTGGTGGGAGCTCGGCCGCGGCCGCACCGACGTGGACGGGCGCCTGCGCACGCTGCTCCCGGACGGCGCGCCGCTCAAGCCCGGCCGCTACCGCCTGACCTTCGACACCGGCTCGTACTTCCGCGACTTCGGCGAGGCGCCGTTCTACCCCGAGGTCGAGGTCGTCTTCATCGTCGCGGCCAACGAGCCCCACCACGTGCCCCTGCTGCTGAGCCCGTTCGGCTACAGCACCTACCGAGGGAGCTGACCGCGTTGACGTTCGTGCTTCGAGAAGCCGCGTACGGCAAGTCCGAGATCCGCCTGGTGAAGATCGTGCGCGACGAGGCGCGTCACGAGCTCTCCGACGTCACCGTCGACGTGACGCTCGAAGGCGACTTCACGACCGCGTACAAGTCCGGCGACAACAGCACGCTGCTGGCCACGGACACCATGCGCAACACCGTCTACGCGCTGGCCGCCGAGCACGACGTGAGGAACCTCGAGAGCTTCGGGCGGGTGCTCGTCGAGCGCTTCGTCACCGTGGGTCCGACCGTCGAACGCGCGCGCGTGCAGCTCGCGGAGCACCCGTGGGAGCGGCTCGGCGACCACGACCACGCGTTCCGGCGCGCCGGGGGCGGCGATCGCGTCGCGGTGGTCAGCGGCGACGGGCACCACGCACGCGTCGAGGCGGGCATCGAGGGCCTCGAGCTCCTGCGCACGACCGGCTCGGGGTGGGAGGGGTTCCTGCGCGAGGGGTACACGACGCTGCCCGAGACCGACGACCGCATCCTCGCCACCGCGGTGAGCGCCCGCTGGTCCTACGCCGAGGGCGGCATCGACTACGGCGCCGCGTGGCATGACGCCCGCGACGCGCTCCTGGCCAGCTTCGCCGATCACTACAGCCCCTCCGTCCAGTTCACGCTCCAGCGCATGGGCGAGGCCGTCCTGCGCGCGGTCGAGGCGATCGAGCGCGTCCGCCTCGCCCTGCCCAACCGCCACCACCTGCTCTTCGACCTCGAGCGCTTCGGGCTGCGCAACGAGAACCGGATCTTCCAGGCCACGACCGAGCCCTATGGGCTGATCGAGGGGACGGTCGAGCGCGCCCGGTAGTCGGGATCAACTACCTATGCCGCTTGGCGGCCGCCGCGCACGGCAAGCCGCAGCGCGTCGAAGAGGTCGTCGATGACGGCGCTCTTCTCGACCACCGCGTGCGCGCCCGCCTCGCGGGCCTCCGCCGCGAGCTCCTCGTCGGCCGTCGCGGTGTAGAGCACGACCTCGGGGGCCGCGGGCTCGGCGCGCAGGGTGCGGCAGAGCGCGACGCCGTCTTCGCCGCCCAGGCGCCAGTCGAGGAGCACGACGTCGGGGCGCGTGCGGCGCAGACCGGCCAGCAGCTCGTGGCCGTCGCCCGCGGTGCCGACGCACACGAACCCGGGCTCCGCGCGCAGGACCGCCTCGAGGCCCGCCCTCAGCACCGGGTGGTCGTCGACGACGAGGACGCGGATCATGGGTGAATGATGCTCCCAACAGGGGGTCCGCGTCGAGGCGGGGATAGCCCGAAGGTTCCCTTTGAACGCTAGGGTGCCCGCCGATGCCGATCCCGCCCGTCCTTCGCGCGCTGCTCCTGGCCCAGGGTCCCTCCGGCTACGAGGGCGCTTCCGCGGCCGCGTTCCGCGACGCCGTAAGCGCCTACGCAGAGGCCACTACCGACGTCATGGGCTCCGTCTGGGCGCGCGTGCCGGGCACGGCGGACGGGCCGACACTCGCCGTCTACGGCCACATCGACGAGATCGGGCTGGTGGTCACGCATATCGACGACGCCGGCTTCCTGCGCTTCGCAGGGCACGGATGGGATCCGCAGATCCTCGTCGGCCAGCGCGTGACCGTCACCACCCGCGACGGCGCCATCGCGGGGGTCGTCGGCCGCAAGCCGATCCACCTGCTCAAGGACGACGACCGCAAGAAGGTCGCCCGCCTGGAGGAGATGCACATCGACATCGGTGCCAAGGACGGCGACGACGCGCGGAGCATGGTGCGCATCGGCGACGTCGCGGTGATCGCCGGCGATCCGATCGAGCTGCCCAACAACCGCGCGGTCGCGCGGGCGATGGACAACCGCCTCGGCTGCTACGTCGCCTACGAGGCGGTGCGGCTCATCCACGAGGCCGGCGGCGCGCCGGGCGACGTCTTCGCCGTCGCGACGGTCCAGGAGGAGACCACGTTCGCCGGCGCCCGCACGACGGCCTACGCGCTCAATCCCGACGTCGCGATCGTCGTCGACGTCACGCACGCTACGGACGCGCCGGGCATCGACGTCAACGAGCTGGGGGCGCATCCGTTCGGCTCGGGCCCGGTGCTCGAGCGCGGCACGACCCTGCACCCGGCCGTGTTCGAGCTGCTGTACGAGACGGCCGAGGCGGAGGGGATCCCGTTCACCGTCGCCGCCTCCGCGCGCTACACGGGCACCGACGCGGACGCGATCCACCTCACGCGCGCCGGCATCCCGGTCGCCACGGTCGGCGTGCCGCTGCGCTATATGCACTCGCCGGTCGAGATGGTGGACCTCGACGACCTCGCCGCGACCGCGCGCCTGGTCGCCGCCTTCGCGCAGCGTCTGACCCCGGGGACAAGCTTTACGCGGTGATTCGCTGCGCCGTCGCGCTCGTCGCAGTCCTTGCACTCGCCGCGTGTGGCGGCGGCAAGCAGGGCACCAACGACACCGCGACGAGCCGCTCGGCTGCGCCGCCCGCCAGCCGTGCGCCCGCCCTGACCCCGGCGCAGCTCGCGGGCCAGCACGTGATCTTCCCGTTCGCCGGGCACACGCCGCCCGCCGCGCTGCTGCGCCGCATCCGCCGCGGCGAGGCCGCGGGCATCGTGTTCCTGGGCGCGAACCTCGGCACCGCGGCCGAGGTGCGCGCGCTCACGCGCCGGCTGCAGCGCGTGCCGCGCCCCGCCGGCCTGCGCGCGCCGCTGCTTCTCATGGTCGACCAGGAGGGCGGCAGCGTGAAGCGGCTGCCCGGCGCGCCGTCGCGCAGCGCGCCCGAGATGGGGGCGACCGGCCGGCCGACAGTCGCGCGCGCCGAGGGCCGGGCGACGGCGGCGACGCTGCGCGAGGCCGGGATGAACGTCGACCTCGCCCCCGTCGTCGACGTCGTGCGCCCCGAGAGCGCGCTGCACGCCGAGGGCCGCGGCTTCGGGTTCACCGCGTCGGATGCCGCCCGCTTCGGCGCCGCCTTCGCCGGGGGGCTGCGCGCCGGCGGCGTCGCGGCGACGGCGAAGCACTTCCCGGGCTTCGGCGCCGCGCCGCGCAACACGGACGTCGGCACGGTCAGCATCGACGTCCCGCGGCGCGAGCTGCACGCGGTCGACCGCGTCCCCTTCCGCGCCGCGGTCCGCGCCGGCGCGGGCCTCGTGATGCTGTCGAGTGCGATCTATCCCGCGCTGTCGTCGGTGCCCGCCGTGCTCTCGCCGCGCGTCGTCCAGCGCGAGCTGCGCGACGGCGTCGGCTTCGACGGCGTGACGATCACCGACGATCTGGAGGCGCCGGCCTTCGCCGCGTACGGTGGCGCGACCGGCGCCGGCCTGCGCGCCGCGCGCGCGGGCGTCGACCTCTTGCTCTACGCGCGCACCTACGCCGCAGCCGACCGGGCCGCCGACACGCTCGCGGACGCGATCGGGGAGGGCAAGGTCGATGACGCCGCGCTCGACGCGTCGCTGCGGCGCGTGCTGAAGCTGCGCGCCTCGCTCTGAGCCAGCCGCACGGCCTCGCCGAAGTGCTGGATGGTCAGGCCGCTGCCCTCCACGAGGACGTAGGTGGTCCGCGCGTGGGTCATGTCGATCTCGACGAGCTGGCCGCGCACCTGCACGCGGAATCGCAGCCGGTCCCACTCGTCCGGCAGCCGCGGGTGGAAGGCGACGTCGCCGTCGGTCTCGCGCAGGCCGCCGAAGCCGGCGACGAGCGCCAGCCACGTGCCGCCGCACGACGCGATGTGAATCCCGTCTGCGGTGTTGCCGTGGACGTCGGCAAGGTCCACCGCGCAGGCGTGCACGAAGTACTCGAGCGCCGCCTCGGGATAGCCGACCTCCGAGGCCATGACGCTCTGGATGCACGCCGAGAGCGTCGAGTCGCCGGTGGTCAGCGGGTCGTAGTAGTCGAAGGTGCGCCGCTTCTCCTCGTCGCTGAAGTGGTGGCCGACGAGATACGTCGCGAGCACGACGTCGGTCTGCTTGATCACCTGATGGCGGTAGAGCTCGAGCGGGTGGTGGTGCAGGAGCAGCGGGTACTTGTCGAGCGGCGTCGCGTCGAAGTCCCAGCGCTTGCGCTCGAGGAAGCGCTCGTCCTGCAGGACGATCCCGAGCTCCTCGTGGCGCGGCACGTACATGCGCGCGGCCGCTTGGCGCCAGCCCTCGATCTCGTCCTCGGAGATCCCGGTGGCGCGGACGAGCCGCGCGTACGAGTCCGGCTCGCGCGCGGCGAGCCACTCCAGCAGGGTCGTGGCGCTCTCGAGGTGCTCCTTGGCCATGAGGTTCGTGTAGGCGTTGTTGTCGACGACGGTCGTGTACTCGTCCGGGCCGGTGACGCTGTTGATGCAGAAGCGGCCGTCGGTGCGGTCGGAGAAGAACCCCAGCTCCATCCACAGGCGGGCGGTCTCGACGAGGACCTCGGCACCGGCGTCGAGGATGAAGGCGACGTCGCCGGTGACCTGTCCGTACTGGCGCATGGCGTAGGCGATGTCGGCGTTGATGTGGTACTGCGCCGTCCCCGCCGCGTACCACGCCGAAGCCTCGGCGCCGCTGATCGTGCGCCACGGGTAGAGCGCGCCGCGGTGGCCGACCTCCCGCGCGCGTTCGCGGGCGGCGTCGAGCATCCCGCAGCGGAACTGGAGCACCTGCCTCGCCCACTGCGGGCTCGTGTGGACGAGGAACGGGACGACGTAGATCTCGGTGTCCCAGAAGTAGTGCCCCTCATAGCCGTGGCCGGTCAGCCCCTTGGCCGGGACGCCGAGCCCCTCGCCGCGGGCGGTTGCCTGCATGAGCTCGAAGAGGCTGAAGCGCACCGCCTGCTGGAGGTCGGGGGCGCCCTCGAGCTCGATGTCGCTGCGCGCCCAGAACTCCTCGACGTGGCGGCGGTGCTCGAACTCGATCAGGTGGTAGCCGTCGTGCGCCGCGCGATCCAGGGTGCGGTCGGCGCGCGCGATGAGGTCGCCCGCCGGCGCTTGGCGCTCCCAGTGGTAGGCGACGTACTTGGACAGCCGCAGCGGCTCGCCCGGCTCGAGGTTGGCCAGCACGACGAGCTTCGCGCCGTCGTCCTCCGCACTCACTTCCATCGACACCGGCGCCGCCGACTCGACCGCGTGCTCCATCCCCACCGCCATCTCCAGGCCGCTGTTGCGGGTGGCGAGCTGCAGCACCGCGCGCCGATCGCGGGCGCGCGCGGCGACCGGGACGAGCACCTTCTCGGCGAAGCCCTTGCCGCGGCGCGGGTCGTCGTCGGACGCCTCGCCGGGCCCGTGGGTGACGAGCTCCGAGGAGATCGCGATCCGCACGCTCGCGTCGAGCGCGGTGACCTCGTAGTCCATCGCGGCCAGGTGCCGGTGCTCGAGCGAGGCGAGGCGCCGCGAGCGCAGGAGCATGCGCTGGCCCCGGGCGGTCTCGAACTCGACCTCGCGCGAGAGCACGCCGATCTGCATGTCGAGCACGCGCTCGAAGCGCAGGATCCGTGCGGTGGTGAGGTCGAACGGCTCGTCGTCGACGAACAGCCGGATGACCGTGCCGTCGGTGGCGTTGACGATCGTCTGGCCGGTCCGCGCGAGGCCGTAGGCGTCCTCGGGGTAGACGATCGGCCACGTCTCGTGGAAGCCGTTGAGCACGGCACCCGCCTCGTGCGCCGGGGTGCCCTCCTCGGGCGTGCCGCGCAGGCCGAGATAGCCGTTCGCCACCGCGAACACCGACTCGAGCGAGGGCAGGTACTCGGGCGCGAAGCGGCGCTCGACGATCTGCCAGTCGTCCACCGGGTACGTCTGCTCGGACGGGACGCGGGCGAGGCGTTCTTCGAGCCGCTCGCGCAGGCGAGCGGCCCCGGCGTGGTTCGGGGTCATGGCAGGAGATCTCCAAGGTCTTCGACGACGAGATGCGCGCCGGCGGCGCGCAGGTCTGCGCGCTTGGCGCTGCGGGCGACGCCGATGACGACGCCGAAGTCGCCCGCGCGGCCCGCCGCGACGCCCGCGAGCGCGTCCTCGACCACGACCGCGCGGTGCGGCGCGACGCCGAGCCGTCGGGCCGCCTCGAGGAAGCCGTCGGGCGCGGGCTTGCCGCGCAGCCCGAGCGACGCGACGTCGCGCCCGTCGACGGTGAGCTCGAACAGGCCCGCGATCCCCGCGGCGCGCAGCACCTCGTCGCAGTTCGCGCTCGAGGACACGACCGCGGTGCGAACGCCGGCGCTGCGCAGGTACTCCACCCACTGGACTGAGCCCGGGAAGGCCATCACGCCCTCCCGGGCCAACGCGTCCTCGACGAGCGCCTGCTTGCGCTCGGCGATGGCGTTCACGTCGTAGTCGCGAACGCCGCGCGCGTCCAGGAAATCGCGCACGCCGTCCTCGCGTGCCTTGCCGTCGACGTGAGCGAGGTAGTCGCGCTCCGCGTCGAACGGCTCCTGCGCGTCGCCCGTGCGGCGCGCGCAGTCGGCGAGTACCTCGTCGAAGACGGCCTTCCAGCACGCCGCGTGTAGCGACGCCGTCGACGTGAGCACGCCATCGAGGTCGAACAGGACCGCGTCGTAACTGACGGTCACGACGCACCTCCGGCGGTGGCGACGACCTGCGCGCGCGACGCGGCGCGCCTGCGGCTCACCACGGTCGCCGCCAGCATCGCGGCGATTCCCGCCGCGGCCCACGTAGCGAGGACGGCGATGTGGCTTCCGGCCGCGGCGCCGTCGAAGTAGCCCGTGCTGCGCAGCAGGTTGCCGCCGGCGCCGGGCGGCAGCAGCTGACCGAGGTCGCCGACCGGCCGCGGCAGCATCTCTGGACCCGTCGCGACGCCGGCGAACGGGTTGCCGATGAGGATCATCGTGAGGACGCCCAGGAGCGTGCCGGCGTGCCCGAGCAACGCTTCGAGACCGGCGACCGTCGCGGCGACGGCGAGCACTGTGAGGCTGAGCGCGGCGGCGTTGGCGGCCCAGCTGCCGTCGACGACGCCGAGCCAGTTCTGCACGACGAGCGCGGCGGCCGGGCCGACCAGGAGCGCGCCCGCGACCACGACGCCGGCCCGCCGCAGCCCGCCGGTCGCGAACAGCCCGCTGATCAGGGCGGTCAGCGCGCCGGCGAGGATGAGCGGCAGGATCGCGGCGGAAAGCGCGGTGACGCGGCGCGCGGGCGCGACGTCCTCCACCTGCACCGACCGTCCCGGGCTCTCGTGCGCGGCGTTGGTGATCATCTGCGCGACGGCCGGGCTGGCGGCGGTCGCGGTCAGGGCCTTCGCGCCCGACGGCGCGAGTGCGATGGCGCCGTAGATCTCGCGATCCGCGATGGCATCGCGGGCGGCGGCCTCGTCCGCGTAGCGATGGACCTCGAAGGCGCCGTCCTGGGCCTCGAGCTTGTGTTCGATCGCCTGCGCCGGGACGGCGGGGCCGGCGACGCCGACGGGGAGGTCGCGCGGCTCCATCCGCGCCTGCGGCCACGCGAACAGCGTCAGGACGAGCGCCGCCACGAGGGGGATCAAGAGGATGAGGGCCGGTGACGGCCGGCGTGCGGGGGTCTTGGTGGACATGGCCGCGATGGTCTTCCGCGGCGACCCTCGTCGAATCGGGCAGGTCACTAGTCCCCGCTCCTAGTCGTGCGGGCGTAGAGTCGGGAGGTGCTGCTGGGGCGAGAGCGCGAATGCAGCGCCATCGACGAGCTGCTGGAAGGGGCGCGGGCATCGCGCAGCGGCGCCCTCGTCCTGCGCGGCGAAGCCGGGATCGGGAAGTCCGCGCTGCTCGAGTACGCAGCAGCGCGGGCCGAGGGAATGGGAGTGCTCTCAGGCTCGGGGATCGAGGCCGAGTCCGAGCTGCCGTTCGCGGGGTTGCACCAACTGCTGTGGCCGGTGCTCGAAGGCGCGGATGGGCTTCCGGAGGTCCAGGCCGCCGCGCTCCGCGGCGCCTTCGGCCTGTCGGCCGAACGCGTCGAGGACCGCTTCCTCATCTCGGTGGCGGTGCTCGGCATGCTGACGGCCGAGGCCGACGCGCAGCCGCTGCTCTGCGTGGTCGACGACGCGCACTGGCTCGACGGCGCATCAGCCGACGCCCTCGTGTTCGTGGCCCGTCGGCTGCACGCCGATCCCGTCGCCTTCCTCTTCGCCGCGCGCGAGGGTGAGGCGCGGCGTTTCGAGGCGCCCGGGCTGCCCGAGCTCGGCATCAGCGGTATCGACGACGTCGCGGCCGAGGCGATGCTGCACGGCGAGGACGACCTGCCCGCGACCGTGCGCCAGCAGCTCGTGCGCGCCACCGGCGGCAACCCTCTGGCGTTGCGGGAGCTCCCAGCTGCGCTCACCGGCGAACAACGCGCCGGCCGTGCACCGCTGGACCTCGACCTGCCGCTCACCGCGGGCATCGAGCGCGCGTATCTCGCGCGCGTTCGCCCGCTCGACCAAGGCGCTCGCCGTGTCCTGCTCCTCGCCGCAGCCGACGACACCGGCGACGTGGGCACGGTCCTGCGTGCTGCGACCGGCCTCGGCCTGCCACCGACGGCCTTCGACGTGGCCGAGCAGTCGGGACTTCTCGCGACCGACGGCGAGCGGCTGCAGTTCCGTCATCCGCTCGTGCGCTCGTCGGTGTACCGCGCCGCGAGCTTCGGCGAGCGACGCGCCGTGCACGAGGCTCTGGCGGCCGCCCTCGACAACGACGCTGATGCCGACCGTGCCGCCTGGCATCGGGCGATCGCGGCGACGGCGCCAGATGACGACGTTGCCGCGGCGCTGACGCGCACCGCCGACCGCGCGGAGCGCCGCGGCGGACACGCCGCGGCAGCCCGGGCATTGGAGCGGGCGGCCGCCTTGGACTCCGACCCGACGCGGCAGACCGAGCATCTGCTCGGCGCCGCGGTCGCAGCCGCACTCGCCGGCCGCGTTGCACAGTCCGAGGCGCTGCTCGACCGCGCCGAGCCGGGTCTCGACGATCCGATTCGGCGGGGGGTCGCCGCCAAGGTCCGTGGCACGCTGGCGATTGCGGCCGGGCGTCCCGGCGACGGGCACCTGGTGCTCGTCGAGGCCGCGCGCGCTGTCTTACCGGTCGACCGGGCCGCGGGCCTGCAGCTGCTGGCGCTGTCCTGCGTCGCCGCAGCCCTTGCCGGAGAGCTCGCCCGCCTCGTGCAGGCCTACGGCTTGGCCGACGCGATCGATCCCGATCCCGACAGCGACGAGGAGGTCTTCCTCGTACGGGTGCTGAGCGGATTGGGGCGCGGCATGACCACCGGTGAGGCCGAGGCGACCGTCGGGCTCATCGAGGAGGCGCTGTCGCGGGCTGACTCGCTCGACGATCCACGGATGCTGGAGATCGCCGGCTCAGCGAACATCTTCCTGGGCAACTGGCCGCGGGCGCGCTGGTACTACGACCGCGCGATCCGGCTGGCGCGTGAGCGCGGCGCGATCGGCGTCCTGCCTCAGACCCTGGCGCTGCGAGCCAACGTGGCTTTATGGGACGGGCTGGTGGCCGATGCCGCCGAATCGGCAAGCGAGGCGACGCGACTCGCAGAGGACACCGGGGCCGAGAATGCCCGCGCGCTCCCGATGACCTGTTTGGCGTGGATCGCAGGGATGCGCGGCGAGGAGGAGGAGTGCCGGCGCCTCGCCGACGACGTGCTGGCTGTCGCGCTCGAGCGCGGGCTGGCGCTGCCCGCGGTCCTGGCGACGTGGGCGCTCGCCCACCTCGACGTGGCCCTGGGCCGCTGGGAGGCGGGCTTGGTCCGGCTGCTCGGCACCTTGGAGGTACGCCCAGGCTTCGGGCATCCCATGGTGCCGATCCTGAGCGCCTGGGACCGGGTCGAGGCTGCCGTGCACGTCGGCCGTCGCGAGGTTGCCGACGAGGCGGTCTCTCGCCTCGAAGCGTGGGTGGCGGGCGTCGCGCCGCCATGGGCGGCGCCGGTGCTGGCCGACTGCCGGGCGCTCGTTGCGGAAACGCCTGACGAGGCGGAGGCCGGCTTCGCGGCGGCGGTCGACAGCCTTGACCACGCGCGCCCGCTCGATCGCGCGCGCATCCAGCTGCACTTCGGCGAGTACCTGCGCCGCGAGCGGCGCAAGACGGAGTCCCGCGGGCACCTGCGCGCCGCCTTCGAGGGGTTCGACCGCGTCGGCGCCGAGCCGTGGGCCGAGCGCGCGCGGCGCGAGCTGCGCGCCACCGGCGAGACCGCTCGCAAGCGCGACATCAGCCCGCTCGCTCAGCTCACGCCGCAGGAGCTTCAGGTCGCGCGGCTCGTCGGCGACGGCGCTACGAACAAGGCGGTCGCCGCTCAGCTCTTCGTAAGCCCGAAGACCGTCGAGTACCACCTGCGCAAGGTGTTCGACAAGCTCGGGATCACCTCGCGGAGCGAGCTGATCCGGATCGAGCTCGACGAGCAGCCCGAAGTGCGGCACCTGGTGTGAGGCGCCCGACTAGGGCCGCTTCGCCGCACGACTAGGGGACCTCCGGATTCGAGCCCGGCCAGCCGCTGCGACCTTCCACTGCGCCATGACTCTCGATCACACCATCACCACCGACATCCCGCGTGCCGCCCGCGGCGGCACGCTCATCCTCGGCGGCGGCTTCGGCGGCGCCTACGTCGCGCGCCTGCTCGGCAAGCGCGGAGCGACCGTCGTCAGCCCCGACAGCTCGATGCTCTACACGCCGCTGCTGCCCGAGGTCGCCGCCGGCGCGATCGAGCCGCGCCACGTCGTCGTCCCGCTGCGAGTGATGTGCCCGCACGCGGAGATCGTGCGCGGTCGCGCGGTCGGCCTCGACGAGGACGCGCGGCGAGTCGAGGTCGACACCGAGCTCGGTTCGCTCGGGCTCACGTACGACCGGCTCGTGCTGGCTCTCGGCGCCGTGCCGCGCGTCCCCGCCGTTCCCGGCCTCGCCGACTACGGCTTGGGCTTCAAGCGCCTGGGCGACGCGATCCACCTGCGCGACCACGTGATCCGCCAGCTCGAGCTGGCCGACGCCGACCCCGACAACGCCGAACGCCACCTCACCTTCGTGTTCGTGGGCGCCGGCTACGCGGGCGTCGAGGCGCTCGCCGAGCTCCATCAGCTCGTCAGCGACGCGAGCAGCCACTACCCGAGCCTGCGCGCGGTGCCGCAGCGCTGGGTGCTCGTCGACGCG
>DATFRW010000329.1:0-4417 GCA_035262945.1 Solirubrobacteraceae bacterium
GAGCGCCTCGGCCTCGGCGCGCGCCGCGTCGGGGATCCACACCGCGGGCAGCCCGAAGGCCGGCTCGGTGGTCGGGATCCCGGCGAGCTGGCCGACGGCGTCGCCCGGGTCCAGGGCGAGCTGGTGGCCGGCCATGACCGACCCGCGCGCGACCTCGTTGCCGCGCACCTTCATGACGTACTCGTGTGAGCCGAGCGCGACGTCGTCGTGGATGCGCACGGGCGGGATGACCGCGCCGAGCTCGGCCGCGACCTGGCGGCGCACCGCGCCGACGCGGGCCAGCAGCGAGCCGCCCGAGCCGCTGTCGACGAGCGGCACGAGACCGAAGCCGACCGACAGCTCGACCGGGTCGATCGAGAGCGCCTCGAGCGCCTGGTCGCGCGGCGTCGCGGGCGTGGGCAGCGCGTCCTTCGCGGCCTGCTTGACTTCCGCCTGCTCGCGCTCGGTGAGCATCTGGCCGATCGCGCGGCCGGCGAACAGAAACAGCCCGCCGATGAGCAGGAACGGGATCTTCGGCAGGCCCGGGATCAGCGCGAAGAGGCAGATGACGACGCCGGCGACGAGCGGCGCCTTGCGCTGCATCGCGATCTGCTTGGCGACGTCGGAGCCGAGGTCGGCCTTCGAGGCCGAGCGCGTGACGATGATGCCGGTGGCGACCGAGATGAGCAGCGCGGGGATCTGGGCGGCGAGGCCGTCGCCGACGCTCAGCAGCGAGAAGTGCTGGATCGCCTCGGAGAACGGCATGCCCTGCTGGACGACGCCGATGACGATGCCGCCGATCAGGTTGATCGCGGTGATGAGGACGGCGGCCATCGCGTCGCCCTTCACGAACTTCGAGGCGCCGTCCATCGCGCCGTAGAAGTCGGCCTCGCGCGAGATGTCCTCGCGGCGGCGGCGCGCTTCCTCCTCGGTGATCTGGCCGGCGTTGAGGTCGGCGTCGATCGCCATCTGCTTGCCGGGCATCGCGTCGAGCGTGAAGCGGGCGCCGACCTCGGCCACGCGCCCGGCGCCGTTCGTCACGACGACGATCTGGATGACGACGAGGATGAGGAAGACGACGAGACCGACGACCACGTTGCCGCCGACGACGAACTCGCCGAACGCCTTGACGACGTTGCCGGCATCGCCGTGGAGCAGGATGAGCCGCGTCACCGAGACGTTGATCGCGAGGCGGAACAGCGTGGTCAGCAGGAGCAGCGACGGGAAGGCGGCGAAGTCGAGGGCCCGCCGGACGTAGAGCGTCGAGACGACGATGGCCAGCGCGGCGCTGATGTTCAGCGTGATCGCCAGGTCGAGCAGCACCGGCGGCAGCGGGATGACCATCATCACCACGACCAGCACGACGACGCCGGCGGCGATGAGGTCGGAGTAGCGCGCGGCGCGCTTCAGGGCGTTCGTCATGCGGCTGCCCTCCGCGCGGCGGTGCGGTAGACGAAGGCGAGGACGGCGGCGACGGCGCCGAAGAACTGCTCGGGAATCTGGTGGCCGAGCTCGACGTCGGCGTGGAGGCCGCGCGCCAGCGGCGGGTCGGGGATGACGGGCACGCCGTGCTCGCGGGCGATCTCGCGAATGCGGAGCGCGACGTGGCCCTTGCCCTTCGCGACGACCTCGGGGGCCTCGGACTTGGTGCCGTCGTAGCGCAGCGCGACCGAGTAGTGCGTCGGGTTGGTGACCACGACGTCGGCCTCGGGGACCGCGGCCATCATGCGCTTGCGCGAGATCTCCATCGCGCGCCGGCGCAGGGCGGTGCGGACCTCGGCGGGCAGGTTCTGCTCCTTGGCCTCGTCCTTGACCTCCTGCTTGTCCATCCGCAGCGACTTCTCGTGGCGGCGGCGCTGCCAGGCGAAGTCGGCGATGCCGATGAGCAGGTAGGCGAACGCGGCGCGCTTGACGAGCGAGCCCATGTCGCCGGCGAGGATCGCCCCGAAGTCGACTGGGGAGATGCCGACCATCCCGCCGAACTCGGGCAGCCGCGGCAGCAGCGCAATGGCGACGATCGCCGCCACCACGCCGACCTTCGCGACCGACTTGAAGGTCTCGACGAGCGCGTTGGCGCCGAAGATGTTCTTCGCGCCGGCCCACGGGTTCATGCGCTTGGGGTCGGGCCGCAGCGCCTTGCCGGAGGGCTTGAAGCCGACCATGCCGAGGCTGACCGCGACGCCGGCCAGCGCGCAGGCAATCGCGATGGGTGCGACGGCCAGCAGCGCGGCCTCGCCGGCGTGGCCGAGCAGCGTGCCGATGCCCTGGCGCGAGACGACGTCGGGCGAGCTCATCTGCGCGATCGCTGCGCGCATGGAGTCCGCCATCCGCTCCACGAGCTTGGGCCCGAAGGCGCCGATGGTGACGATGCCGGCCAGCAGCACCACGGCGCCCTGAAGGTCTGTCGAGCGCGCGATCTGCCCGCGGTCGCGCGCCTCCTTGCGGCGCTTGGGTGTTGCCTTCTCGGTCTTCTCGCCGGCCATTAGGCGACTCGAATCGCGTTGAGGGCGGCGCCGACGTCCTGCTGCAGTTCGCCGGAGATCCACCCGGCGACGAAGGGCAGCGTGGCCCCGATGAGGAGCAGGCCGACGACGATCTTCGCCGGGAAGCCGACGGCGAAGACGTTGAGCTGGGGCACGACGCGCGAGACGACGCCGAACGCGGCGTCGGTGAGGATCAGCGCGAGCATGACCGGCCCGGCGACCTCGATCGCCGCGGTCATGATCCCGGCGAAGCTGGCGTCGACGGCGCCGATGAGGCGGCCGAGGTCCGGCGCCTGGTCGAGCCCGACGAGGTCGTAGGTGCGGGCGAGCCCGCGCACGATCCAGCCGTCGCCGCCGATGACGATGAAGACGACCGTGCCGACGAGGCCGTAGAGCTGGGCGAGCACCGTCGACTGGTTGCCGGTGAGCGGGTCGACGAGGCTGCCGTAGGAGAAGCCGATCGAGGTGTCGAGCAGGGAGCCCGCGGAGCTCAGCGCGGCGAACAGCGCGCCAATCGAGAACGCGAAGGCGGCGCCGACGAGCAGTTCCTTCAGCACGAGCCAGGTCATGTCGTAGGCGCCGAGCGGCACGTGCACGCCCTTCGACACGATCGGCGCGATGCCGATGGCCAGCCCGACCGCGACGATCCCGCGCACGCGGGCGGGCACGAGCTTCGAGCTGAACAGCGGCGCGAGCACGAACAGCGGGCTGATCCGCGCGAGCACGAGGAAGAACGCGGCCACGTGCTGCTCGCCGAACTGCGAGATGAGCTCGTTGACCGTCATCCGATGAGCTGCGGGATCGACGCCCACAGGTCGGTCGTGTACGAGAGCAGCTGGTTGAGCATCCACGGGCCGGCGACGATGAGCACGCCGGCCAGCGCGAGGATCTTCGGGATGAAGGAGAGCGTCTGCTCCTGGATCTGCGTGACGGCCTGGAAGACCGAGACGGCGACGCCGACCACGAGGCCGACGAGCAGCAGCGGCAGCGCGACGCGCAGCGCGAGCTCGAGCGCCTGGGTCGAGAGCTCGACGACGGTGTCCGCGCTCATCAGTGAAAGCTCTCCACGAGCGATCGGGTGACGAGGTTCCAGCCGTCGACGAGGACGAACAGCAGGATCTTGAACGGGAGCGAGATGAAGACCGGCGGCAGCATCACCATGCCCATCGACATCAAGGTCGAGCTGACGACGAGGTCGATGACCAGGAACGGCAGGAAGATCAGGAAGCCGATCTGGAACGCCGTCTTGAGCTCGGAGATGATGAACGCGGGGATGAGGACGTAGGTGGGGACGTCCTTGCGCGTCTTGACGTTCGGGACCTTGCCGAGCTTCACGAACAGCGCGAGGTCGCTCGTGCGCGTCTGGCGGAACATGAACTCGCGCAGCGGCTCCTGACCGCGCTCGAAGGCCTGCTTCTGCGTGATCTTGTGCGACTGGAGCGGGTCGATGGCCTCGGTCTTGATCTGCTTGAAGGTCGGGGCCATCACGAAGATGGTCAGGAACAGCGCGATCGCGACGAGCACCTGGTTGGGCGGCGCGGCCTGCGTCCCGAGGCCCTGGCGGATGAAGCCGAGGACGACGATGATCCGGGTGAAGCCGGTGACGGTGAACAGCAGCGCCGGGATGAGCGTGAGCCCGCCGACGAGCAGCAGCAGCTGAACGGCGTTGCCGCCATCGGTGGCTGCGGCGGCGATCATCGGCGGACCGTCCGGTCGCGCAGGCGGTCCAGCCAGCGCACGGCGCCGGCGCGCGGCGGGTCTGAGTCCTCGAAGTCCTCGCCGATGAGCCCGAGCTCGAGCGCCTCTTCGATCGTGTAGGTGCGGATCGGCGTGACGCCGTGCTCGGCGACGCCGACGAGGACCAGCTCGCGGCCGGCGCGCACGAGGTGCAGCGCGCGGTTGGGGCCGAGCGGGACGACAGCCGTGGACTCGAGGCCGTTGCCGACCTTGCGTTC
>DATFRW010000330.1:0-6118 GCA_035262945.1 Solirubrobacteraceae bacterium
ACAGCTCGGCGCAGAGGGCGACGTTCTTCGGGCCCTCGGCGCCGAGGAAGATCGGGATCGAGTCGCGCAGCGGGTGCAGCGTCGACTTCAGCGGCTTGCCGAACCCGGTCCCGTCGGGATAAGGGAGCGGGTAATGCGGGCCCGCCGCGGTGACCGGCGCCTCACGCGCGAAGATGTCGCGCAGAATCGCGATGTACTCGCGGGTGCGCGCGAGCGGCTTGGCGAACGGCTGCCCGTACCAGCCCTCGACGACCTGGGGACCGGAGACGCCGAGCCCGAGGATGAAGCGCCCGCCGGAGAGGTGGTCCATCGTCATCGCCGCCATCGCGGTCGCCGCGGGCGTACGCGCCGAGAGCTGCACGATCGCGGTGCCGAGCCGCATGCCTTGCGTCCTCGAGCCCCACCACGCCAGCGGGGTCAGCACGTCGGACCCGTACGCCTCGGCGGTCCACAGGGAGTCGAAGCCGAGCCGCTCGGCCTCGGCGATCGTCTCCTCGATCCCGGCCGGCGGCCCGCCGCTCCAGTAGCCGGTGTTGAGGCCGAGCTTGAGGTCGCGCGCCATCGCGCGAGCCTCTCACACGGCCGCGAGCAGCTCCCGCTCGCGCTCCGCGCTGAGACCGCGGGGGCGCATCTCGGCCCGCCACGCCGTGAGCGCCGTCTCGCCGCCGTCGCGCAGCCACGCCCACGTGTCCGCGATCGTGTCCGCGACCGGGCGGCAACGCAGCCCCGCCGCCTGCGCGCGCGCCGTGCCGATCTGCCACGTGCCCGCAGCCGCGTCGGCGGGGATCCACAGCGGCAGCTCGTTCCACGACTCGACCTCGTGCGCCACGAGGACCTCGTCGGGCATCCAGTGCAGCCGGGCGTCGCTGCCCGTAGCTTCGACCGCGGCCTCGAGCGCCTCGCGCATCGTGGTCTGCCCGGCGGGCGCCGTGCCGTTGAACGCCCCTTCGACGCCGCCCTCGGCGAGGTCGACCATCCAGGCCGCGAGGTCGCGGGCGTCGATGAGCTGGACCGTCCGCTCCGGGTCGCCGGGTGCGATGACGTCGCCGCCGGCGGCGATCCGTCGCACCCACCACGGCAGCCTGAAGATGTTGTCGTACGGTCCGCACAGCAGCCCGGCGCGCACGCTCGCGACCCGTCCCGGCAGCGCGGCCTCCGCCGCTCGCTCGCTCGCCGCCTTCTTCGGGCCGTAGTCGTCGCCCTCGGTCCACACTGGGCTGTCCTCGTCGACCGGCTCGGTGGGCCAGGCCGGATAGACGTTGCACGTCGAGACGAAGACGAGGTGACCGAGGTCAAGCGCGGCCGAGCGGCCGACGTCCTCGGGCTCGTAACCGCTGGTGTCGATGGCCGCATCCCAGGCGCCGTCGCGCAGCGGCGCGAGGTCGCCGCCGCGGTCGCCGAGGACGTGCTCGGCCTCGGGGAAGAGGTCCGCGCCGTTCAGGCCGCGGTGAAACAGGGTCACGTCGTGGCCGCGCTGCAGCGCCTCGGCCGCGACATGACGGCCGAGGAAGATGGTTCCGCCGAGGACCAGGAGTCGCATGATTCGCAACCTAGCAGTTGCGCGTATTTGCCGACCGCAGGGCCGCGGGAGTACCCTCGATGGACTATGCGTTTGCGTCGCAGCTCCCGCTCCGAGCTCTTCGCCCCAGACCGCGGCCTGCAGGCCCGTATGCTGCTCGCCGCCGTCCTCACGCCGCTCGTCGTCCTCGCCTGCCTCGCCGCAGTCGTGCTCGTCGCCCCGACGAAGCTCGTCATCGGCGTCGGGATCGCCGCCGCCATCGGGATGCGCGGCGTCATGAAGGAGCGCGAGCGCCGCCCGCGCGCCCAGCCGGTCAGCGCCGAAGAAGCGCCGGGGCTCCACGCCGTCGTCGACAGGCTCTGCGTCCTGGCAGACCTGCCGAAGCCCGAGATCGTCATCGAGCCCGAGAGGCAGCCGAACTCGTGGATGGTCGGGCTGTCGCGCGGCCACGCGCAGCTGCACGTCACCGAGGGGCTGCTTGCCCTGCTGTCGCCGTCCGAGCTCGAAGCGGTCATCGCCCACGAGCTCGCCCACCTCGCCAACCACGACGCCGCGGTGATGACCGCCGTCGGTGGTCCCGGCGCCGTCCTGCTCGACGGCGGCCGGCGCGCGACCCGCGGCGGCTGGTGGATCTACATGCTCGGCGGCGTCGTCGCCACCGCGATCGGCTGGGTCTCGCGGCTGGGCACGCAGGTGCTCTCGCGCCACCGCGAGCTGGCGGCAGACGCCGGCTCGGCGCGCCTCACCGGGCACCCGGCGGCGCTCGCGTCGGCGCTGCGCCGCATCTCAGGCGAGCTGCGCCTCATCCCGCAGCAGGACCTGCGCGTCGCGGCTGCTCGCGACGCGTTCCACCTGCTGCCCGTCGGCGACCCGGAAACCGGCCTGGCCGCCCGCGTCAGCGCCACGCACCCGCCGCTGGCCAAGCGCATCGAGCGCCTCGAGAAGATGGAGCGCTCGATGCAGTCCTCGCGGCTGCCCTAGCCGCCGGCGTCCCAGGCCTGCAGGGTCGGCAGCGGGTCGACCGGCTGGCCGCCCGTGTACCACCCCGGCGCCGGCCACAGCTCGAAGTGCAGGTGGCACGCGGTGGCGTCGCCGGTCCGGCCGACGTAGCCGATGGTCTGGCCGGTGGTCACCGTGTCGCCCTTCTTGACCAGTGCGGGGTCGCGCAGGTGCATGTAGACGTAGTCCGCCGACTTGTCGTCCGCGCTGAGCACGACGTAGTTGCCCGCGAGCGACTGTGTGCCGGCGAACTTCACGGTGCCGCCGTGCACGGCCACGAGCGGGGTTCCGCACGCGGCCATGACGTCCTGGCCCTGGTGCATGTGGCCCGACCGCTGCGCGCCGAAGCCCTCGCCGTAGGTGTGCGCCCCGGCGATCGGGAAGGCGTCGTGGACGAGCCAGAAGCTCTCGCGCCGTGTCGTGGGCGCGCCGGTCTGCGCCGCACGCGCGCCCGTGCCACCGCCCACCGCGGCGGCGACCTGGAACACGTAGCGCCCGTCGGGCTGCGCGATGCCCGCGACCATGCCGTCCCAATCGAAGCTCTGCACGGTGCGCGGCGGTACCGCGGGGACGACCGCGTGCGCGACCGCGACGCGGTCGCTGGCTCGCACGATGTCGATGATGACGTCGACCGGCGCCGGGCTGCGCACGTAGAAGCTCACCGTCGCCGTGCGGCCGCCCTCGAAGATCAGCCTGCGCGTCTGCGCCTTGGCCTCGACGAGCGGGCCTCCCGGGTCGGGCGTGCCGGGCGGCCGGATCACGACGCGGGCGCGCGAGCTCAGCGAGCGCCGGCCCGTCGCCGCGATGGCTCGGACCGGGCCGCCGTGGGCGCTCGGCGGCACGGTGAGCTCGGCGGCGGTGGGGGAGACCGGCGTCGCCGGGACGGTCACGTCATCGCGGAAGCCGCGCCGGCCGAGCAGGATGACGCTCGTGACGTTCCCCATGCCGTCGCCACTGACGCGGATGACGCTCCCGGGCACCGCGCGCGAGATGCCGATGCACGCCGTGCGGCAGGTGATCGCATCGACGACCGGGCGCGGCTGCGCGTCCGCCGCGGGAGCCGGCACCGGCGCGGCCGGGGCGGGCGCCTGTGCGCGAGCGGCCGCCGGCAGCAGCGCGACGAGCACGAATAGGGTGATGGCCGCGGCCCGCTGAACAGCGGCCGGGCGTACGGGTGAGCGCGCGGGCAGATCCACTTGTCGGTTGGCCGCCTACGGGGTGAGCTGACGGGCTCGCGCGGCCGACCCGCGCTACCAGCGTCCGTTCCGGATTCGCCCCAGGGCACGTGCGTGCCCAGTGGTTCCCCCGCTCCGCGACGACCCTCCAACCGCCGCGGACTCGGCGTGTTCTGCTGTTGTTGGCGCGGCATCCTATACCCGTTTTCGGATGTCAGGAAGCCGATGACGCGAGTCACGGGTTGATCGCCAGGAAGATGAAGGCCGCGAAGAGCGCGAGGTGCACGCCGCCCTCCTGAAGGGTGGCTCTTCCGGGCAGCACGGTGAACGCTCCGACGACCACCGTGATCGCCAGCAGCACCATCTGCGTGGAGCCCAGCCCGAGCTCGAGCGGCCCCTCGAGCCAGATCGAGGCGATCGCGATCGCGGGGATCGTGAGGCCGATGCTCGCCATGGCGGAGCCGTAGGAGAGGTTCAGGCTCGTCTGCGTCCGGCCGCGCATCGCGTTGCGCGCGGCCGAGAGCGTCTCGGGCGCGAGCACGAGCAGCGCGATGACGACGCCGACCGCGGACTGCGGCGCGCCGACCGCATCGACGGCGTCCTCGATCCCGGGCGATTCGACCTTTGCCAGGCCGACGACCGCGAACAGCGCCACGACGAGCAGTCCGAGGCTGATGAGCGTCTGGCGCCCGGACGGCAGCGCGGCGTGGTCGTCGTCGGCGGTGGCGCCGTCCGGCACGAAGTAGTCGCGATGGCGCACGGTCTGCACGACCACGAAGAGGCCGTAGAGGGCGATCGACGCGACGGCCGCGAACGCGAGCTGCGCTCCGCTGAACTGCGGTCCGGGCGCGCTCGTCGTGAACCTCGGCAGGACGAGGCTCAGCGTGGCGAGGGTCGCGACGGTGGCCAGGGCGCTGGCCGTGCCCTCGGCGTTGAAGCTTGCGGTGTGGCGGCGCAGCGCCACGATCAGGATGGTCAGCCCGACGACGCCGTTGCAGGTGATCATCACGGCCGCGAACACGGTGTCGCGCGCGAGCGTGGCCGTCTCGGGACCGCCGGAGACCATGAGCGTCACGATCAGCCCGACCTCGATCACGGTCACCGCGACGGCCAGGATGAGCGACCCGAACGGCTCGCCGGCGCGATGAGCGACGACCTCGGCGTGATGGACCGCGGACGTCACCGCGCCCGCGAGCACCACGCCGACGATGACGAGGATCGCGGCGCCCGGCTTCGTGCCCCAGGTCCCGGCCAGCACGACGACCGCGATCATGGGGATGATGACCATCCACGGGAGGCGTCGCACGCCGCGCAGCGGGGCCTCCGGCGCCTTGTCGAGATCCTCGGTCGTCATCGGGTCGCGCCCCTGACCGTACGAGGTTCGTGCCGGGCGGGGGGAACGGTCCTCGATGTCCTATGATCTTCCGTCGCGCCGCGCGGTCATTCCGCCGCGCGGCTTGTCTACGCCGTCATGAAGACCTACGTCGCTACCCCCGCCAACCGCGAGCGCAACTGGCTCGTGGTCGACGCCAACGGGCAGACGCTCGGGCGCCTGGCCACGCAGATCGCCGATGCCCTGCGCGGCAAGACCAAGCCCGAGTACACGCCGCACATCGACACGGGCGACTTCGTCGTCGTCGTGAACGCCGAGAAGATCGCGGTGACCGGCAACAAGCGCGCGGACAAGAAGTATTACCGCCACTCCGGCTACCCGGGCGGGATCAAGGAGCGCACGCTCGACGACATGCTCGAGCGCCGGCCCGAAGAGGTCATCCGCCACGCCGTGAAGGGGATGCTGCCCCGCAACCGGCTGGCCCGCAAGCAGCTCACCAAGCTCAAGGTCTACGCGGGTCCCGACCACCCGCACGCGGCGCAGAAGCCGACCCCGATGGAGATCCAGTCTTAATGGCCGACGATCGCACGCCCGCCGACGACGAGACCCAGGAGCCGACGGCGGCCGAGGAGCAGCCGGCGAGCGAGGAGCAGCCGGCCGCCGAGGAGCCCACGCCGGAGGCGCCAGCGGAGGAGCCCGCCGCGGCCGAGCCGGTCGCGGAGGCGCCCGCCGCCGAGGAGGAGCCCGCGGCCGCTGAGCCGGTCGCGGAGGAGCCCGCCGCGGCCGAGGAGCCTGCCGCGGCCGAGGAGCCTGCCGCGGTCGAGGAGCCTGCCGCGGTCGAGGAGCCTGCCGCGGCCGAGGAGCCTGCCGCAGCCGAGGAGCCTGCCGCCGCCGAGCCGGTCGCGGAGCAGCCTGCCGCCGCCGAGGAGCCCGCGGCCGAGGCGCCCGCGGCCGCAGAGGCGCCCGCCGCCGCTGAGCCGGTCGCGGAGCAGCCCGCCGCCGCCGAGCAGCCGCCCGCCGAGGCGCCCGCGGCCGCAGAGGCGCCCGCCGCCGAGCAGCCCGCCGCCGCGGCACAGCCCGCGGCCGCGGCCG
>DATFRW010000331.1:0-4068 GCA_035262945.1 Solirubrobacteraceae bacterium
GTCGAGAAGCAGAGCGCCGAGTCGATCGGCACGTAGGCGCCGTCGACGTTCCTCGCGAGGGAGAACTCGTTCTCGAACGCGGCGCGCAGCACGAGCCCGCGCGCGGCCAGGCGGCCCTCCATGCGCTTGAGGAACGAGCGCTGGCAGACCGGCGCCGGCTGCCCGTCGAGGCCGACGTGGTCGGTGAGCAGCGCGGCGGTGTGCGGCGCGTAGGGCAGGAACCGGAACGTCTCGAGATCGGGCACGAGCCGGACCTCGCCCACCGGGCCCATGTCCGGCACGGGCTGGAGCTCGTCGAGCCCGCTCATCGCCTGCATGCCGACGGTCAGGCCGATCCCGGCTCGCAGCCGCCCGTCGAGCCCATGGCGGCCCGACGCCTTCGCGCGGACGGTTCCGTCGTTGCCGCACCAGAGGAAGCGCACGAGGCGCAGGTCGGCCTGGTCGGCCGTGGCGCAGATCTCCTCAGCCCTCACGCTGGTGCGCACGATAAGGGGTAGCCTCGCGCGAGCCGGTCCTGCGTCAGAGAGGAGGCGAGGTGGAACACGAGCACACCGAGCACGTCGCGGCAGCGCCGGACGCCGTCTACGCGGCGATCTCCGACGTGCGCAACCTTCCGCGGTTCGTGCCTCAGATGACCGCGGCCCGACCCACGGACGGCGAGCACGTCGAGATCGACGCGCGATACGAGGGGCGCGACCAGCACGGCCAGGCGTCGTTCACCGCCGATCCCGAACAGCGGCGCATCGAGTGGAGCGCGGCGAGCGGCTACCACGGGTGGATGAGCGTCGCGCCCGACGGCGAGGGCTCGCGGCTCACCCTGTTCCTGCACACGCTGCACGGGACCGAACGCGACCACGACGTGGCGGCCACGCTCGACGCCATTCGCATGCTGGTCGAATCCGAGATCTGACCGCGCGCATCACGGGCCGTACTCGCGCGGCCCGTACTCGTCTTCCAGCGCCGTGCGGCGCGCGGGCGGCTTGGCGCGCGGCGGCGGTGGCGGCTGCTTGGCGGCGGCCGTGAGCGCCGACCGCTGCTGGGCCACCGTGGGCGCTCCGGGCCCGTCGGGCACGTGCAGGGAGCCGAGCGCGCTCGTGCCGGCGATCGCGATCGTCGCGATCGCCGCGGCGCCGGTCGCGTGCTCGGCGATCAGCCCGTTGAAGAGCTGTCCGCCGCGCAGCCGGGAGGCGAGCGGCGCGAAGAACGCGGGCACCGAGGCGGTGTGGGCGAGCGTCGACCGCGCGCGGTGCAGCAGCGATTTGACGGCGGAGACCGTCGTCGCCTGGCGGACGGCGATGTCCTCGTAGCTGCGCCCCTCGAACTCGCGCCCGAGCAGCGCGGCACGCTGCGCCTCGGGCAGCGCGCCGACCGCGTCGAGGGCGCCGGCGAGCCGCTCCCCGCGCTCGACGATCTCGAACGCCGACGGCGCGCCGCCGGGAAGCTCCGGCGGGAGCGGAGCGGTCGGGCGCGCGGCGCGGTAGTAGTCGTGGCAGCGGTTGCGGACGATCGCGTAGAGCCACGCCTCGACGTCGGCCGGCTCCTTGCCGGCGACGATCGCGTTGTGCGCGCGGACGAGCGCGTCCTGGACGGCGTCCTCGGCGAGGGCGCCGTCGCGGCCGCCGCGGGAGGTGGCGTAGCGGACGAGCCGCGGCCGGTGGCGCGCGACGAGCGCGGCGAAGGCCGCCTCGTCGCCGTCGGCGGTGGCGCGTACAAGGGCATGGTCGGTGCGCTGCGCGTGCGGTCGCATCGAGCATGGGACGAGATGGCGGCGCCGGAAGTTGCGCTCAGCGCGCAATCCGCACGCGACGGAGCTTCGTGCGCGCGTTCCCCATGGGATCGGCGGCGTGCACGGTGATGCGCACGGTCGCCCGCCGACCACGGCGCGCGAGCGAGCGCTTGATGGTGCGGCGCGTGGCGCGCGAGAGCTTCAGCCGCAGCGTCGCGCGCACGTTCGCCGCAAGCGACGCCCGGGCGGTGCGCGCGCGCAGGACGGGCGCCGCGGCGGCGCGAGCGCGGCGGCGGGTGAGCAGCACGCGCCCGCTCGCGCGCACCGTGCAGAGTTCGTCGCAGCGGACGCGAATCGAGACGAAGCCGGTACGCAGCGCGTGCTGCACCGCGGCGGCGCGCAGGAGGGTGATGGCGGGCGCGCGTCGATCGGGGACGGACGCGCCCGCGCCCGGACCAGCTCCGCCACCCGGCACGCCGCACGCTCCGCTCGCGGCGAACCGGTAGACCGGGCCATCGTTCGATACCGCGTAGACGCGCCCGCACCCGTCCTCGCCGAAACCCGACAGGTGCGGCACCGTGAGGCCCAGCGCACGCGGGGCGCCGCCCGGCAGCACGGCGCCGAAGAGCTGCCCGGTGCAGTAGTCGCCGTACAGGTACGTGCCGGCGAGCTCGGGAAGCGCCGGGTCGCGCACGACGTAGCCGCCGGTGATCGAGCAGGCGCCGCCGGTGTGCGCGTACTCGATCAGCGGGAAGACGAACCCCGGCGCGCTGCTCACCGGCGCGCCGCCCGGATAGGTGTGCGCGCCCTCGTAGATGTTCCAGCCGTAGTTCGCGCCCGCGCCGCGGCCGGGCGCCGGCGCGAAGTCGACCTCCTCGTAGGCGCCCTGGCCGACGTCCGCGATGACGAGATCGCCCGTGGCCCGGTCGAACGAGAAGCGCCAGGGGTTGCGCAGCCCCCACGCGAAGAGCGACATCGCGCCGGTCGCCGGGTCGAAGCGCAGGATCTTGCCGAGGCGATAGTCGTGGTTGACGCCGTTGACGACGCTCGGCGGCGCGGGCGCGGTGGTCTGCCCGTTGCCGCTCGGGTCGCCGCCGCTGCCGCCGTCGCCCGTGCCCGCATAGAGCGCGCCGTCGGGCCCGAACTGCAGCTGCCCGCCGTTGTGGTTGGCCTGCTGCTCGTGAGGAATCGCGACGAGCACGCGCGCGTACGACGGGTCGGCGCGGTCCGGGTTGGCCGGGTCCACGCGGTGCTGCTCGATCGTCACCTGCCCGGTGGGAGTGCGCGCGGTGTAGTAGACGTAGAAGAGCCCGCTCGTTGCGTAGTCCGGCGCGAACGCCATCGACAGCAGGCCGCGCTCGCCGCCCGAGAGCACGCTCCCCGTGAGGTCGAGGAACGTCGACGCGACCCCGCCCTTGACGAGCTGGATCCTCCCGCCCTGCTCGACGACGAAGATCCGGTTCGTGTCGCCGGCCGGCGCGGCGACATACACCGGTGAGGAGAAGTCGCCGACCTTCGCCAGCGTGACCGCCTGCGCCGATGCCGGGACGGTCGCGAGCGCCGCGACCGCCGCCAGCAGGGCGCGGCGCATCATTCTTCCTCGAGCCGGTCGTGCAGCGTGCGGATCTCCTCGAGGATGTCGTCGGCCACGGCCTGCTGCTGGTCGCGCGACGGCTCGCCGACCTCCTCGTAGCGAAACGGCTCGCCGAACTCGACGGTCACCTTCGGGAACTGCAGGCGCTTCCAGTTGCGCACGCGGACGGAGCCGTGCACCGCGATCGGCACGATCGTCGCCCCCGACTGCAGCGCGAGGCGGCCGATCCCGGGGCGTGCGGTGTCGCCGATGCGTCCCGTGCGCGAGCGCCCGCCTTCGCAGTACATCGCGACGCACCCTTCGTCATCGAGGATCTTCAGCGCGGTGATGAAGGCCTCCTCGTCGCGCAGGCCGCGCCGGACGGGAAACACGCCGCCGTGGCTGAACACGAACTGCATCGGCCGCTTGAAGAGCTGCGACTTGGCCATGAACCGCACCTTGCGCCGGATCGACGTCCCGATGAAGAAGTGGTCCATGAACGACGAGTGGTTCGGCGCGAGGATCACGCGGCCGCTGGCCGGCACGCGCTCGGCGTTGATGACGTTCAGGCGGAAGAACACCCACGACACCAACGACGTGATGACCCGCACGATCTCGTAGACGATGTCCGGCGGGCGCGTGCGCGACCGCTCGTGGAAGCGGTCGAAGTACTCCTTCGGGCGCGGGTCCTTGTAGACCTGCGCCTTCATCGAGGACAGGCGTTCGTCGTCTTCAGCCATGGTGCTGGCGTGCAGTATGGACGGCCGCG
>DATFRW010000332.1:0-12136 GCA_035262945.1 Solirubrobacteraceae bacterium
CGCGGCCGGTTCGTCGGTCGCCGTGGTCGGCGCCGGCGCGCTCGGGCTGTGGATGATCCAGGGCGCGCGCGTCGCCGGCGCCGCGATGATCGTCGCGGTCGAGCTGCGCCCCGAGCGCCGCGACCTCGCGCGCGCCGTCGGAGCGACGCACGCGGTCGACCCCGCCGACGGCGATCCGGTCGAGCAGGTCAAGGACCTCACCGAGGGACGCGGCGCCGACTACGTCCTCGAAGCGGCCGGGCCGCCGGAAGCGATGGCGCAGGCGCTCGCGATGACGCGCCCGGCCGGCACGATGGTCCCCTCGGGCTGGGAGACGCTGTCGTCGACGGTCACGCTGCCCGCCGTCGACTTCGCCATCGCGGGCAAGCGCATCCAGAGCTGTCAGTTCGGCGGCGCGCACATCCGCCGCGACATCCCGCGCTTCGCGGAGATGATGGCGGCGGGACTGCTCGACGCCGAGCCGCTCGTCAGCCGGCGCTTCACGCTCGATCAGGCCAATGAGGCGCTCGAGGCCGCGCTCGCCCGCGAGCTCATCACCGGCGTGATATTGCCCCCATCCGTATGATGGTCCGACAATGTCGACTGCCCCTACAGACACCGAACGCGCGACACCGCCCGAGCCCGACCTGACGCCGGACGAGCTCGTCGCCAGGGCGGTCGCGCTGCGCCCCGAGCTCATCGAGCACCAGGCCGACGCTGAGGAGCGCGCGTACTACTCCGAGGAGATGCACCAGAAGTTCGTCGACGCGGGCTTCTACCGGTGCTACATCCCGCGCAAGTACGGCGGCTACGAGTTCGACGTCAAGACCATGACGCGCATCCAGATGGAGCTCGCGCGCGGGGACATGTCGACGGCGTGGTGCGCCGGGCTTGCCAGCAACCACGCGCTCCAGGTCGGGTCGTGGTTCCCCGAGGAGGCGCAGGCCGAGGCGTTCGGCGACGGCAGCTTCCGCGCCGCGTCCGTGGCGGCGCCGACGGTCATGGCGACGCCGGTCGACGGCGGCTGGGAGATCAACGGCGACATCGCCTACTGCTCGGGCATCCCCTACTCCAACTGGTACATGGGCCAGGCGATCATGCCTGGGAAGCAGGAGAACGGCGAGCCGCGCGTGATGTTGTTCGTCGCCCCCGCGAGCGAGTGGGAGATCCTCTGGGACAGCTGGGGCGACCAGCTCGGGCTGCGCGGCAGCGGCTCGCACACGATCCGGTTCGACAAAGGCCGGCTCGCCTCGCACCTCGTGCTCGAGGACACGCACATGGTCGACGTCGACCCGAGCAACGGGACGCCGGGCCTCGCGCTGCACGGCAACCCGCTCTACTGCGGCCGCGCGCTGTGCGTGTTCACGATGTCCGTGGCTGGGCTCGTCATCGGCGGCGCGTACAACGCGCTCGACGAGTACTCGGACTGGATGCGCGAGAAGATGACCCCGCTCCCGCCGTTCATCAAGCGCACCGAGGACCCCGACTTCCAGCGCTGGTACGGATCCGCGCTCGCGAAGATCAGCACCGCCGAAGCGGCGGTCATGAACTGCGCGGACCGCCACGCGGAGTTCTGCAGGCTGCAGGCGTCGGGCGAGCGCCCGTACACCTGGGAGGACGACCTCTGGCTGTCGACGATCGCGCGCGAGGCGATCCTCCAGGCCTGGCAGGCGGTCGAGGTCGACCTCTACCGGTCGATCGGCTCCAGCGCCGCCAAGCATGGCCAGCGCTTCGAGCGGGTCTTCCGCGACCTGGCGATGGCGGCCGGCCACCGCAACTCGATGATGCGCGACCCGTTGGTGCGCCAGCTCGCGCAGCTGCGGCTCGGCGTCGTCCCGGACGGTATGCAGCGATGAACGAGGACGGGCGTTACGAGCGCGGTCTCGCCGCCCGTCGGGAGGTGCTCGGCGACGAGCATGTCGACCGCTCGCTCGGGCAGGCGACCGAGTTCAGCGGCATTGCGCAGGAGTTCGTCACCGAGTTCTGCTGGGGCGACGTGTGGACGCGCCCCGGCCTCGATCGCCGCACCCGCAGCCTCATCAACCTCGCGATGCTCACCGCGCTGGGGCGGATGCACGAGTTCCGCGTGCACGTGCGCGGCGCGATCAACAACGGCTGCACGCTCGACGAGATCCGCGAGACGCTGCTGCAGACGATCGTCTACTGCGGCGCGCCCGCCGGGCTCGAGTCGTTCCGCGAGGCCCAGGCGGTGCTGGACGAGATGGCCGCAGCACGCGCCTGAGGCGCGCCCTCAGGACACGAGCCCCAGGCGGTGGGCGACAGCCGCCGCCTCGCCGCGATTCGCCGCGCCCAGTTTGCGCAGGATGTTCGACACGTGGATGCCCGCGGTCTTGATGCTGATGAACAGGCCCTCCGCGATCTCGCGGTTGGTCTGGCCGAGCGCCAGCCGCTCGAGGACCTCGCGTTCTCGCGCGGTGAGTCCGAGCTCGGCCGCCGCTGCATCGGCTTCCGTCCCCTCCGCCTCGGCTTCGGCTCTCGGCAGCGCGATCCGCGCGCGACGCGCGAGCGCTTCGAGCTCGGCTCGCAATCCCTCGGCACCGAGCGTGACGGCGACGGCGTGGGCTGCACGCAGCGGCGCCGTGGCCTGCGCGCGCTCGCGACCGGCGATCGCGGCCTCGGCCTGACGCCACCGCGCATACGCCGCCTGGTACGGCGTGGAGCGTGCGTCCCATGCGAGCGCCGCGGCCTCCCAGAGGGCTGCCCCGTCAATGCCGGTCGCGCGCGCGTACTCGGCCTCGATCGTCGCCGCCAGCGCCGGGTGGGCCGCATCGCGCGCGCGCGCCCGGGCGGTCTCGCGAAATCCGCAGGCCCGATCGCGTGCGGCGCGTTCTTGGGTCTCGTCCCGGCGGGCCCGCGCCAGCTCGGCGCGATCGGCCTCCGCCCGGACCCCCAGCGACGCCATGACCACACAACGCAACGCGTCCTGCCCCGCGAAGCGAACGCCACGGCCCGCCGCGTGTGAAGCCGCTTCGGGACGCCGCTGCGCCAGCGCGAGCTCGGCGTCGGCCTCGATGCCGTAGTAGTCCGGCGGGGTCGGGTCGGGGCCGCCCGCTTCCCTCTGGGCGGCGCGATGCCTGCCGGCCGCCTCGAGGTCCCCGCGCGCGCGAGCGAGGGCGCCGGCGACGTGATGCGCGAACGCGAGCGTGACGCCCGTCAGACCGCGGGCGATGACGTCGTGGCTGAGCGTCTCGGCCAGCTCCCAGCGGCCCAGCTCGTACGCCGCCTCCGCGGCGTTCATCTGGCAGAAGCCCTCGCGAAGCTCGAGACCGGCACGCCGCGCCTCCTCGGCGCCCGCGAGCGCGACATCGATGGCTTCCTCGAGCCGCCCGTTGCGCCGCAGCATGTCCGAGAACGGAATCGCGGTCCGGGAGACGATGCCCGAATCGCCGGTCTGCTCGGCGATCGCCCGCGCGCGCTGCAGATGATCCAGCCCGGTGGCCCGGTCGCCCAGCCGGCCGATGTCGTCCCCCAGGGACGCGAGAGCGTCGGCCTCCTCGACGCGTGCGCCGATGCTGTGTGCGAGCTCGACGGCCGCCCTGCAATACCCCTTCGAGTGCGCCGGCTCGCCGGCCAGCATGAGCATCATGCCGAGCCCACCCAGCGCCCGAGCTCGTTCCGCGGACGGCGGCCGGGCGGGAACCAGGTCGAGGGCGCGCTCGTACTCCCGCACGCCCTCGCCGCTGCGCCCGAGCTGCCACAGGTAGATCCCACGCCGCTGGTGCAGGAGCGCGGCGCGCACCGGGTCCGTGGCCGGGTCCACAAGGGCGATCGCGGCATCGACGAGGCGGACCGCGTCGTCGGGGTGCCCGGTCCAGGCGGGGGCGTTGGCCGCGCGCGCGAGGAGCGTTGCCCGGTCGACGCCCGCGATGCGCTCGGCGTCGGCCACGACGTCCCAGAGCTCGAGCGCACGCTTGTTGTGGCGCGCCGCCTCGGCGAGCGCGCCGACGCGCTCTGCCTCGGTGCCTGCCCGCACGGCAGCGGCCAACGCGCGAGGGTTGTCGCCGGCCTGCAACCAGTGGTGGGCGGCCTCGGCAGCGACCGTGGCGGTGGTGCCGCCCGCCAGATCGGGGTGCGCCTCGAGAGCGGATGCGAACGCGGCGTGCAGCCGTGCGCGCTCGCCGGGGAGCAGCTCGGCGTAGGCCACCTCCTGGAGCAGCGCGTGGCGAAACGCGAAGCCGTCGTCGCGCGCGATGAGCACGTGATGACGCACGGCCGCACGCAACGCCTCGGTCAGCGCGGGCTCCGGAAGGCCGGCCACCGCCGCCAGCAGCCGGTGATGAACGTCCCGGCCGCCAGCGGCCGCGGCCCGCACGACGACGTCCGCGTCGTTGTCGAGTGCGGCGATGCGCGCGAGCAGCGTGTCGCGGAGCGTCGGAGACAGCCCATCGGCCGAGCCGTTGCGGGCCGCGGCCAGCAGCTCCTCGGCGAAGAACGGGTTGCCCTCCGAGCGGGCGAAGACGGCCTCGAACAGCTCGGGTGACGGCGTGGCGCCGAGGATCCCGGCGACCTGGTCATGCATCTCCCCCCGCATGAGTCGCGCCAGCTCCAGACGCGCGGCCATCGGCGCCGTGCCGATGTCGGCGAGGAAGTGCCGCAGGCCCTCGCGCTGATCGACTTCGTCGCTGCGATAGGTCGCCACGACGAGGATGCGCTCGCGGCGCAGCCGCCGCGCGAGGAAGGCGAGCAGGTCGAGCGTCGAACGATCGGCCCAGTGGACGTCCTCGAGCAGGAGCACGGCCGGGGCGGATGCCGACGCATCTTCGAGCCGCTCGAGCACCAGGGCATGCATCCGAGCGACCGGTGCGGCGCCAAGCCCGGCGCCGGCCGGCACAGACACGACGTCGCGCGGGCCGCCGTCATCGGGGAGGGCGCGCAACGCGTCGGCCACCGGCAGCAGCGGAATCGCCGCCTCCTCGAGACCTACGCACTGCCCCCAGAGCACGCGGGCGCCGGCTTCCCCCGCGCGCGTCGCGAGCTCGGCGAGCAGCCTGCTCTTCCCGATGCCCGCCTCGCCGCCGACGACCACGACGGCCGGAGTGCCGCCGGCACAGCGGCCCAGCGCGTCCACGAGCTCACCGAGCTCGCGGGCACGCCCGGCGAGAACGGGGCTCGAGAGCGGCTGCGCCATGGGGCGAGTATCTCCGCGTAGGGAGCGCGAGGAGGAGAAATAGGACGGTCGTATAGGGCGGGCTGCAGATGCGCGCGGGGGACCCTCCGACGTAGCGTCGGCCTCATGTCTCGATGCTCATACCTCGCGGCGCTGGCCGCAGCCGGCCTGCTCCTCGCCGCCCCGCCCGCGCTGGCGACGTTCCCCGGGCACAACGGCCGCATCGCCTTCTACTCCGCGACGAGCGAAGGCAACCAGATCTTCAGCGTGCGACCCAACGGCAAGGACCTTCGCCAGCTCACCCACGTCGTCGGTACCGATGCCGGGGAGCCGGACTGGTCACCGGACGGGCGCCTGATCGCCTTCGACATCGGAAACGACGAGACGGCGAGCGTGGCGATCATGAATGCGGACGGCAGCAACCTGCGGCTGCTGCCGCACCCCGACGGCGCGTTTGACGTCGATCCATCGTTCACGCCGGACGGGCGGCGCTTGATCTTCACCAGCTTCGATGCCGTCGGCGACGGGAACTGGAGCATGAACCTCGACGGCAGCGACCGGCGTCTCATCAACTCGCCGGCCGGCGAAGACCCCAACGCCTCGCCGAACGGTCGCTTGCTGGCCTTCCTCGGCTTCGCGGGCGGCCCGCCCGGCGCGCTCATGACCAGCGCGATCACCGGGGGCCCCGCGAGTCAGCTCACGCCGTTCAGCTTCGATGTCGGGTCCAAGCTCGACTGGTCGCCGGACGGCAGCCGGCTCGGGTTCATCCACAACGCCAACTTCGCGAGCCCCGGCGACTCGGCCAACATCGCGACGATCCGTGCGGACGGCACCGACCTGCGCTTCGTCACCCACTACACCGGCCGTGACGTCAACGCGTTCTTCGGCTCCTACTCGCCTGACGGCCGCTGGATCGTGTTCCGCCTCGAGGACCATGGGCGCTTCGGGCTGTACAAGATGCGCCCTGACGGCAGCCACCTGAAGGCGATCCTCCCGCTGTCGAGCTTCGCGCCGCGGTTCATCGACTGGGGCGCACGGCCCGCGGGCTCCGACGAGGACGACGACGACTGACCGCTAGCCGCTGACCGCGCCGGTCATGAGCGCGGCGGCCTGCGCGTCGTCGAGGCCCTCGCGATCGAGGCGCTGCCAGGTCCAGAAGTCGAGCGCCACCGCGACGAGCGCGCGCGCGTCCGGGCGGTCGAAGCCGGCGGAGAGGCCAGCGGCGAGCTCGGCGAGCATCGGGTCGCTCGACTGCGCCACGAACGCGTCGAGCTCCGGGAGGGTCGCCCGCTCGCCGAACACCCGCCGCTGCATCGGCGCGGTCTCGCGGTACCAGCCGTAGAGCGCGGTCAGCGCGGTGCGCAGGCGCTCGGCCGGGTCGTCGAACGCGAACGCGGGCGCCAGGTCGGGCAGCGGATGCTCGATGAGCCAGTGGGCGGTGCACGCCGGCAACAGCGCCGCCAGGTCGGGGAAGTGGTTGTAGACGGTCACCCGCTGCACACCTGCGCGGCGGGCGATGTCGGCGACGGTCGTGCGCGCGATCCCGACCTCCTCGTGCAGCGAAGCGGCGGCTGCGGCGATCCGGTCGCGGGTCGCCTGCTGGGACTCGGCGCGCGCCTTGAGCTCGTATTTGCGCTTTTGGGTTGACATGGCGTTCATCCAATTCTACAGTGCTCGCCGGGACAATCATTATACACTTCGTTCACTGAAAGGCCGCGCACCGTGCACACCTCATCCGCCCCGAAGATCGTCGGCCCCGGCGACGGCAAGGCCGGCAGCCTCGGCTCGATCGGCGTCCGCTTCATGATCGACACCGAGGAGACCGCCGGCGGCGGCTTCTCGCTCGTCGAGCATCCGATGCCCCCGCGAGCGCTCGCCGCTCCGCTGCACCGCCACAGCCGCGAGGACGAGTACTCGTACGTGCTCGAGGGCCGGATGGGCGCGCTGCTCGGCGACGAGGTCGTCTACGCCGAGGCCGGCGACCTCGTCCACAAGCCGCGCGACCAGTGGCACACGTTCTGGAACGCGGGCGACGAGCCCTGCCGGATCCTCGAGATCATCGCCCCCGGAGGGTTCGAGAACTTCTTCGACGAGCTCGTCGACGCGGGCCAGGCCGGCCCGCCGGAGCCCGAGTGGCTCGCCGCCCTCGGCGCGCGCTACGGGATCGAGTTCGACTTCGAGTCGATCCCGGGCCTGTGCGAGCGGTTCGGCGTGACCTTCGGCTAGCCGGTGGCGGCGGTGTCGCTCTGCGCCATCGCCTCGAAGACGGTCCGCGCCGCCGCGTTGACGTGCCGCACGCACGCGGCGGCGGCGCGATCGCCGTCGCGCGCCTCGAGCGCCTCGACGATCTCGCGGACCTCCTCGACGGTCTGCGCCGCGCGGCCGGGCTGGCTCATCGACGTCGCGCGCAGGACGGTGACCCGCGCCTGGAGGCTCTCGACGATGTCCTGGATCGTCGCGTTCGCGGCGCCCTCGAACAGCGCGTCGTAGAAGTGCTTCTTGGCCTCGAGCATCGCCTGGCTGTTGGGCCTGACGGACTTCGAGCGCTTCTCGATGCCCTCGAACGCCCGGCGCAGCGCGCGCATGTGGGCGTCGTTCGCGCGCTCGGCGAATTGGCGCGCGGCCATGCCTTCGAGCACGGCGCGGACCTCGTAGAGCTCGGCGGCGCGCTCGACCGACGGTGACGCCACGACCGTGCCCTTGTGCGGGATCGTCGTGACGAGCCCCTCGGCCGCAAGCTGACGCAGGACCTCGCGGATCGTCGTGCGCGACACGCCCGTCTGCTGGATGAGCTCGCGCTCGACGAGGCGCTGCTCGGGCTTGAGGCGCATCTCGACGATCGCCTGGCGAAGCTGGTCGAGGACCTGCTCGCGAACGGGCGCGGCGACGCGATTGACCTGCACAGAAAGCCCGTCCACACCGGCCAGGCTGTTGCTTGGCTTCTGAGCCATCTGTATGACCAGCATACAGCCGGGTTCGGCGGCCGTCAGACGTTGTGTGGGCTCTGCCCCTCCGGGTCGATGTTCAGGTGCTCGGTCGTCAGGCCCCGCGCCACCCAGTCGTTGACGATCGTGTAGAGGTGCCCGCGCACCATCGACATGTCGCGCCAGACGCGCTGCATCCGCTCGCCGTCGTGTGCCGCGCCGGAGCCGGCCGTGCGGAACACGAACTCGTGCATCGCCTCCCAGCAGAGCTTCGTCAACTCCTGGGTGATCGAGTTGATCCGCAGGTCCTCCTCGGTGTCGAAGTGCACGCCCTCGTCCACCTGGCGCCGGCACGCCTCCATGTACTGGTCGGCGGCATTGAGCAGCGCCGCCTGCGCGGTCTCGACCTTCGCCCGCGCGTGGCCGTGCCAGCGCTGGTAGTCGGGGTCGAGCGCGCGCGTGATGACGGGCGGCCGGTGGGTCTTCTTCGTCGTGATGAGCCTGAGGTACTCGTCGAGCGCGCCGCGCACCATCCCGACGACGAGCGCGCCGAACTCGAGGCCGAAGAAGGCCAGCGCTCGGCCGAGGTACATCGGGTTGCCGTGCAGCCGCTGCCCCGGCGTGCCGTTCGAGTTGTCGACGTCGAGCATCGACGTATTCGGCAGCGCGTAGTACTCGGGGATGCGGCCGTCGTCGAAGACGATGCTGTTGGAGCCCGACCCCTTCAGGCCGAGCGTGTGGCCCCAGTCGTCGAGCATCGTCCACTCGCTGCGCGGGGCGACGAACAGCAGCGGCGGGCCGCCGGTGTCCGGGAACGTCTGGCCGAGGTAGTGCGTTCCATACGGGGCGCCGGAGCAGTAGCGGTGCGTGCCGTTGATGATCAGGTGCCCGTCGCCGGTTTGGCGCGCGCTGCCGACGGGCGCCGCGACCGACGGGCAGAGGAAGTCGCCGCCGGCGAAGAGCTCGTCCTGTGCGCGCTCGTCGAACCACGCGGCCACCAGCAGCGTGTGGGCGTGCGCCAAGCACAGCTGCCAGCCGGTCGACGGGCAGCCGTGGGCGATGTGGATGATCACCCGCACGAAGGTCGGGACGTCGAACTCGTAGCCGCCGTAGCGCTTGGGGACGAGCAGGCGGTAGAAGCCCGCGTCGCGGAACGCCTCGTGGGTGTCGGGCGCGTAGCAGGTGCGCTCTTCGGTCTCGGCCTGGCGCTGGACGAGCGTCGGCCCGATGACGGCGGCACGGGCGACGATCTCGGTGGGCGTGAGGCCGGTCTCGGGCGGGGCGAGGGTCATCGCGCGGTGTAGCCGCCGTCGGCCATGACGACGGCACCCGTCATGTAGCTGGACTCGGGCGAGGCGAGGAACACCATGATCCGCGCGATCTCCTCCGGCGTCGCCATGCGGCCGATGGGATGCGAGGCGCCGATGTCGCTCCTCGCCGCCTGCGGGTCGGGTGCGCCGGCGAGCGCGGCGTTGACGAAGTTGGTGTCGACGGCCCCGGGCGCCACCGCGTTCACGCGCACGCCGTCGGAGGCGTGCTCGATGGCGAGCTGACGGGTGAGCTGGGCGATCGCGCCCTTCGTTGCGCAGTAGGCGCCCTGGGCCGGCAGGCCCACGACGCCCGAGATCGACGAGACGTTGACGATCGCACCGCCGCCGCCCTCGATGAGCCGCGGCAGCGCCTCGCGACAGTGCACGAAGACGCTGCGCACGTTGGTCGTCATGAGGCCGTCCCATTCGTCGTCGCTCGTGTCGACGATCGGTTTGAGCAGGAAGCGGCCCGCGTTGTTCACGACGACGTCGAGGCGGCCGAAGCGCTCGAACGCGAGCACGACCGCGCGGCGCGCGACGTCGCCGTCGGCGGCGTCGCCTTGGAGCGGGGCGACGTCGTCGCTTGCGAGGCGCTCGACGGCAGGGTCGATGTCCTCGGCCACGACGGCGGCCCCGCGTTCGCGCAGCAGCGCGACGACGGCGGAGCCGATGCCGCCCGCCGCGCCGGTCACGATGGCCACAGAGCCGTCCACCGGCGCGACGATATCGAATGATGGTCATACAAAGGACGCGAGCGTGTGCGGCCCTGCGGGGCCAGGCAATGAGGGTGTGGAGGGTGGGCGGTGGCGCTGCCGCGGGTGGTGTGGCTTGGCGCGTGCGGCCGGCGGCGCGAACCGCCGCGGTTTGGCCGCGGTTTTCGCGGCTGATCCGGGGCAGTTCGGCCGACAGGCGCGAACTGCGGCGGTTTGGCGTCGCTTTCCGACGCTTATCCGCCGCGGTTCGGCGCCGCGCCGAGGCACACCCCGGACGGCAGCGCCGCCGCCCACCTTCACTCCCTCAAAGCCCGGCCGCGCGGCGCCGCTAGCGCCGCGCGGATGACGGGCCTAAGACGACGCCGAAGCGCCGAGCCCGATGGGGCAGCTGACGCCGGTCCCGCCCAGGCCGCAATAGCCGTGGGGGACCTTGTGCAGGTACTGCTGGTGGTAGTCCTCGGCGTAGTAGAAGTCGCGCAGCGGCGCGATCTCCGTGGTGACCTCGCCGTAGCCGGCTGCGCGCAGCCGCTCGTTGAACAGGTCACGCGAGCGCTCGGCGGCCTCGCGCTCCTCCTCGGTGCGGTAGTAGATCGCCGACCGGTACTGGGTGCCGACGTCGTTGCCCTGGCGCATGCCCTGCGTCGGGTCGTGGCCCTCCCAGAAGAGGCGCAGCATCTCGTCGTAGCTGGTCACCGACGGATCGAAGACGGCCAGCACAACCTCGGCGTGGCCGGTCCGCGCCGAGCAGACCTCCTCGTAGCTGGGATTCGGCGTGGTGCCGCCCGCGTAACCGACCGCGGTGGTCCACACGCCGTCGGCCTGCCAGAAGACGCGCTCAGCGCCCCAGAAGCAGCCCATGCCGACGACGATCTGCTGAAAGCCCTCGGGCCACGGGGGCGTCAGCGGGTTGCCGAGCACCGCGTGGCGCTCGGGGACGTGAATGGGCTCGTCGCGCCCCGGCAGCGCGTCCGCCGGGTCGACGAGCGTGGTCTTGACCTTGTTGAAAAGCATTCCGCTACCACTGTACGCCGAGCGGGCCCAGCGTTACGAGTGCTAGCGGCGCGACGCGAGGAAGAAGTAGATGAGCTGCCCGATCGACGCGACGAGCGCCGCGACGTAGGTCAGAGCGGCGGCCTGGAGCACCTTGCGGGCGCCGGAGAGCTCGGTGTCGGTCAGCAGCGAACCGCCCTCGAGGGCGACGATCGCGCGATGCGAGGCGTCGAACTCGACGGGCAGCGTCACGAGCTGGAAGATCACGACGGCCAGGAAGAGGACGAGCCCGATGTTGACCAGCCCGGTCGAGCCCAGGATGAGTCCGATGATGGCCGGGAAGATCCACACCTGCGAACCGATCGAGGCCGCGGGGACCAGCGTCGAGCGGATGCGCATCGGGGTGTAGTTGCGAGCGTCCTGCACGGCGTGGCCGGCCTCGTGGGCCGCGACGCCGAGCGCGGCCACCGTCGCGGCCCCGCCGACGTCCTGGCTGAGGTTCAGCGTCTTGGAACGCGGGTCGTAATGGTCGCTCAGCTCCCCGGCCACCGGGCGGATCCCGACGCCGTGGACGTCCGAGTTGCGTAGCACCGCCTCGGCTGCCTGCGCGCCGGTCAGACCGCTCGTCACAGGCACCTGGCTGTAGCGCTTGAAGGTGCTCTTGACCTTGAACTGGGCCCAGAGGCCGAAGAGGAGCGGAATGACTGTGCAGATGAGGAAGATGCCCGTAAGGCTCATGGTGAGGACGACTCTAGCCCGTCGTCTGTCAGAGAACTGTCAGGATTGGCTGAGTGTTTGATGCGCCGTCCTGGTGGTGGGCCGACCTCGGTGGCCTCCCGGCCCCCCGCCCCGCCCTCGACGGCGATCGCCAGGCCGACGTGTGCGTCGTCGGCGCCGGTTACACCGGCCTGTGGACCGCCTATGAGCTGGGTCGCGCGGACCCCTCGCTCGACGTGGTCGTGCTCGAGCGCGAGGTCGCGGGCTATGGCGCCTCAGGGCGCAACGGCGGCTGGGTGCTCGGCGAGATCTCGACTGGCTCGGGGCTGCGCTCGCAGGCCGGCCAGGCCGACGTCGAGGCCCTGCAGCAGGCGG
>DATFRW010000333.1:0-2236 GCA_035262945.1 Solirubrobacteraceae bacterium
GTCGTCGGGCGGCTCGTCGACCAGCGCGGTGAGCTACCCGGTCACGCTGACGCTCGACCAGACCGGCAAGGACCTCAAGCCCGGCATGAGCGCGACCGCCGACATCGTGACCGACCAGGTCAGCGGCATCGCGGTGCCGTCGCAGGCGATCACCGGCTCGACCGTCACCGTGGTCGACAAGAACGGCAAGCAGAGCACACGGCAGGTGCAGACCGGCGTGGTCGGCGACTCCACCACCCAGGTCGTGAGCGGCCTTAACGTCGGCGACACCGTGGTCGTCCGCTCGGCCACGGCGGGCGCCGGCGCCGCGACGGAGGGCGCCAACCAGCTCAACAACGCCCTCAGCAACCGCGCCGGCGGCGGGCTCGGCGGCCGCCGACTCGGTGGCGGCGGCGGGTTCGGCAGCTTCGCCGGCGGCGGCGGGCTCGGCGGCGGTCCGGCGGTGGTGCAGCGGGGGCCGTGAGGCGCGCGCGCCCGGTCATCGAACTCGACGGCGTCGAGCGCGTCTATCGCCTCGGCGAGGACCTCGCCGTCCCGGCGCTCGCGGGCGTGTCGCTGCGCATCGAGCGCGGCGAGTTCGTCGCGATCATGGGGCCGTCGGGCAGCGGCAAGAGCACGCTCATGCACATCCTCGGCTGCCTCGACGCGCCGACCGCGGGGCGCTACCGGCTCGACGGCGTCGACGTCCGCGACATCGCGGACGACGATCTCGCCGACCTGCGCAACCGCAAGATCGGCTTCGTCTTCCAGGCCTTCAACCTCGTCCCGCGCACGTCGGCGCTCGCGAACGTCGAGCTGCCGCTGGCGTACGCGGGGCTGGGCCGGCGCGAACGCCGGGAGCGCGCGATCGCCGCGCTGCGGGCGGTCGGGATGGAGGACCGCCAGCACCACCTCCCCTCCGAGCTCTCGGGCGGCCAGCAGCAACGCGCGGCGGTAGCGCGCGCGATCGTGACGAACCCCGCGCTGGTGCTCGCCGACGAGCCCACGGGCAACCTCGACTCGCGCTCCAGCGAGGAGGTGCTGGGGATCTTCGCGCGCCTCAACGCCCATGGCCGCACCGTGGTGCTGATCACCCATGAGGCGGACATCGCCGCGCGGGCGCGCCGGGTGATCCGCCTCGGCGACGGGCGCATCCTCTCCGACGAGCCGACGACTGCCCGGGACGCGGCATGAGCCCGGGCGAGTCTCTGCGGATCGCGTTGGCCGGCATCGCCGCCAACAAGCTGCGCTCGGGGCTGACGATCCTCGGGATGACGATCGGCGTTGCGGCGGTGATCGTGCTCGTCGCCGTCGGCAACGGCTCCAAGAAGCAGGTGCAAGCGGGCATCGATGCGCTCGGCTCGAACGTCCTGATCGTCCAGGCGCAGAACGGCCCTGGCGGTCCGGGCGGCTTTCGCTTCGGCGGCGGCGGTGGCGGGCTGACGCTCACCACGCAGGACGCCTCGGCGCTTCAGAACGAGTTCAACGCGCCCGACGTCAAGAGCGCCGCCCCGGTGGTCAATGCCACGGGCACGACGCTCGTGGCGGGCTCGACGAGCTACTCGCCCTCGTCGTTCGTCGGCACCACGCCCGCGTACGCCGCCACGCGCGACTACCAGGTCGCCGAGGGCTCGATGTTCACCGAGCAGGACGTCAAGAAGCACCGGCGCGTCGTCGTGCTCGGGCCGACCGTCGTGGCCAACCTCTTCGGCGGCGGCGACCCCGTCGGCCAGTCGGTGCGCGTCAACGGCACGAGCTTCGAGGTCATCGGCGTGACGAAGCCCAAGGGCTCCAACGGCACCCAGGACCAGGACGACATCGCCGGCGCGCCGATCACCGCGGTGCAGGACGCGATCAGCGGCTACGGCCCGATCAGCAACATCACCGTCCAGGGGCGCTCGGCCGCGACGCTCGACGCGGCGCAGGCCGAGGTGACGGAGATCATCGAGCAGCGTCACAAGGTCACCGACCCGACGAACCCCGGCTTCCAGGTCATCAATCAGGGGTCGGTGCGCCAGGCGTCCGACGAGAGCACCCAGGTCTTCACGACGCTGCTCGGCGCGGTCGCGGCGATCTCACTGCTCGTCGGCGGGATCGGCGTGATGAACATCATGCTCGTCAGCGTCACCGAGCGGACGCGCGAGATCGGCATCCGCAAGGCGATCGGCGCGCGCCGGGCGGACATCCTCACGCAGTTCCTCGTTGAGGCGGTCCTGGTCTCGGTGTTCGGCGGGCTGCTCGGCGTGGCCGCGGGGAT
>DATFRW010000334.1:0-8205 GCA_035262945.1 Solirubrobacteraceae bacterium
GCCGCCCGCGCGCTGCTCCTGCCGCGCGCCTACCCGGGCAAGCGCACGCCGCTCTGGCAGCAGCGGCTCAAGGCGCAGTCGCTGCTCGAGGTCGCGAAGCGCTACGGCCAGTTCCCGATCGTCCTCGAGACCTACCGCGAGTGCCTGCGCGACGTCTTCGACCTGCCCGGCCTGACCGAGCTGCTGCGCGCGCTGCACCGCCGCGAGCTGTCGGTCGTCGAGGTCGAGACGCCGACCGCCTCGCCGTTCGCCTCGTCGCTGCTCTTCGACTACGTCGCCACCTACATGTACGAGGGCGACACGCCCAATGCCGAGCGGCGAGCGGCGGCGCTGTCGCTCGACCGCGAGCTGTTGCGCGAGCTGCTGGGCCAAGACGAGCTGCGTGAGCTCATCGACCCGGCGGCGCTCGCGCAGGTCGAGGCCGACCTCCAGCACCGCTCGGACCGCACGCGCGCCGACTCGCGCGACGCGCTGGGCGACGTGCTGCGCCGCCTCGGCGACCTCACCGACGCCGAGGTCGCCGACCGCGTCCTGCCCGGCCTGGACCCCGCCTCGATGCTCGACGAGCTCGAACGCGAGCGGCGGGCGGTCCGGATCCGCGTCGCGGGCGAGGAGCGCTGGATCGCCGCCGACGACGCCGGGCTCTACCGCGACGCCTTCGGCGCGGTCCCGCCCAGCGGCCTGCCCGAGGCGTTCATCGCCGATGTCGAGGCGCCGCTCGAGAAGCTCGCCGCCCGCTACGCGCGCACCCACGGCCCGTTCACGACGGCCGAGCTGCGAACGCGCTACGGCGTCGACCTCTCAAGCGCGCTCGCCGCGCTGGAGCGCGAGGGCGTGCTCGTCCGCGGCGAGCTACGACCCGACGGCAGCGAACGCGAATGGTGCGATCCGGAGGTGCTGCGGCGCCTGCGCCGCGCGTCGCTCGCGGTGCTGCGCAAGGAGATCGAGGCCGCCGACCAGCGCGCCCTGGCGGCGTTCCTGCCGTCGTGGCAGGGCGTCGACCGCCACCCGGCGGCGGGCGCCGGCGTCGACCGGCTGCGCGAGGTGCTCGTGCCGCTGCAGGGCCTCGCGCTGCCCGCCGACGTCTGGGAGCGCGACGTGCTCCCGCGCCGCTGCGGCACTTATTCGACGACGTGGATGGACCAGCTCTGCGCCAGCGGCGAGCTCGTCTGGGTCGGCGCGGGCGCGCTCGGCCGCAACTCGGGCCGCGTCGCGTTCTACTTCCGCGACGACGTGCAGGCCATCGGCCCGCCGCCGAACAAGTCCGAGCGTCCGGACACCCCGGAGCACGACCTCATCCGCGAGCGGCTGACCCGGGCGCCCTGCTTCTTCACCGACCTGCTCGCCGAGCTGAGCATCGCGCCCGAGCAGATCCAGGAGGCGCTCTGGGACCTCGTGTGGGCCGGCGAGGTGACCAACGACGCATGGGCCCCGCTGCGCGCTCCGCGTCTCACGCTGGCCCGCGCCCAGCGCGCCCGCGACCACCGCCGCCGCCCCGGGCAGCGCTTCGCGTCGCGCCGCAGCGGCGCCGCGGCCCAGGTGCAGGGCCGCTGGTCCTTGACCTCCGCCCTCTTCCGCGCCGAGCCGGAACCCGGCGAGCGGCGCCGCACGCTGGCCGAGCTGCTGCTGGAGCGCTACGGCATCGTCACCCGCGAGCAGGTGCTCGCCGAGGGCATTCCCGGCGGCTTCTCGATCCTCTACGACACCCTCGGCCAGCTCGAGACGCTCGGCGTCTGCCGGCGCGGCTACTTCATCGAGGGCCTCGGCGGGGCCCAGTTCGCGCTGCCGGGCGCCGTGGAGCGGCTGCGCTCGCAGCGCGCCGACGCCGAGGCGGCCCCGCTCGTTCTCGCCGCCACCGACCCGGCGCAACCGTACGGCGCGGCGCTGCCGTGGCCCAAGCGCGCCGACGATGCACGGCGGCCGCAGCGCGTCGCCGGCGCCTACGTCGTCCTCGCCGGCGCCGAGCCGGTCCTCTACGTCGAGCGCGGCGGCAAGGGCATCGCGGTCCTCGCCGACCACGACGATCCGCGCATCCGGCCCTCCTTCGAGGCGCTCGCCGCGTTCGTGACCAGCGGGCGCGGGCGCAAGCTCTCGCTCGAGAAGGTCGACGGCGAGGCGGTCGTCGGCTCGCACTGGGAGTCGCTGCTGATCGACCTGGGCTTCCGCGCCGGGCCGCGCAAGCTGACGCTCAGCGCATGATCACCGGCGTCGACCACGTGCAGGTGGCCGCGCCACCGGGGAGCGAGGACGCGGCGCGCGCGTTCTACGGCGGGCTGCTCGGCATGCAGGAGATCAGGAAGCCCGAGCGCCTGCTGGGCCGCGGCGGCGTCTGGTTTCGCGCAGGCGACCAAGAGCTCCACGTCGGCATCGAGAAGGACTTCAAGCCGGCCTGGAAGGCGCACCCGGCGCTCGCGGTCTCCCAGGCGCACGAGCTGCGGGTGCTCGCCCACCACCTCGACGCCGCCGGCCACGATGTGCGGTGGGACGGGCCGCGGTTCTACGTGTCGGACCCGTTCGGCAACCGGCTCGAGCTCATCGCGCCCCACGGCGACGTGCAGGTCCGGCGGCTGCGGGAGGACGAGCGCGAGTGGGCGGCGGCCGTGCTGCGCGCGGCCTGGGGCAGCGACATCATCGCGTACGGCGACGGGCGCCGGCACCGCCCGGCGCAGCTCCCGGCGATCCTGGCCGAGGTCGAGGACGAACGCGCCGGCCTCGCCACCTACGCGATCGACGGCGACCGCTGCGAGCTCGTCACGCTCAACGCGCTCACGGTCGGCGCCGGCATCGGCGGCGCGCTCGTCGAGGCGGTCGCGGACGCCGCCCGCGCGCACGGCTGCACGCGGGTGCGCGTGACGACGACGAACGACAACTTTCCCGCGCTGCGCCTCTACCAGCGTCACGGGTTCGTCCTCGACGCCCTGCTCCCGCGCGCGGTCGAGATCGCCCGCGGCACCAAGCCGGAGATCTCGGCGACCGGGGTCGCCGGGATCCCGATCCGCGACGAGCTCGAGCTCGAGCGGGCACTCTAAAGGGGTGCCCGAGGGCGACACGATCCACTACGCGGCGAGCCGCATGGGCGGCGTGCTCGCCGGGCGCGTCCCCGACGAGCTCGCCACGCCGCATCGGCGCTTCGCCGCCGACCGCTGGCCCGAGCGGCTCGCCGGCCGCGCCGTGGAGCGCGTCGACGCGCACGGCAAGCACCTCTTCCTGCGCTTCGAGGGCGACCTGCTGATCCACTCGCACCTGCGGATGACCGGCGCCTGGGACATCCACCGGACCGGCGAGCGATGGCGGCGGGCCCCAAGCCGCGCGTGGCTTGTCATGCGAGCGGAGGGTCACGAGGTCGTGCAGTTCGACGGCCCCGTGCTCGAGCTGATGACCGCCTCGCGCGCGCGGTTCGACCAGCGGATCGCCGGGCTCGGGCCCGACATCGTCGCGCCGGAGTTCGACGAGCGGCGCTTCCTCGCGCGCCTGCGCCAGGACGACCCCACCCGCGGCATCGGCGACGCGCTGCTCGACCAGAAGACCGTCGCGGGCATCGGCAACCTGTGGAAGAGCGAGGGGTGCTTCGCCGCCGGCGTCGACCCGTGGCGGCCGGCGGGAGCGGTGTCCGACGACGAGGCGCTGCGCATCGTCCGGCTGGTGCGCCCGCGCATGCAGGAGTCCGCGAGCGACGGCTACCAGGACCGCCACCGGACGATCTACCGCCGCGCCGGGCGGCCGTGCCCGCGCTGCGGCGCGCCGATCCGCGAGCGTGGTCAGGGCGACGACAACCGCACGACATACTGGTGCGACGCGTGCCAGCACTGAAGCGCATCGGCCACAAGGGCGCGGACCTCATCGCGCCGGGCAACACGCTCGAGTCCTTCGACGCGGCGCTCGCGGCCGGCGTCGACATGGTCGAGTTCGACGTGCTGCCCGAGCACCGGGACGGCTCGGGACGGCTCGTCCTCGCTCACGACTTCGCGGCGGCCGCGCGCGGGACGCCGCTGACGCTCGAGGAGGGGCTCGCGCACTTTGCCCAGGACGCATGGGCGGGCGTGGAGCTCGACGTCGACCTGAAGATGGCCGGCTACGAGAGCACCGTCATCGACGCGCTGCGCGCCTATGGCCTGGCCGAGCGCGCGCTGATCTCGACGATGGAGGAGGAGAGCCTCCCGGTCGTGCGCGCGGCTGCGCCCGACATCCGGCTGGGCTGGTCGGTCCCGAAGGTGCGGCGCAACTACCTGGGCAACCCCTGGACGCGGCTCCCGGCGCTGGCCGCAGCGCGCTACGCCCAGCTCGTGCTGCCGCGCCGCGCCGCGCGCGCGATCCGCGACGGCCGCATCGATGCGGTCATGTCGCACTGGGCGCTCGTGACGCCGCGCCTCGCACGGGCGATCGAGGCCGCCGGCGGCGAGCTCTACGTGTGGACGGTCGACGACCCCGAGCGCATCGCAGCGCTCGACGCGATCGGCGTCACCGGGATCATCACCAACGACCCGCGGCTCTTCGCTACCGCATGATCTCGCACGACGACCGCGAGACCTTCAGGTGCGGGTCCTTCGCGTCGCGGTGACCGCCGCTCGTGCGCAGGCGCGCGCGATCGACCACGTCGCGGCCGTCGCGCCACTCGACGTCGACCACGCCGCGAAGCACGAGCCGCGAGTCCGTCGGCGGCGGCGGGAAGGTGAACGTCGTGCCGCCTTCGACGAGGCGGGTGCCGATGCCGATCCTGGCCCAGCCAGCGTCGCCTCCCGATCGCACGCGGCGCCAGGCGCGGACCTTGCTGTCGAACCACTGCAGGCGGATGCGCGCCCACTGCTCCGGCGCGCCCTTCTCGCGCGGGATCGACACGCGGATGCCGACGGCCCCCGGCTTGGACGGCGGGTCGCAGAGGTTCACGGTCGCCCACAGGTTGGGATGCGACGCCGCGCCCGCCGACGCGGGCAGGGCGAGCGCGACCAGCAGCGGCGTCAGCTGACGGAGCATGTCGCCGCGCTCGCCGCCGGCGGGTCGGCGCCCGCCGTGTTGGGATGGTTGGCGCTCGTGCGCTTGCGCGCACGTCGCACCGCGATGCCGTTCTCGCGCCACTCGAACGTGACCACGCCGCGCAAGAGGTACGCCGGCGTGCCGGGTCGCGGCGGCGTGATCGTGAACGTCCGCCCGGCCTGGCGCGCGGTCGGGCGCGCGGTGCCGACGTCGACCCAGCCGGAGTCGCCGGCCTGGCCCAGGTCGTGCCACTGCTCGTCGGAGGGCTTGAAGTACTGCACCTGGAAGCGCATGAACATCTCTTCGCGCCTGTCGCCGCTGCCGGGCATCGACCCGCGGATACCCAACGAGTCCGGATGACCGACCGTGTCGCAGACGTTGACCGTCGCCCACAGCCGCTTGCTGTGCAGGATCGAGTCGGCCGTCCGCGCGCCGGCAACGTCGACCGCGGGAGACATCAGCAGGGCCACAGCGCCAATTGTCGCGCCCAGGGGGCTCACACAGTGACGATACCTTCGGGCCGCCGCGGGTTTCGGTGGCCGCGTGACGAATCCGCCCGCGCGCCGTAGGACGGATGTGGAGCAGACGCTGACGATGGCCATCGACCAGTCGCCCGCGACCGCCGCCGCCTCGTTCGAGGCGCTGTACCGCGCGACCGCTGACGCGGTCTACGCCTACGCGTCCTCGCTGCTGCGCGATCGCTCGGCGGCCGAAGAGGTCACCGCGACGGCGTTCGAGCGCGCCTTTCGCAAGCAGCGCTCGTTCAATCCCCGCCGCGGCACCCAGCGCGCGTGGCTCTTCGGCATCGCGCGCAACGCGGCGCTCGACGAGCTGCGGCGGCGCAAGCGGATCGCCGCGCTCGCCGAGGACGAGCCCGCGGACGACCCGGCTCCCGAGCGCGAGGCCGAGGCGGCCGAGCGGCGCGCGACGGTCCGCGCCGCGCTCGCCGGGCTCGATCCGCGCGACCGCGAGCTCATCGCGCTGAAGTTCCACGCCGGCCTGAACAACGCCGAGATCGCCAAGGTGCTGGGGATCTCGGCGTCGAACGCCGGTACCCGCGTCCACCGCGCCGTCACCCGACTGCGGGAGGCCTGCCATGCGCCGTCGTGAGACCACCCTCGACCCCGCGGTGGCCGCCGAGCTCGAGGCGCTCGAGGCGGCGCTCGCCGGCGATCCTGCCGCCGAACCGGAGCTCGCCGCGCTCGTGCGCGACGTGCGCACCGACGCGCCCGCCATGGCGCCCGCCTTCCGGGCGCGGCTCGACGACCGCGTGGAGCGCGGGTTCCCGAAGCCGGCGCGGTCGCGGCCGCGGCGCAACCTCGTGCCGGCGCTCGCCGTCGCGGGCTGCGTGCTGGCGGCACTCGTCGCGGTCGCGCTCGTGGGCGGCGGCGCGGGGAACGACTCCGCGAGCCGCACGCCAGCTGTGAGCGCGCAGTCCGGGCCCGAGCAGGCGCAGGGCGATGCGGCCGCCGGGAGCGGCAGTTCGGGCGCGGCAGCGCCATCACTCGCCGCCGTGCCCCGCACCCGCCGCGTCGAGCGCACCACCCGCCTCGCGCTCACCACCACCAACGTGCAGCGCACGGCGGACAGCGTGGTGAGCGCGACGCAGTCCGTGGGCGGCTTCGTCCAGTCCTCCCAGGTGACGACCACGAACGGGCGCGGCAGCGCCTCGTTCACGCTGCGCGTTCCCAGCGCCCGCCTCGACGATGCCGTCGCGCGCCTTAGCAAGCTCGGCCACGTCCGCTCGCTCGAGCAGAGCGCGCAGGACATCACCGGCGCCTACGACGGCGCGGCGGCGCGCCTCGCCGAGGCCCGCGCCACGCGCCGCGGCCTGCTGCGCGCGCTGGCCAAGGCCACGACGGCGCAGGAGATCAGCAGCCTTCGCGCCCGCATCGCCGACAACCGCCGCGAGCTGCAGCGCTACCAGCGCGAGTTCGAGAGTGTGCGCAATCGCGCCAACTTCGCCACGGTCGAGGTCGACGTGACGAGCAGCACGCGCAAGGGCGAGCCGGTGCCGGGCGGCGGCGGCTCCTGGTCGCCGGGCGACGCGGCCCGTGACGCGGTGCGCGTGCTCGAGGTCAGCGCGGGCGTCGCGCTCGTCGGGCTCGCCGTCGTAGTCCCGCTCGCCCTGCTCGGCGCGGCCGGCGGCCTCGCCGCCGGCGCGTGGAGGCGGCGGCGGCGCGAGGCCGCCCTACACGCCTGACCATCCGCGCAACCCTCGGCGTGCCCACCCGTTGTGGGGAACGGGCAGGGGATCCGCACACTCCCCGGAGGTCTCCCCATGTCCGCTCTACGCCGTGCACCGCGCCATACCGGCGTTCGGGCGTTCACGGACCTCGAGCCCGGCACGGAGTTCGCGGGCTGCCGGATCGACCGCATCGCGGGCCGCGGAGGCATGGGCGTCGTCTACCGCGCGACGCAGCTCGGGCTCGAGCGAACCGTCGCGCTGAAGGTCATCGCGGCGAGCCTTCTCGGGGAAGCACGCATCCGCGAGCGATTCCTGCGCGAGTCGCGCGCGGCCGCCGCGATCGAGCACCCGAACGTCATCCCGATCCACGGCTCGGGCGAGCACGACGGGCGCGCGTACATCGTCATGCGCTTCGTCGAGGGCGACGACCTGCGCGAGCAGATCGCCGGCGGCGGCGCGCTGCCGCCGGCGCGGGCCGCGGCGATCGTCGCGCAGGTGGGCGATGCGCTCGACGCCGCGCACGAAGCGGGGCTCGTGCACCGTGACGTCAAGCCGGCGAACATCCTGCTCGGCGCGCGCGACCACGTCTACCTCACCGACTTCGGCCTCGCGTGCCACACGCTGTCCGACCCCGGGCTGACCACGCCGGGCGGCTGGGTCGGGACGCTCGACTTCGTCGCGCCCGAGCAGATCCGCGGCGGCAGGGTCGACGGGCGGGCAGACGTCTACGCGCTGGGTTGCGTCCTGTACTTCGCGCTGACCGGCCAGGCGCCGTACGCGCGCGAGAGCGACGAAGCGCGGCTCTGGGCCCACCTGCACGCGGCGGCGCCCGTGCCGTCCCGCGTCGCGCCCGACGTCCCGGTCGCGTTCGACGCGATCGTCGGGCGCGCCCTGGAGAAGCGTCCCGAACGCCGCCAGGGCTCGGCCGGCGAGCTGGGCCATGCGGCCCTCGCGGCGGCCGCAGGCGATGTGTCCGCGGCGCGCCCGAAGCGGGCCCGTCGTCGCCCGCGGGCCGTCAAGGCGGACATGACCTGGCCCGACGCGCC
>DATFRW010000335.1:0-7764 GCA_035262945.1 Solirubrobacteraceae bacterium
CGGACGTCCGGTGCGCCCGCCGCGTGGACCCTGGCCACGCTCAGCGGTATTACTCAGAAGTTGAACGGTTCGTAGGTCCGGCTTCTTGCGTAACCTGACCGTTTGGCGGGGCAAACACGCCGCGCACGCGACTCTGACTACCGCATGGGGCGCGACAAGCGCACGCGCAGCACGCCGTAGGCGGCCACGAGGCAGGCCAGGGCGAAGCCGCCGAGGATCGCCCAGTCGATCCAGGGCTGACGCGAGAACCCCAGGCCGAGACCATGCCCGATGCCCTCGAACGCCCAGCGCGTCGAGACCGCGACGGCGATCGCTCGGCCCGCGCCGGCCATGCTCGCCAGCGGCACCATCGCCCCGGAGAACAGGACCTGCGGGAAGCAGAGCATCGGCAGCGCCAGCGTCGCCTGGGCCGGATCGCGCACCGCCGCCGAGGTCAGGAGCCCGAGCGCCAGCCCGGCGACGCCGCAGAGCAGCGCCGTGATGCTCACCGGCCCGTAGACGTCCCACCCGGCGGAAGGCAGGCGATCGAGCGCGCGCAGCGCACCGAGCATCGCGGCGACCACCACGGCGAGCACCGGCACGAGCGTGACGACCTTCGATGCCAGGTACGCGCCGATCCTCAGCCCCGCAACTCGCTCGCGCCGCACGATCCCGACCTCGGTGACGATCTGCAGCAAGCCGTACGTGAGCCCGAAGAAGAATGCGCCGAATGCGATCCAGAACGCGATCATCAGGGCCGACGCCGGCTGCGCGATCGCGCCCGCGCGGAAGAGCACCAGGAACATGAGCACGACCGCGAGCGGAGAGCCGGCCATGATCGCGAGCGTGAGCCGGCTGCTCCACATCACGGCGGCGTTGCGCCGGGTGAGCAGCAGACACTGGCGCAGGAAGCCGGGCCGGCGCGCCGGCACCTCGGCGCGCGCCGGCGCGTCGTGGCGGCGGGCGATCGCGCCGTTGCCCGACGCGGCGATCCGCTCGTAGATCTCGTCGAGCGTGCGCACGCCGAAGCTGGCCAGCGCCGCCTCCACGCCGCCGGCGTAGAGCACCTGGCCATCAGCGCCGAGGACGACGACCGCGTCGCACGACTCGGCGTCGCGCGTGACGTGGGTGCTCAGCAGCACCGTCGCGCCCGCCTCTGCCAGGCCGCGCAGGCGGCGCAGCAGGCCGGCGCGCGCGAGCGGGTCGAGGCCCGAGGTCGGCTCGTCGAGCAGCAGCACGCTCGGGTCGACGAGCAGCTCGACGGCGATGCTCGCACGCTTGCGCTCCCCGCCGCTGAGGTCGCGCACGCGCACGTCGGCGCGATGGCGCAGGTCGAGCGCGCCCATCGCGTCGTCGACCGCGCGATCGATCTCCGCCGGTGGCGTCCCGGCGGGCAGGCGCAGCGCCGCCGCGTAGCGCAGCGTGCGCCGCAGCGGCAGCTCGCGGTGGACGATGTCGTCCTGCGGCACGTACGCGAGGTCGCCGTCGACGCGGACGCTGCCGTCGGCCAGCGGCCGCAGCCCGGCGATCGCCTCGAGCAGGGTCGACTTGCCGCTGCCGCTCGGCCCGAGGATGGCCACGAGCTCGCCCGGCGCGGCCGACAGCGAGGCGCCGCGCAGGATCGTCGTGCCGTCGCCCGCGATCGCCGTCGCGCCGGCGACCTCGACGGCCATCAGCAGACCAGCCGCGGCGAGAGGTCGGGCGGCGCGCTCGTGACGTCGCGGAAGCTCTCGGCGAACGCCATGAACGCATGGGCGTCGGCGAAGTTGGAGGTGAGCCCGAGCGAGATGCGCACCGCGCCGCCGAACGGCAGGCCCATCAAGGCGATGTACTCGTCGACGGTCCAGGCGGCTCGGCCCAGCGCGTCGCGCGAGACCTTCGCCTCCGGGAGGGCGAACGCGCTCTCGCCGCAGCCCGGATTGCAGAAGCACCCTGTCCGCAGCGAGATGCGGCGCGCCCGCGCGCGCCGGTCGACGAGCCGCTCGTCGATCACCCTGCCGTCGGGGTGCAGGAAGTTCAGGCAGATCGTGCCGCCGCGGCGGTCCCAGGTCGGCGGACCGTAGATCGTGGCCGCAGGCGCGCCGTTGCTGTGGCGCAGGGCCGCGATGCGCTCGAGCAGCCACGACGTGAGCGCCTCGACGCGCGTGTGGACGGCGTCGACGCCGACGTCGTCGAGGAAGCGCAGGCCGATCTCGACCGCGGGAATCGACAGGAAGTTCAGCGTCCCGTCCTCGAAGCACGCGGGCGCGCCTTGGAGGCGATGCCAGTCGCCCTGGACGCTCACCGCCATGATCGTGCCGCCCGAGAACCACGGGCGCTCGAGGCAGGCGAGCGCTTCGCGCCGCGCGAGCAGGCAGCCGACGCCGGTCGGGTACCCGAACATCTTGTAGAACGAGATCGGGACGAAGTCCGGCCGCCAGGAGCCGACGTCGAGGCGGTTGGTGGGCGCGAACGCCGCGCAGTCGACCAGCACGTGCCAGCCGCGGGCCTGCGCCTCGGCGATCCAGCGCAGCGGGTGCTGCACGCCCGAGAAGTTCGACTGCGCCGGGAAGGCGAAGAGCCCGCGCCGCCCCTCTGGCAGCGCGTCGAGCTCGCGGCGAAGCGCCGCCTCGTCGACCCTGAGCTCCGGCGCGGTCAGCGGCACGTAGCTCGTCTCGGCCCCCCGCGCGCGGGCGAACTCGCGGATCCCGTTGACCGAGTTGTGGTTGTCGAAGGTGAGGACGAAGCGGTCGCCCGCGGCGAACGGGTACGCCTCGGCGACGAGCCGCAGCGCGCCGGTGGCGTTCGCCGTGAAGATGACCTCGTACTCCTCGGGGCTCGCGCCGAACGCGTGCAGCACCGCCGCGCGCGTGCGCTCGACGAGGGCGGTCGCTGCGTGCGACGTGGGGTTGGTCGAGTGCGGGTTCCCGAAGACGTCCGCGGCGAGGAGCTCGCGATGCTCGTCGACCTGCGAGGTCGCGTAGAGCGCGGACCCCGTGTGGTCGAGATAGACGTGGCCAGCCTCGTCGAGCCGCGCGTAGTCCGTGGCCCGCAGCGCGTCGATATGCGCGGTGCGACCGTACTCGGGACGCGCGGCGAGGAACCCCGCCGCTTCCTCCTCCATGGACCCGATGGCGGCATGACGCCGCCGGCGCAGAAGCATGGCGGCGACCGTACGCCCACGCACGACGGCTGAGTGTGAGGTGCTTCACGGGCTGGCGATGGGCGCGAAGCTGACGCATAATCGCTCGCCGTGCCGGAGAAGCAGACGTTGCGGGTGGCGCTCGCGGACGACGACGTTCTGCTGCGCGAAGGCCTCGCCAGCCTGCTCGACCGGTCCGGCTTCGAAGTCGTCGGTCAGGCCGAGAACTCCGACGAGCTTCTGGCCCTCTTTCGCGAGCACGCGCCGCAGCTCGCGATCGTCGACATTCGCATGCCCCCGACCCACACGACCGAGGGCATCGAGGCGGCGCACGCGATCCGTGACGAGTTCCCCGACGCGGCGATCCTCGTGCTGTCGGCGCACGTCGAGGTCGAGCAGGCGATGGACCTGCTGGCCACCGGACACCGGATCGGCTATCTGCTCAAGCGGCGCGTCACCGAGATCAACGACTTCCTGGACACCCTCGAGCGCGTCGCGACCGGCGGCTCGGTCGTCGACCCCGCGCTCGTCACCGAGCTGGTGGCGGCGCGGCGCGCCCACGACCCGCTGGAGGACCTCACGCCGCGCGAGCGCGAGGTGCTGGCGCTCATGGCCGAGGGACGCTCGAACTCGGGCATCGCCCGGCGGCTGTGGGTGACCGAGGGCACCGTCGAGAAACACGTGCAGAGCATCCTGGGCAAGCTGCGCCTGCCGGAGGCCGAGGACGACCACCGGCGGGTGCTCGCGGTCATGACGTATCTGGAAGCCCGCTGAGCAGGTCGTCGATCGCCCGGCGCGACAGCTCGGCCTTCGCCACGAAGCCGAGTGCCGGGCTCGCCTCGATGAGGTCGGCGAAGTCGCGCTCGTCGTAGGCGGAGGTGAGGATCACCTCCGAGCGCGGACGCTCCTGTCCGTCGGCCAAGCGGCGCGCGACATCGAACCCGCTCTCGCCGCCGAGGTCCACGTCCACCAGCGTGACGTCGGGCGCGAGCTCCTCCGCGTGGCGCTCGGCGTCGTCGCCGGTCGAGACCAGGCCCACGACCTCGACGCCCTGCAGCTCGAGCAGGGTGCGCGCCGCCTCGAGAAAGTGCGGGCTGTCGTCGACGATCAGGCAGCGAAGGGCCACGTTCTCATCTTCGGCAATCGCCCCCCTCCACACATTGCAGCTACCTGGAAAGTCCCGCCGCGGGGAGCCTGGCCAGCAGGGTGGTTCCCTGGCCGGGCGGACTTGTCACGTGCAACCTGCCGCCCATGGCCTCGACGCGGTCGCGCAGGCCGACGATCCCGCTTCCCTGCGGATCGGCTCCGCCGACGCCGTCGTCGCTGACCCCGAGCTCGACGATGCCGTCGCGCTCGGAGGCGCTCAGCCGCACCCGCGTGGCGCGCGCGTGCTTGGCCACGTTCGCGAGGGCCTCGGACGCCACGAAGTACGCGGCGACCTCGACCGGCTCGGGCAGGCGCTCCGCGATGGTGACCTCCAGCTCGACCGGGACGGCCGAGCGCCTCGCGAGCGCTGCGAGCGCCCGTGCGAGGCCGGCGGTCGAGAGGATCGCCGGGTGCAGGCCGCGCGAGATCTCCCGCAACTCCTCGAGCACGTCGTTGATCCCGGTCGCGGTATCGGAGAGGCCGTCGGCGACCTCGTGCATGTCCGGCGGCACGGTCGTGGCCGTCGCCCGTAGCTGCAGGCCGAGCGACACCAGCCGCTGCTGGGCCCCGTCGTGCAGGTTGCGCTCGATCCGGCGGCGCGCCTCGTCGCCCGCGGTGACGACGCGCGCGCGGGAAGCCATGAGCTCTTGGCGACTGTGGGCGTTGGCGATCGCGGTCGCGACGAGCTCGGTGAACTCGGTGATGCGGGTCTCGCTGTCGGGCGGCAGGATCCGCGCGCGCGTCGTGGCGGCGATGACGACACCCCAGAGCCGGTCCTCGGCGAGGATCGGCGCGCCGACGGCGGAGCGGACGCCGAGGTCGCGCAACTGCGACGCCAGCCCGCCGGGCGCGTCGAAGTAGGTGTCCATCCGCGCGGCCGCGCCGCTGTGGAGCACGAGCGCCGAGACGCTGTCGCCCTCGAGGGTCAGCTCGGTCCCGACCGGGACGTGGTTCCCGCGCCGGCTCCAGCCCGCGACCACGGTCGCGGCATCGCCGGCGTCGTAGCGCATCACGTTCGTCAGGTCGGCGCGCAGGACGCGGCCGACCTCCTCGCCGACCGCGGCGAACAGCTCCGACGGTGTCGGCTGGCGCGCGACGATCGTGGCGACGCGGCGCAGCGCCGCCTGCTCGTCCGCGAGGCGCAGCACCTCGCTCCCGACGCGCCGCCGTTCGGCTTCGATCGCGGCGAGACACAGCGTGCTCAGCGCGGCGACGGCGATGTAGAGCTGCGTCCCGAGCGTCGCCTCGGTGATCGAGTGCATCACGAACGGCCCCATGTCCGCGGCCGTGATCGCGACGGTCATGACCGTCGCGGCAGCGACCGCCAGCGTGCCTCCCTGCATCCCGAAGCGCAGGACGCCCCAGATCAGCGCCGGCAGCACGATGTAGGTCAGCAGCAGGTCGCCGGAGAGCGCGAGCGCGCTCAGCCCGACGACCGAGCCGACCATCAACGCGCCCTCGACCGCTCCCTTGCCGCGCCAGACGCGCGATGGGCCGCGGCTCCACGCGAAGATGAGCGGGATGACGACCAGCGACCCGGTCGCGTCGGCGAGGAACCAGCTGCGCCAGAACTCCGGAACGTCGCTGCCGGCGATGACGTCGCCCGCGCGCGAGGCGAGCGTCGCGAAGGTCGCGCTGATGGTGGAGCCGGCGATGATCGCGGCGAGCATGAGGCCGATCTGCGGGAGCCGGTCGATCCGTCCTCCCGGGCCGAGCAGGCGCCGCAACAGCACAGCCATGACGACGATCTCGACCATGTTCCCGGTCGTGGTGCCGAGCACGGTGCCGAGCGGCTGGGACGTGTCGGCGAGCGCGAGGTCGCCGATGAGCACGCCGGGGAACCAGCGCAGCCCGAAGAAGTAGAGCGTGGCCGCGCCGATGCCGGAGGGCAGCCAGATCGCCGCGACCGGGCCCGTGTACTGCAGCGCCAGGCTGAGGCGCCCGGCCCCGTAGTAGACGCCCGCGAGGAGCGCGACACCGGCGACGTACCGCACCGCGGCGAGCGGTCCGGTCGCGGCAAGCCAGGCACGCGTGCGGACCGCGAGCGCGGGGGATTCGACGGCGGGGAGGGGGGCGTCGGTGCTCGTGGTGGTCGTCGCGTCGGGCGCCTGCCTGGTTGGACCGTACCGCGAGAAACCTCGTCGCGTCGGCGCAACGCGAGACGGGGGCGTCGGGGAGCCCGGCCATGCCGTTGCGTGAGCCGCGTAAGCCGGTAGATGCGTGACCCAATCGATCAGGATCCAAGAAGCGCCGGGCGCGTGCCACGCCTACAGTCAGCGGCATGGCGATCACGACCGATGGAATCAAGACCGTGCTGCATCCCGTGTCCGACCTCGCGGCGGCCAAGCCGGTGTACGCCGCCCTGCTCGGCACCGCACCGCAGACCGACTCGGACTACTACGTGGGCTTCGACGTCGCGGGCCAGCACATCGGGCTGGTGCCCGGCGGTGGACCGCAGGGCATGACCTCGCCGGTGGCCTACTGGCAGGTGGACGACATCGAGGCGAAGCTCGCGGAGGTCACCGCCGCGGGCGCCACGGTGAAGGAGCCCGCGCACGACGTCGGCGGCGGCCGCCTCGTGGCCAGCTTCACCGACCCCGACGGCAACGTGCTCGGGCTGCTCCAGGACCGCTGAGGTGCTGTGATGGACACACGATGAGCATCGCCACGAGCACCGACACGCAGTCGCCCGGGCTGCACGCCGCCGACAGCCACGACCTGATCCGCGTGACCGGCGCGCGCGTGAACAACCTCAAGGACGTCAGCATCGAGATCCCGAAGCGCCGGCTGACGGTGTTCACCGGCGTCTCCGGTTCGGGCAAGAGCTCGCTGGTGTTCGGCACGATCGCCGCGGAGTCGCAGCGCCTGATCAACGAGACCTACAGCGCGTTCGTGCAGGGCTTCATGCCGACCCGGGCGCGGCCGGACGTCGACGTGCTCGACGGGCTCACCACCGCGATCAGCGTCGACCAGGAGCCGATGGGGTCCAACCCGCGCTCGACGGTCGGCACCGCGACGGATGTCGACGCGATGCTGCGCATCCTCTTCAGCCGGCTCGCGAAGCCGCACATCGGCTCGCCCGGCGCGTACTCCTTCAACGTCGCCTCCGCTCACGGCAGCGGCGGGATCACGGTTGAGCGCGGCGACAAGACCATCACCAAGAGCGCGAGCTTCAGCAAGGTCGGAGGCATGTGCCCGCGCTGCGAGGGACGTGGCTCGGTCAGCGACTTCGACCTGTCCGCGCTCTACGACGACAGCAAGTCGCTCAACGAGGGCGCGCTCACGATCCCCGGCTACAGCATGGAAGGCTGGTACGGCCGGATCTTCCGCGGCTGCGGCTTCTTCGATCCGGACAAGCCGATCAAGAAGTTCAACAAGCGCGAGCTCCACGACCTGCTCTACAAGGAGCCGACCAAGATCAAGGTCGAGGGGATCAACCTGACCTACGCGGGCCTGATCCCGTCCATCCAGCGGTCGATGCTCTCCAAGGACGTCGACGCGATGCAGCCGCACATCCG
>DATFRW010000336.1:0-6518 GCA_035262945.1 Solirubrobacteraceae bacterium
GGGGAGTACGTCAGGCGCGTCGCGAGCGCGGGCGGAATCGCGAGGACGACCCGTTGCGCCTCAACGGTCGCGCCGTCGGCGACGACGCGCACGCCGTCGCCGTCCTGCGCGATCGAGCGCACCGGAGCGCGCAGGACGACGCGCGTGCCCAGCCGGTCGGCGACGCGCTCGCTGACGACCTGCGACCCGCCCACGAAGCGCCGCTCCTGGGCGCCACCCGGGGTCGAGATGAGCCGCAGGAACGAGCCGGCGTGACTCGCGTTACCGGCCGCGGCCGTGTACTGCAGCACGTAGAGCATCGACAGCTCGCGGGGATCGGCGCCCCAGATCGACTGGCACGCGGACACGAAGACGGCCTGTCCCTTCGGGCTCGGCACCTCGGCGCGCATCCAGTCGGCGAGCGTCATGCGGTCCCACTTGCGTGCCTGCCGGGCGCGCCACGGCGCGACCACGCCGACCTGCTTGGCGAGCGGGTCCAGCTTCAGGGAGGCGAGGATCGCCTGTTGGACGTCCGGATCGGAGGGCAGCCCCGGGGTCGCCGGATACAGCGAGCGCGCGCCGCCGGCCAGCAGCACATTCGACCCCTCGTTGTACGTCGCGAACGTTTTCACGCCGACGGCCCGTGCCAGTGCGAGGATGCGGTCCTGCGTGGGGCCGACGAACTCGCCGCCGATCTCGGTGATGCGCCCGCCGCCGAGCGAGTGGTTGAGCGTGCGGCCGCCGACGCGGTCGCGTGCCTCGAGGACGACGACCGAATGTCCGTTGGAGACGAGTGCGCGGGCGGCGGTCAGCCCTGAGAGGCCCGCGCCGACGACGCAGACGTCGGCGCGCCGGGTACGGCGGCGCGCGGCGGCCGCGGGTGTCGAGCCCAGTGCGATGAGCGCCGCGCCGGCGGCTCCCGCGCCCACGAGCTCACGACGGGTCAGACGGTCATCCATGAGGCGCCCGAGACTAAACCAGCGGCGCATCGGGTAACGCTTTCTCCACGAGAGAGGTCGAGTGCCCAGGAAGGCCCGTCGCACGGCGGGCCTTCCGCGTTCTTCGCGCTCTCTTACGGCGCCGTGGTCTCCTGGATCGCGTGAGCATGGCGACGCGAGTCCTGGTCGTCGACGACGAACCGGCGGTTCGCTCGGCCGTCCAGCGCGCGCTGGCGCTCGAGCGTTACGACGTCGCGCTGGCCGAGGACGGGCGCCAGGCGCTCGACCGGCTCGCCACCGAAAGCCACGACGCCGTCGTCCTCGACATCGCGATGCCCTACGTCGACGGCATCGAGGTCTGTCGCCGCATGCGCCAGGCCGGCGATCGCACTCCGGTGCTCATGCTCACCGCGCGCGACGGCATCGACGACCGCGTCGCGGGCCTCGACGCCGGCGCGGACGACTACCTCGTCAAACCCTTCGCGTTGCGCGAACTGCTCGCGCGGCTGCGGGCGCTGCTACGGCGCGTCGAAACGCCCGAGGACCGCCTGCGCTACGGCGACCTCGTGCTCGACCCCTCCTCCCGCGACGTCTGGCGCGGCGAGCGCCGCATCGAGCTCACCCGCACCGAGTATGGGCTGCTCGAGCTCTTCCTCCAGCATCCGCGCCAGGTCCTCACCCGCTCGCAGATCTTCGAGCGGGTGTGGGGGTACGACTTCGGTTCGACGTCCAACGCGCTCGGCGTGTATGTCGGCTACCTGCGCCGCAAGACCGAGGCGGACGGCGAGGCGCGGCTCCTGCACACGGTTCGCGGGGTGGGGTACGTGCTGCGCGAAGAGCCGTGACGCTGCGCCGGCGCCTGGCGGTCATGTGCGCGCTGGCCGTCGGGGTGACGCTCGTCCTGGCCGCGGTTGCCTGTTACGCGGCGATGCGCAGCGAGCTGCGCGCGCAGGTCGACCGCCCGCTGCTCGCGCAGGGAGAGCTGATCCAGCGCAGGGGCGTGCGGCTGGGGGAGGCGGTGCCCGCGCTGCCGCGGCGGGCGGGCGGCGCGGCGGAGTTCTCGAGGGTGGTTCCGGCCGCGGGCGGCGGCGGGACGCCGGCGTTCAGCGATCGCACGATCGACGGCATCCACGTGCGGGTGCTGACGGTCCCGGTTCCGGGGCTCGGGGACGTACAGATCGGGCGCTCGCTGGACGGCGTCGACGCCGCGCTCGGCCGGCTGCGGATCGTGCTGGCGCTGCTCGTGGTCGCGGGCGTCGGGTTCGCCGCCGCGCTCGCCCGGGCGTTCGCGCGGCCTGTCATCCGGCCGATCAGCGAGCTCACCCGCACGGCCGAGCACATCGAGGCCACCGGCGACCTCGGTCGGCGCATCGGCGCGCACGGCACCGACGAGGTCGGGCGCATGGCCCAGCGCTTCGACGCGATGCTCGACCGCGTGCAGGCGTCGCAAGCCACGCAGCGGCGGCTGGTCGCCGACGCGTCGCATGCGCTGCGCACGCCGGTGACCGCGCTGCGGACGAACACGGAGGTCCTACTGGCGGGCGCGGAGCTCGAGGAGGGCGAACGCCGCGCGCTCCTGCGCGACATGGCGGGGGAGTCGGAGCAGCTCAGCGCGCTCGTCGGCGATCTCATCGATCTCGCCCGCGGCGACGAGGGCGGCGGGCCCGCGGAGGACGTGGCGCTGGACGCCATGGTGGCCGACGCCGTGGCGCGGGCACGGACAAGCGACGTGCGCTTCGCCGTCGACCTGGCGCCGTGCCTGGTGCGCGCCGCGCCCGAGCGGCTCGGTCGCGCCGTGGCCAACCTCCTCGACAACGCCGCCGCACACAGCCCGCCGGGCGGCGTCGTCGAGGTCAACGTGCGCGACGGGACGCTTTCGGTGCGCGACCATGGGACGGGCGTCGACGACGACGAACTGCCGCAGCTCTTCGACCGTTTCTTCCGCGGCGCGTCCGAGCGCGGACGACCCGGTTCGGGGCTCGGCCTCGCGCTCGTGCGCCAGGTTGCCGAGACTTCGGGCGGCAGCGTCGGCGCGGAGAACGCGCCGGGCGGAGGCCTGGTGGTCCGCCTTGTGCTGCCCATGCAAGTTCGGGTTCCCTAACGCCCGCTCGCAGGACACCGCGTGCGTTTGGTAGAACGCATGGATGGAACCGGCAGCTGAGTTCCGACACTCCTGGGGGCCCCGATGAGCGCCACACCCGAGGCACTGGACGACGACGATCGCACCGAGCACCTGAAGGCATCGCCTCCGCTGCTGCCGTGGCCGATCCTCGATCGGCTCACGCGCGTGCATCCGGCCGTTCCGGCGCTCCTGTACGGGCCGGTCATCGCCGTGCTCGTCGGCTTTGGGCTGAGCGACGACATGAGCGTGCTCGCGGTGCTCGGATGGGGCGTCGTCGGCTACGCGCTGTGGACGCTGACCGAGTACTGGCTGCACCGGGTCGTGTTCCACTTCGAGCCCGAGAAGGGCATCGGCGCCAAACTGCACTGGCTCATCCACGGCGTCCACCACGAGCACCCGAACGATCCGAACCGGCTCGTGATGCCGCCGAGCGCGTCGATCCCGCTGGCCATCGTCTTCCTCATCGTCTTCCGGCTCGTGTTCGGCTCGCCGGAGTGGCTGGCAGTCTCCGCCGGCTTCCTGCTCGGCTACGTCGTCTACGACACGATGCACTGGTACCTGCACCACCGCATCCCGCACAGCCGGCTGGGCAAGCGGCTGCGCGAGCTGCACCTGCGCCACCACTTCCAGGACGACACGCGCGGCTTCGGCATCAGCGCGCCGTACTGGGACCGCGTGTTCCGCACCGCGCCGGTGTCGCGGCGCGAGGCGGCGCGGCGCGCCTCGCGGCAGGACTAGCCCCAAGCTGCCGCTAGAGTTGTGGACCGCCCACGCGGCTGTGGCGAAATTGGTATACGCGCAGGCTTCAGGTGCCTGTGGGCTTTACGCCCGTGGAGGTTCGAGTCCTCTCAGCCGCACTTCGTTGTGCGCGTGTGTGGTCGCGCCGTGAGCGTTGACTGCGTGGGTCGCTGATACCACAATCCGGCCGTCCTCTTATGCGCTCCCGAGGGAGGCGGCAATGGCTTGGAAGCTGGAAGGCACCTACTTCGAGACCTGCTCGTGCGACGTCGTGTGCCCGTGCACCGCGTCGTTCGCGCTCGGTGCCGACAAGGACTACTGCCGAGTGGCGCTGATCTTCAACGTCGTCGACGGCGAGGTGGAGGGAACCGACGTCAGCGGGCTCACGGTCGCCGCGATTGCCGACGCGCCGAAGGTCATGACCGACGGGAACTGGCGCCTGGGCGTGTTCATCGACAGCGCCGCGACCGACGAACAGGCCGCGAAGCTCGGCGCGGTGTTCGGCGGCCAGCTCGGCGGGCCGATGGCGGCGCTCGGGCCGCTCGTCGGGGAGAACCTCGGCGTCGAGCGGGCGCCCATCGAGGTTCGCGAGGAGGGGTTGCGGCACGGCGTCACGATCGGCGACGCGGTCGACTTCGAGATCGAGGACGTCGTTCCGTTCGGCGTCGAGACCGGCGAGCCCGCGCGGCTCACCGGGATCTTCCATCCGGCCGGCTCCGAGCTGACGATCGCCAAGGCGACGCGCTCGCGCATCGACGCGTTCGGGATCCAGTTCGAGGGGGACGCCGCCATGTCGACCTCGAACTTCGCGTGGGCCGCGTGACGCTGAGCGCGGTCGCTTCGTCATCGGAACGCCGCGGCGGCCTCGCGCCCGCGCTGGCCGCCTCGCGCGCGCGGCTGGGCCTCATCGCGCTGCTGTTCGCCCTCGCTGCCGTCGCGTGGTGGTCGACGGCCGATCGCATGAGCGGGATGGACGCCGGCCCGGGCACGGCGCTGGGCGCGCTGGGCTGGTTCCTCGGCGTGTGGGTCGTGATGATGGCGGCGATGATGTTCCCGTCGGTCGCGCCGACGGTCGCCCTCTATGCCCAGATGGCGCGGCGCCGGTGGCCGTTCGCGCCGCTGGTCTTCGCCGCGGGCTACCTCGTGACCTGGGCCGCGGCCGGTCTGGCCGCCTATGGCGTGTTCGAGCTCGGCAAGGCCGTGCTGGGCGACCAGCTGGCGTGGGACAGCGCGGGGCGCTGGGTCGCGGGCGGCACGCTCATCGTCGCTGCCGCGTACGAGCTCACCCCCGCAAAGGACGTGTGCCTCTCGAAGTGCCGCAGTCCGCTGGGCTTCCTGATCGGCTCGTGGCGCGATGGACTGTCGGGCGCCCTCGCGATGGGCGTTCGTCACGGCGCGTGGTGCGTCGGGTGCTGCTGGGCGCTCATGGCATCGCTGTTCGCGCTCGGGGTCATGAGCCTTGGGTGGATGGCGTTCGTGGCGGCGCTCATCGCCCTTGAGAAGACGCTGCCCTGGGGTCGTGCCGTGGCGTACGGCACCGCTGTGCTGCTGCTCGTCGTCGGCGTGCTGCTCCTCGCCGCACCCGACGCGATCCCCGGCCTGACCGTGCCGGGTGGCGGCTCGACGGACATGCAGATGCAGATGCAGATGGGCTGAGATGGCCGATCTGCTGCCGTGGGCCATCGCGGGCACGTACCTTGAGGCCTGCAACTGCGAGGCGATCTGTCCGTGCCGCCGGGTCGGCGGCCGCTCCGGCGGGCGCTCGACCACCGGGATCTGCGAGGGCGCGCTCTCGTGGCAGGTCGAGCAGGGTCGCGCCGGCGACATCGAGCTCGCGGGGCTCGGAGCGGTGTTGGTGCTGCGCTACTCCGACGACGAGCCCGGCTCGCCATGGACGTTCTTCCTCTACGTCGACGACCGCGGCGACGAGCACCAACGTCACGCGCTCGCCAAGATCCTCACGGGCGAGCTGGGCGGCAGCGCGCTCGAGCACTTCCCGTGGGCGTGGAAGCCGAGCCACATGCTCGGCTGGCGCGCGGTGGCGATCGAGATCGACCACGGGCCGCGGCGGGGCTGGTTCCGCGCGGGCGGGCGGGTGACGCTGCGCATCGGCGACCCCGTCGCCGACCAGGAACCCGTGACCTGCGTGATCCCCGGCCACGACCGCTCGGGCAAGGAGCTCCGCGCCGAGGTGCTGAGCGTCGACGAGGGCCCGCTGGCCTTCGAGGTGCACGGCAAGTGCGCCTACCAATCGACCTTCGCGTACTCCTCCGACGGGGGCTGAGCGCGCCGCGGAAGGCACGATGACGACTGCTACCCTGTCCGCCGTCCTTGCCGCCATCGTCTAGGGGACTAGGACGCCGCCCTCTCACGGCGGAAACCGGGGTTCGAATCCCCGTGGCGGTACTTGCGAAGCCCCCGATGAGCACGGGGGTTTCGGCGTTTCTGGGGCGCATGCCCTGCGGGTGGTAGGCTCTGCCAGAGTCGCATCAACAAGCTTGGATATGAGCACGACGCTTCCCTCGCTACCCGCTGGTCCTGCTGCCACGTGTTGTCGTCCGGCCGAGGTGGGTCTGGACGCCGGGCTCCGCGCCGACCGGATCGCGGTCATCGCGAAGGCGTTGGCCGAGCCGGTGCGGGTACGCATCCTCGACGTGCTTCGCCGCAGCCCGGTCGAGGTGTGCCAGTGCGAATTGGTGCCGCTGTTCGACATCCCGCAGCCGACGCTGTCGCATCACATC
>DATFRW010000337.1:0-3266 GCA_035262945.1 Solirubrobacteraceae bacterium
GCGCTGGTCTGCACCATGGCCGTCGCCGGGCCGTGTGCAGGCGCCGCATTCGCCGGCGAGATCACGGGCAACGGCAAGCCCACGGCGGGCCCAGCCCACGCGAACTCGATCTGCGTGTTCTCGGGCAAGAACGACAACCCGAGCAACCCGCTCGACATTCCCGACGCCGGCGGCGTTTCCCAGTCCTACGGACAACTCGTGCGACTGGGTGTGATCGAGAACTTCTTCGGCGCGTCGCCGAAGACGTTCAACCCCGGCGACACGTGCCGGGGCGGAAGCAACGTTCCCGAGTAGCCGCGCGGAACTGCGCGTTGGCGAAGGCCCCGCACCGTGCGGGGCCTTCCCGACGCCGCGGCACTACCCCGCGTTCAGCGCCTCCCACACGCGCAGCGGGCTCATCGGCAGTTCGCGCATCCGCACACCGACGGCGTCGGCGACCGCGTTGGCGACCGCGCCGGCGACCGCGATCACCGGCGCCTCCCCGACGCCCTTCGCGCCGAACGGGCCGTTGGGCGACGGCACCTCGACGATCTCGAGGTCGATCGGCGGCACGCGGTCGATCGTCGGGATCGCGTACTCGACGAACGAGCCCGTGCGCAGCTGGCCGTCGCCGTCGTAGGCGAGTTCCTCGAAGAGCGCCCAGCCGAACCCCTGCGTCGCGCCGCCGAGCAGCTGGCCGGCGACGAGCGCCGGGTTCAGCGCGCGGCCGACGTCCTGGGCGACGACGTGGCCGAGCAGCGTCACCTCGCCGGTCTCGCGGTCGACCCGCACGTGCGACAGGTGGGCAGCCGCCGCCGGCGCGCGCGTCGTCTGCGCCACGCCGCCGTAGCCCTCGACCGGCGCGTACGGGCTGCCGAAGGCGAGCACCTTGCGCGCGAGCTCCTCGACCCCGAGCGCGCGGTCGGGCGAGCCGACCGGCCGGACCTCGCCGTCGACCAGCTCGAGGTCCTCGGGAGCGATCTCGAGCTCCGTCGCGGCGACCTCGAGCAGGCGCTCGCGCGCCTGGCGCGCGGCGTGCTCGATCGCGCGGCCGACCGTGTAGATGATCTTGCTGCCGCCGCTCACGCCCGCGAACGGCGTTCCCATCGTGTCGCCGGTGACGACCCGCACGGACTCCTGCGACAGGCCGAACGCCTCGGCCGCGATCGTCTGGAACACGGTCTCGGTCCCGGACATGTCGACGGCGCCGGTGACGACCGTCAGGCGGCCGTCGGCGTCCAGCCGGCAGCTCGCGGCCGCCGGCTCGAGGCCGCCGGGCCAGTAGCCGAGCGCGACCCCGACGCCCTCGCCGTCCGGCAGGTCGCCGCGCCGCTCCCACAGCGGGTGCTCGCGCAGCCGCTCCAGGCATTCGGCCGCCCCGAACACCGGGAACGGCTGCCCGTCGGGCCCGGTGTCGCCCTCGCGCAGCACGTTGCGCAGGCGCAGCTCGATCGGATCGAGGCCGAGGTCCGTCGCGAGCTCGTCGATCAGCGTCTCGATCGCGAAGGCGGCCGGCGGGGCGGCGGGCGCGCGGTAGGCGCCGAACGTCACGCGGTTGGTCAGCACGCCGTACGCGCTGAGGTCGCGCGCCTGCCAGCTGTACGGACCCGACGCGAGCGCCGCCGCCAGCCCTTCGAGGCCGAACTCGTCGTTGGCGCCGCGATCGAGCACGATGCGCCCGCGGATCGCGGTGAGGCGCCCGTCGGCGGTCGCGCCCGCCTCGAGCTCCATCAGCTCGGCCGGCGCCGGGTTCGTCGCCGCCATGTCCTCCATCCGCGTCAGCGCGACGCGCACCGGGCGCTCCAGGGCGACCGCGGCGGCAGCGGCCAACGGGTCGACGATCATGAGCTTGCCGCCGAACCCGCCGCCCAGCGGCGCGGCGCGCACGCGGACGCGGTCGTGCGACCAGCCGAGCAGGTCGGCGAGCTGCTGGCGCGTGCCGAACGCGCCCTGCGTGCTCGTGCTGACGACGAGCCCGCCCTCGGGCTCGAGCCACGCCGTCGCCACCTGTGGCTCGAGGTAGCCCTGGTACATCCACGCCGTCTTCATGCGCGCGCCCGCGGTCGCCGCGCCGCCGGACAGCGCCGCTTCAGCGTCGCCCGCGCGCATGCGCATGCGGCCCGCGACGTTGTCCGAAAGGTCCTCCTCCTCCCCCTCCTCGGCGCCCTCGACCGCCGCGTGCGCGGCGCCGGCGTCGTGGCCGTCGCCCTCGGCGACCTGCACGCGCGCGGAGGGAGCGCCCGGGGCCATCGCGTCCTCGAGATCGAGCACCGCGGGCAGCGGCTCGACCTCGACGAACACCTCGTCGACGCCGTCGGTCGCCGCGGCCTCGGTCTCGCCCACGACCAGCGCCACCGGCTGGCCCGAGTAGACGATCTCCTCGCGCGCCAGGGGCTGCCCGGCACGGCCGGCGGCACCCTCGGCGAACGGCAGGTCCGCCGCCGTCAGCACCGCCACGACGCCGGGTACGCGCAGCGCCCCGTCGACGTCGATGGAAGCGATCCGCCCATGCGCCTCGGCGGCCAGGACCAGCCGGGCGTGCAGCAGGTCGCGGACCGGCACGTCGGCGGCAAAGCGCGTGCTGCCGCGCACCTTGCCCTCCCCGTCGACGCGCCGCCTCGAAATTCCGATCGCACTGCTCGTCGTCGTCGCCATGCTGACAAGCTAGCGTTCGGCGCATGGTGACCCGCTGTGCGACCCCGGACGAGGTGTGGCAGCGCGTGGCGGAGGTGCTGGCGGCCGCGATCGACGGTGCCCGCACCATCCACGGGCGCGCGCACGTCGCGCTCTCCGGCGGCTCGGCCGTCAACGCGCTCGACCTGCTCGGCCCCATGCTGCCCGATTGGCGCCAGGTGCACCTCTGGTACGGCGACGAGCGCTGCGTGCCGCTCGACGACCCGGAGTCGAACCACCGGGCGGCGACCGAGCACCTCATCGCTCCCGAGGCGACGTGGCACCCCGTCCCCACGCACCTCGGGTGCGGGGAGGCCGCCGAGGCGTACTCGGAGGAGCTTCTCGAGGTCACGCTCGACGTCGCGCTCAACGGCATGGGCCCCGACGGCCACACCGCGTCGCTGTTCCCCGGCTTCCCGCAGGTGACTGCGGAGGGCATCTGCCTGCCGGTGCACGACTCGCCCAAGCCGCCGCCCGACCGCGTGACGCTCACGCTGCCGAAGCTCAACGCCTCGCACCGCATCGTGCTCGCTGCGACCGGCGCCGAGAAGGCACCCGTCCTCGCGCGCGTGCTGGCCGGGCCCGATCCGAACCTGCCGGCCTCGCTGCTTGAC
>DATFRW010000338.1:0-6470 GCA_035262945.1 Solirubrobacteraceae bacterium
GCGGCGACCGGGCGATCCGCGAGCCGTGGCGGATGGCGTGCGCGTGGCTGCAGGAGGCGCTCGGCGAGGAGCCGCCGCTGCCGCCGCGGCTCGCCGCGAGCGTCGACGCGTCGCGCTGGCGCGCGGTGGCGAGCGTCGCCCGCTCGGGCCTCGCGGCGCCGGTCACGACGAGCATGGGGCGGCTGTTCGACGCCGTCGCCGCCCTCGCGGGCCTGCGCGCGCAGGTGACCTACGAGGGACAGGCGGCCGCCGACCTCGAGGCCGCGGCCACCGGGCCCAACGCCGCGCCGCCGTACCCGCTGCCGGTCGATCCGGGGCCGCCGGTCCTGCTGGACGCGCGGCGTGCGATCCTCGCGGCGGCGCGCGATGCGGCCGAGGGCGTGGGTGCGCCCGCCATCGCCGCGCGCTTCCACGCCGCGGTCGTCGCCGCCACCGCGCGGGCGTGCGCGATCCTCGCCGAGCGCCACGGGCTCGGAACGATCGTTCTCTCCGGCGGCGTCTTCCAGAACCGGCTCCTGCTGGACGCGACCGCCGCGCTGCTCGAACGCGAAGGGCTGCGCGCGCTCGTCCCCGAGCGCCTGCCGCCCAACGACGGCGGGATCAGCTACGGCCAGGCCGCGGTCGCGGCCGCGGGGATGCGCGGCTGATGTTCGGCCTCGACGACCGCATCGCTGACCTTGCCGGCGGGAGCTGGGTGCTGGCGGTGGCCGTGGCGCTCCTGCTCGGCCTGCGCCACGCCACCGATCCCGACCACCTGACGGCGGTGTCGATCCTCGTCGCCGACGACGAGGACGGTGGCACGCGGCGCGCGCGCCGGCTCGGCCTGTCCTGGGGCCTGGGCCACGCGACGACGCTCGTCGCGTTCGGCCTGCCGGTCGTGCTCTTCGGCGCCTATCTGCCCGAGCCGCTGCAGCACGCGGCCGAGCTCGCCGTCGGCGTCGTCATCGTCGCGCTCGCGGTGCGGCTGCTCGTGCGCTGGCACCGCGGCTACTACCACGTCCATCCCCACCGTCACGGCGCGGTCGAGCACGCCCACCCGCACGTCCACGAGCACGCCGGCCACGACCACCGGCACCACGCGCTGGGGCGCACGCCGCGCGCCGCGTTCGGGATCGGTCTCCTGCACGGCACCGGCGGCTCCGCCGGCGTCAGCCTGCTCATCGTCGGCAGCGTGGCCGGCCGGCCCGGCGTCGCGGCGCTCTGCCTGCTCGTCCTCGCCGGCGGCGCCGCGCTGTCGATGGCGCTGCTCTCGGGGGCGTTCGGCTATGCGCTGGCCAAGGGCTCGCTGATCCAACGGGTCGCCGCCGCCACCCCGGTCCTCGGCGTCGGCGGCCTGCTGTTCGGGCTCTGGTACGCGCTGGCGGCGCTGAACGTCGCCTCGTGAGCTCAGGACTCGCGGGCCGCTGCCGATATCTCGGGGCAGCATGTCACTTGCCGAACCTGCCGCTGCGCCCGATCACCACCTTCCCGGCCTGACGCCGCCCACCAGCCGGGGCCGCTCGCCGCGCTTCATCGGCGACATCGTGGTCGACCTCGGCTACGCGGCGCGCGAGGCCGTCGAGGCGGCGATCGCCGAGTCGCGCGCCAACGGCCGGCGCACCGGCGAGGTGCTCGTCGAGCGCGGCGTGCTGACGCCCGACCAGCTCGCGCGCGTCGTCGCCGAGCGCTTCGGCGTCGACCAGCTCGACCTCGGGATCTTCAAGGTCGACATGTCGGCCGCCAACCTGCTGCCCGCGAGTTCGGCCAAGCGCTACGGGGCGGTGCCGGTGAAGGTCGTCGACGACCGCACGCTGCTCGTCGCGATGATCGATCCGGGCAACGTCCTGGCGATCGACGACATCTCGCTCATGAGCGGTTACGAGGTCCGCGCCGCCGTCGCGGCCGAGCAGGACGTCAACGCGCTCATCCAGCGCCTCAACGCCCTCGACGAGGTCGTCGTCGCCGACGCGCTCGAAGAGGAGGACGCCGGCGAGGTCGTCGACCTGCGCGAGTCCGCCGCCGACGCGCCGGTCATCAAGCTGGTCAATTCGCTCATCGGCCAGGGCGTCGAGCAGGGCGCCTCCGACATCCACTTCGAGCCGGTCGACGGCGACCTCGTCGTCCGCTACCGCATCGACGGCGTGCTCAGCGAGGCCACCCGCGTCCCGCGGCGGCTCGTCGCCGGGGTGATCTCGCGCATCAAGATCATGTCCGAGCTCGACATCGCCGAGCGGCGCGTGCCGCAGGACGGCCGCGTCGCGCTGAACATCGACGGCCGCGCGGTCGACGTCCGCGTCGCCACGCTGCCGCTCGTCGGCGGCGAGTCGGCCGTCATGCGCGTCCTCGACAAGGACGGCGCGGTCATCCACCTCGACAAGCTCGGCATGGTCGACCCCGAGCACGACCGCTTCGTCAAGGCGTTCTCGCGGCCGCACGGCGCCGTGCTCGTCACCGGTCCGACCGGCTCGGGCAAGACGACGACCCTCTACGGCGCGCTGCAGGTCCTGCACACGCCCGAGAAGAACATCATCACGATCGAGGACCCGGTCGAGTACGAGCTCTCGGGCGTGAAGCAGATGCAGGTCAACACGAAGGCCGGCCTGCAGTTCGCGACCGGCCTGCGCTCGATGATGCGCGCCGACCCCGACATCATCATGGTCGGCGAGATCCGCGACCGCGAGACCGCCCAGATCGCGGTCGAGGCCGCGCTCACCGGCCACCTCGTCCTCTCGACGCTCCACACCAACGACGCGCCCGGCGCGATCCCGCGCCTCATCGAGATGGGCATCGAGCCGTTCCTTGTCGCCAGCGCCGTCGAGTGCGTCGTCGCCCAGCGCCTCGCGCGGCGGCTGTGCGAGGCATGCAAGAAGCCCGTGGCGGTCGAGGGCCACGTCGTCCGCGAGCACGGCTTCCACACCGATGAGTACGAGGTCCACGTCTTCGAGCCCGGCGGCTGCTCGCGCTGCGGCGGCACCGGCTTCAAGGGTCGTATCGGCCTCTACGAGGTCATGCCGATCACCGAGGACATCCGCACCCTCGCCGTCGGCCGCGCGTCGGCCGACGCGATCGCCGAGGCGGCGGGCCGCGCCGGCATGCGGCGCCTGCGCGAGGAGGGCTTCGAGAAGGTCCGCGCGGGCCTGACGTCGTTCGCCGAACTCGCGCGCGTCAGCGGCTAGACCTCGATCCGCGAGCCCATGATCACCGTGCGCTCGCGCGGCAGGCCGAAGTACTCGGCCGCGTCGGCGGTGATGCGCGCCGTCGCGAGGAACAGCGTCTTGCGCCAGCGGGTCAACTCGTCCGAGTCGCCACGCTTGAGGTCGATCGTCGAGAGGAAGTACGACGCGTTCTCGGCGTCCACGCGGCACTCGGTCGGCGTCTGCGCGATCTGCCGGATCACCGGCGGGACGGCCGGCCGGTCCATGTAGCCGAATCGCGCCGTGGCGTGAAGGATCCCGTCGTCGGTGTAGCCCAGCTCGTCGATCACGAGCCGATCGGCCGGCGCCACGTGCGGCACCGGCTTGGTGTCGATGGACAGGATCACCACCTGCTCGTTGAGCGCGTGGAGGTGATCGACGCACGCTCGCATCGCCAGCGGCGCGGTGAGCTTCGTGCGGTTCAGGAAGACGGCCGTCCCGGGGACGCGCTCGACCGGCGGCTTATGGTCGTGCAGCCCGTCCACGAATGCCCGCAGCGGCCCCTCCTCCTGCTCGCGCCGGCGCGTGACGATCTCGCGGCCGCGATACCACGTCGAGAGCACCGTGAACACGATGACCGCGATGAGCAGCGGCAGCCATGCGCCATGGGTGAACTTGGTGAGGTTGGCCGCCAGGATGAGCAGGTCGAAGATCAGGAGCGGCACGGCGGCGAGCGCCACAAGCCACAGCGGCTTTCCCCATCGGTGGCGGACGACATAGAAGAACAGCAGCGTGGTGATCGCGATCGTTCCGGTCACCGCCATTCCGTAGGCGAAAGCCAGCGCGGACGACGACTCGAACGTAAAGACGAGCGTGAGGACGGACACCAGAAGCAGCCAGTTGATCCACGGGACGTAGACCTGACCGATCGACTCCTCCGAGGTGTGGGCGATCCGCAGGCGCGGTAGGTAGCCGAGCTGCACCGCCTGGCGGGCGACGGAGAACGCTCCGGTGATGACCGCCTGCGAGGCGATGACCGTCGCCGCGGTGGCGATGAAGACCAGCGGCCACTGGCCCCAACCGGGCGCGAGCAGGAAGAACGGGCTCGAGATGTTGGTGCGGTTGTCGAGGATCAGCGCGCCCTGGCCCATGTAGCTCAGGATGCAGGCCGGGAAGACGACCAGCAGCCAGCCGCGCCTGATCGGGCCGCGCCCAAAGTGCCCCATGTCGGCATAGAGCGCCTCGGCGCCGGTCACGGCGAGCACCACCCCGGCGAGCGCGAAAAACGCCGTGCTGAAGTGGCTGAAGAAGAAGTCGAGCGCGTAGGTGGGGGAGAACGCCCTGAGAATCGACGGGTGGTCGGCGATCCCGCTGATCCCGCAGGCGGCGATGGTCACGAACCAGACGAGCATCACCGGGCCGAACAGCCGTCCGACGGTCGCCGTGCCCTGGCGTTGGAGCATGAACAGGGCCAGGATGATCGCCGCCGTGATCGGCACGACGAGGTGCCCGAGCGATGGCTGCGCGACCTTGAGCCCCTCGACGGCCGACAGGACCGAGATCGCGGGCGTGATCATGCTGTCCCCGAGGAACAGCGAAGCCCCGAAGAGCCCGAGCCCGGCGAGCATGAGCTGCGTGCGGCGCGTGCCGCTCATCCCGCCGCGGCGGATGAGCGTGATGAGCGCCATGATGCCGCCCTCGCCGTCGTTGTCGGCGCGCATGACGAGCAGCACGTAGGTGACGGTGACGATGATCGTCACGGTCCAGAAGATGAGCGAAACGATCCCGAGGATGCTGTCGGTCGTCGCGCCGATCGGGTGCGGATCGTCCGGGTTGAAGAGGGTCTGGACCGTGTAGATCGGGCTCGTCCCGAGGTCGCCGAAGACGACGCCGAGCGCGCCGAGGATCAGTGTCCGACGCCTGGTCTCCTCCGACATCGTGTGGCGATCATGCCGATCAGAAGTGTCCGGCGACTGTCTCGGCGGTGACTTCGCGGTGGTCCTCGGGGTCGGGGCGCAGGATCATCACTTCGGCGGGGACCTTCTCGAGCAGCCACTCGAGGTCGTCGCTGCTCAGCCCCTTGCGGCCGTTGGAGGTCGCCGACACGATCACGCGGTCGACGTGCTCGGCCTCGATGGCATGGCGCAGCGCGTCGCGGTAGGTGCGACCGCGGGCGATACGAGCGTCGACGCGTGCGCCGGCCCCGGTCGCCCGCTGCTCGATGGTCTCGAGCAGGGGCATGGCCTGCGAGCAGAGGTTCGGCAGCGGCGCGTCGAGCGGGAGGTGGCGCGGCACCGTCGCCAGGTAGGTGGGCATGATCGTCGCGTCCTCGACGCGGGCGAGCCGCACGGCGGCATCGAACGCCCGCCGCGAGATCGCCGTTCCGGTGAACGGCACGAGGATCCGCCGGGTTCCGTCCGGCAGCTTCGCTCCCTTCCCGCGGCGGCCGTGGGGGGGCAGGAGCCAGCCGGCGGCGACGCCCGCGCCGAGGGCGACGACGACGATGAGCACGATTTCAAGTGTGGTCATTCGGTCTTCTCGTGTTTCTTGGAGCGATCGGCAACGATGCGCACGTCGACGCCGGGCAGCCGCTCCAGGAGGCTCTGGGGCAGGGGCGTGCGCAGGCGGGCGAGCCCGCGCGCGGGGCGCGAGCGGCCGAGCAGGATGTAGGTGGTGCCGCGGGCGCGCGCGATGCGCGCGACAGCATCGGCGACGTGGTCGCCCTCCTCGATCAGCAGCGTCGCGCCGAGCACCGAGGCGAGCTGGCGAAGCGCGCTGAGCTGGCGCTCCTGCTCGGCATTGGGCTTGTGCCCGGGCGGCGACACCCACAGGAGGTCGAGCTGCGCACCGAGCCGCTGCGCCGAGCGCCAGGCGCGCCGCACGAGCCGCTGTGCGCCCGGGTACGGCTCGACCATCGCAAGCAGCCGCTCGCCGACGGCCTGGGGCGCGTCCGCGGCTAGGGTGTCCTCGCGCGATCCGACCACTTCGGTGACCAGCCGCTTGGACTCGACCTCCTCGGCCACCTGGCGCAGAGCGACCTCCCGCAGGGCGGACAGGTTCTCGATGCGGAAGAAACCGTTGAGGGCGGCGTCGATGCGCTCGGGCTTGTAGACCTTGCCGGCGCGCAGGCGCTCGAGCAGGGCCTCGGGGCTCATGTCGATGAGGACGACCTCGTCGGCACGGCCGAGCACCGAGTCCGGCACCGTCTCGCGCACCCGCACGCCGCTGAGCTCGGCGACCTGGTCGTTGAGCGACTCGAGGTGCTGCACGTTGAGCGTCGAGAGGACGTCGATCCCCGCGTCGAGCAGGTCCTCGATGTCCTCGTAGCGCTTGTGGTGCTCCAGGCCCGGCGCGTTG
>DATFRW010000339.1:0-16857 GCA_035262945.1 Solirubrobacteraceae bacterium
CGAGGAGCACCGCCGCGAACATGCGCGCCGGGGCGCGCGTTGCGGCGACCGCGTCGCGCCACGGAACGGCGAGCGTTGCGCGGCGCGGCGGCGCGAACCGCACGCCGCGCCGGACCGTCGCCGGGCCGCCCGCCTCGCGCAGGGCCAGCCGCGCCGTGCGGGCGTCGAACGCGCTCATCGACGCCACGGCGCCCTCGCGCGCCTGTGCGCGCACCGCATGGCGCTCGGTCGGGCACGAGCCGAAGGCCCGCGCTGAGCTGACCGCGGCCGCCGTCGTTAGCGCCGCGAGGGCGGCGAGCGCAACCAGCGCCCGCGGCGTCGCGACGCCGGCAGCAGGCGTCACCGCCCAGCCCCACGGCCCCGACCACAGCGTGACCGCGCGGCCGGTGGCGCCCGAGCGCGCCAGCACGACCATGCCCGCGGCCACCGGCCCGCATACCCACAACGCGACTTGCGCAGCGCGCGACCAGCGCGCGGAGCACTGCACGTGCGCGGCGCCAGCCACGCCGAGCATCCCGCACAGCGCCGTTCCGGCGAGCAGGCCGGACGCCGTCGCCACCGTCACCGAGCGGCCGTGGCCGCCGAGCCCGATGAGCACGAGCGCGCCCACCAGCGCACCGCCGCAGGCGGCGAGCGCAAGCCCGCGCGCGAGACGGCCGGACGCGAGCGCCCGGCGCGACAGCGGGGCGCCGAGCAGGAAGCCGACGTCTGCGGGCGCGAAGACGACCGGCCCCTGCCACGTCCCCCATGCGACCGTGGCGACGAGCGCGACGAGCATCACGGCCGGGCCCCAGTCCGGCAGCGTCGTCGGCGTCACCACGGATCCGAGCGCCGAGCTCGCCGTCCCATAGAGCAGCGCGCCGAGGATGGCGACGCTGATCGCCACCGTGTAGAGCGCGTCCAGCCGTTTGCCCAGCGGCGGGCGCGGCGTGTGCGCGCGCCACCAGGCGCGGACCACGCCGACGCCGGGACCGGGCGCCGTCGCTGCCGTCGGCCCTACGCCCATCCTCGCGCCGCCGCCCGCGCCGCCACCTCGCGCGGACTCCCGGAGTCGACGGCCACGCCCTCGTCGAGCCGGATCGCCCTGTCGGCGATCTCCTCAGCGAAGCCGAGCTGGTGCGTGGTCAGCAGCACCGCGCTGCCGGCGGCCTTGCGCTCGGCGAGGATCGTCACCAGCAGCTCCTGGGAGGGCGGATCGAGGCCGACGACCGGCTCGTCGAGCACGAGCACCTCGGCCGGGCGGACGAGCGCGCAGGCGAGCTGAGCCTTCTGGCGCATGCCGCGCGAGAGCTCGGCCGGGCGGAAGTCGCGCCGGTTGGCGATGCCGAGGCGCTCGAGCAGCGCATCGATGCGCGGCTCGAACTCCTGCACGCCGTGCGCGACGGCGACGAGCTCGAGGTGCTCGCGGACCGTGAGGTCGCCGTAGAGCAGCGGCTGGTCGGGCACCAGCGCCAGGTGCGCCCGCGCGCGCTGCGCGTCGGGCTCGGTGTGCGGGTCGGCGCCGCACACGCGGACTTCCCCGGCGGTCGGCGCAAGCAGGCCGGCGAGCAGCCGCACCGCCGTCGACTTGCCGCTGCCGTTGGCGCCCACGAGGGCGACGCACTCGCCGGCGTCGAGAGCGAGCGAGAAGTCGCGCAGCGCTTCGAGGCGGCCGTACGCCCGCGACAGGCCGCGCGCCTCGAGCGCCGGCGCGCGCATCAGCGCTCGGCCGCCGGACACGCGATCCGGTAGTCGCACACCGAGCACGCCGCGTACGACGGCGTCGGCTCGAAGCCCTGGCCGAGGATGCCGTCGGCGACCTCGAGGACGGTGTCGGCGATCCAGTCGCGGTCGACGTCCTCGACCGGGAGCGGGACCTTGGCGTCGTCGAGGACGTAGAGGTACGCCTGGCGCGAGGACTCGAGGCCCCACGCCTCGCGCGCGCCGACCGCGTAGAGCGAGAGCTGCACGTCCTCGCGAAGCTGGGCCGCGGTGCGCGGCCGGCCGGTCTTGTAGTCGATGAGCTCGTGGCTGCCGTCGGGGAGGCGGTCGACGCGGTCGACCCGCCCGCGCAGGGTGTGCGCGCCCATGCGGAAGCTGAACGCCTTCTCGAACCACAGCGGTTCGCACGGCTCGCTGCGGAAGCGCTCGTGGTAGCGGCGCAGCGCGCCGTCGGCCTTGGCGTGGAGCTGGTTCTCCTGGTCCGAGCTGCCGAAGCCGCCGCGCCGCCAGCCGGCGTCGAGCAGGCCGAGCAATTCGTCGAGCGTGCGCCCGCCGCTCTGGTGGTAGCGCTCGAGCACCTGGTGGACGAGGATCCCGAAGCGCTGGTTGAGCGTGGGCTCGCTCGGGATGCGGAAGACCCGCGCGAACTTGTACTTCAGCGGGCATGTTCGGTAGGTCTCGATGTCGGAGGCGCTGAGCAGCAGGCCGTCGCCACGCGTGGGGATGAACGGCTCGAGCGACGGCTCCTCGCGCGCCGCCAGCGCGGTGGCGCGAGCGCGGGCGTCGCGCTCGGCGTCGAGCACCAGGTCGTCGAGCGAGCTCGTGAGCAGGATCTCGCGCTGTTGGGAGGTCGCCGCGCCGAGCAGCGCCGCGTTGATGCCGGGGAGCGCTTCGGCGACCGACTGCCCCTCGGGGCGGCTCATCAGCGCGGCGAGCTTGAGCAGCTCGAGGTAGCGCACGGCGCCGTGGGCGACGTCGAGGTCGGTGTCGAGGCGCAGCTCGCCCATCCGCGAGCCCGTGCGCGGGATCGAGCGCAGCAGCTCGTCGCGCAGCTCGGTGAACGTCGCGTGCAGCGTCTCGTCCGGGCCGAAGAGCTCCTCCGCGCGCTCCTCCCACGGCGCGTCCACCGTGGCGCGCACGTCCTCGAGGAACGGCGAGGGATGCTGCAGCGCGCCGGCGTCGGAGCGCTCCGCGTACGCGAGCACGAGGCCCTCGCGCGCTCGCGTCATCGCCACGTGCAGCAGCCGCCGCATGTCGTGGACGTGCTCAGCGCGCGTGTCGGGCGCGAGCTCCTCGTGCAGCAGCGCGGCCGGGATCGGCTCGGCGAGCCGGCGGCGGGCGCCCGGCATACGCGAGGACTGCAGGCCCACGACGAAGACCTGGCGGAACTCGCGGCCCTGCGCGGCGTGCATCGCCATGATCGACACGGCGCCGCGGCGGCCCTCGCCCGCGCTCTCCTCGTCGTCGTGCAGGCCGGCCTCCGCGACCGCGGAGACGTAGCGCGCGAAGTCGCGGCCCGTGGCCTGCGGCGCGCGGCGCACGTACGCGGTGGCCAGGTCCCCGAGGCGCGCGAGCGAGACGAGCCGCTCGACGACGTCGGCCTGCGCGGCGAACAGCTGCTGGCGGCGCAGCCCGAGGCGGTCGACCAGGCGATGGACGAACAGGTCGGGTCGCGCGGTGTCGAGGGCGCCCGCCGCCGAGCGGTGCAGCTTGAGGAAGCCGAGGATCCGCTCGCGCGCCTCCGGCGGGAGCTGGGGCGACTCGGTCGCCGCCACGAGCGCACCGACCATGTCGAGCTTGCGCCGCCGCGCGATCTGCACGCAGCGCGCCAGGTCGATCGACCGTAGCTCGACCGGCGGGCGGGCGAGGGCGCGGACGACGGCTCCGGCGTCGCCGGGGTCGATGAGCAGCCGCAGCCACGCCAGGACGTCCTTGACCTCGGCGCGCTGGAAGAACGCGGTGGCGCCGGCGAGCGCGTAGGGCACCGCGCGCTCCTCGAGGGCGACGGCGATCGTGTGGCCCTCGTTGCGCACGGAGCGGACGAGCACGGCGATGTCGTCGGGCGCCACCCCGGAACGCAGCAGGCGCTCGATCTCGGCCGCGGTGGCCTGGGCCTGCGCGCGCTCGTTGGCGCAGCGCCACATCCGGATCGACCCGCCGGGCGGCGCGCTGGCCACCTTCTCGATCCGACCCTCGATCGGCGCGACGACCGCCTCCGCCGCGGCGAGGACGGCCGCGGGCTCGCGCAGCGAGCGCTCCAGGCGCACGGTCCGCGCGCCGGGGAGCTCCGCGGCGAGCGCCCGCAGGTTGCGCGGCGCCGCACCGCGGCCGCGGCGCACCGCGCAGTCATCGTCCCCCGCCGCGCTGATGCCGCCGTGTTGGCTGCCCAGTGCGAGCACGAGGCGCAGGCCGGCGAGCTCGAGGTCCTGCGCGTCGTCGACCAGGACATGGCGCCAGCGCGCCGCGACCCGGGCGCGCACGTGCGGCTTGTCGCGCAGGAGCGCCACCGCGCCGAGGAGCAGGTCGCCGAAGTCGAGCGCGCCCTGCTCGCGCAGCATCCGGTCGTGGGCGCGGTAGACCTCCGCGAACTCGCGCTCGTGCTCGGCGCGGTCGTCGTCGGGCGGCAGCTCGGCGGCCCAGCGCGCGAACTCGTCGGCGCTGATCATCGCCTGCTTGAGGCGGTCGATCCGCGCGATGACCGAAGCAAGCAGCGTCGCGGGGCTTCCCTGGAAGTCGTGGAGCCGCAGGGTCAACTCGTCGACGCGCTCGAGCAGCATCGCCAGCCGGTCCGACGGCGCGGCCGGGACCATGAAGGGGTCGAGCCCGGCCTCGAGCGCCTCGTCGCGCAGCAGTCGCGCGGCGAACCCGTGCGCGGTGTGGACGGCGAGCTCCTCGAAGCCGCGCTCGAGCTCGTCCTCCACGCCGGCCCGAAGCGCGTCGGCAGCCGCCTCGGACGCCGTGATCGCGAGCACCTGCTCGGGCGCGAGCCCGCCCGTGGTCGCCAGCCACGCGTGGCGGTGCAGGAGCGTCCGCGTCTTGCCCGTCCCCGCGGCGCCGATGACGACCAGCGGGCCGCCGCGATGCGTGACGGCCTCGCGCTGCGCGGGAGTGACGCCGTCGAGCGGATCGGGCACGTCCCTAGGATATGAGTCACATGGCCACCGCTCGCGATGTGCCGGGGGACCTCTTCTCGTTCGATTGGCTCGGCGCGTGTCGAACCGCGGCGCAGGGGCTCAGGGAGGTGCTCATCGAGCACCCCACGAGCCGCGAGCGCGTCGTCGAGACCGGGGAGCTCGGCAAGGGCGGCGACCGCACGCTCGTCATCGACGCGCTTGCCGAAGACGCGGTCTTCGGCGAGCTCGAACGGCTGTACGCCGACGGGGCCCGCTTCACGGCGGTCTCCGAGGAGCGCGGCTTCGTCGACTTCGGCGATCCCGACGTGCGCGTCGTGGTCGACCCGATCGACGGCTCGATGAACGCGAAGCGCGGGCTGAGCCACTACTCGCTGTCGATCGCGCTGGCCGACGGCCCGACCATGGCCGACGTGCTCTACGGCTACGTCTACGACTTCGGGCCCGGGGAGGAGTGGCGCGCGTCGCGCGGCCTGGGCGCGTTCCTCAACGACGAGCCGCTGGCCGCGCCGCAGCCCGAGCGCCGGCGCCGCGACGGCAAGCTCGAGCTCGTCGCCATCGAGTCGGCCGATCCGCGCTGGCTCGCCGCCTCGAGCGACGCGCTCGTCCAGGTCACCGGCCGCGTGCGCGCGATCGGGTCGATCGCCGTCTCCCTGTGCCAGGTGGCGGCGACGCGCGTCGACGGGATGGCGACGCTGTGGAGGTGCCGCGCGGTCGACGCCGCCGCGGCACAGCTCGTCGTGCGCGAGAGCGGGGGGCTCGTCGCGTTCACCGAAATGGACGACCCGCTCGGCGCGCCGCTCGACCTCGAGCCGCGCTCGCCGGTGGTCGCCGCGAGAACCGACCAGGCGCTGGCCGAGCTGGCCACGCTGCCCTCCACGTGATGGTCGATTGGCGCTTGGCAGAGCGCGTCGCCGATGCCGTCTCCGGCGGCGACGGCGCGGGCAAGCCGCTGGCGGGCGACGTCGACGCGATGGCGACGCGCGCGGCCGAGCGCGTCATCGGGTACACACGGCTCCAGCCCGCGGCGCCGCCGCCGGACCCCGAGGCGATCGGCCGCCGCGAATGGTCGCGCGCGAACCTCGGCACGATGCGCGGCACCATCGACCCGCTCATCGATCGCCTCGGCAGCGGCCCGCTGCAGTCCGCCGGCGGCGTGCTCGTCGGCGCGGAGGCCGGCGGGATCGTCGGCTTCATGGGCCGGTCGGTCCTCGGCCAATACGAGTTGGCGCTCCTCGACCCCGACCAGCCGCCGCGGCTGCTGCTCGTCGCCCCCAACCTGCGCGAGGCGGCGCGCACGTTCGAGGCCGACGAGGCCGAGCTCCTCGAATGGGTGATCTTCCACGAGATCACGCATGCCGTGCAGTTCTCGGGTGTGTCGTGGCTGCGCGAGTACCTCGCCGCCCAGCTCAACGAGCTCCTGGCGTCGGTCAAGGTCGAGGTCGACCCGGCCGTGCTCATGCGCCTGCCCAAGCTCCAGGACATGCGCTCGGCGTGGGACACGGTGCGCGAGGGCGGCCTGGTCCACGCGGTCGCGGGGCCCGAGCGCAAGGCGATCATCGATCGGCTGCAGGCCGCCATGGCGGTCATCGAGGGTCATGCCGAGCACGTCATGGACGCGGCCGGCGCCGGCGTGCTCCCCTCGCTGCCCAAGCTCCGTTCCGCGCTTGAGAAGCGCCGGCGCGAGAAGCCGCCGCTGGTCAAGCTCATCGAGCGCATGCTCGGGCTGGACCTCAAGCTGCGCCAGTACGTCATCGGCAAGCGCTTCTGCGACGCGGTCGTCGCCAGCTGGGGGATCGAAGGGCTCAACCGGGCATGGGGCGCGCCCGCGATGCTGCCGACGCTCCCCGAGCTCGATGATCCTCCCGCCTGGGTAAGGCGAACACAGGTTCGCGCCGTAACCCCCGGCGAATAGCGGTGTACAAACATGTGTTCGCGTGGTACCGTTGTCGCGAACGCACTTAGATCTAACTTCCTTAGCGAGGAACCATGGCTGAGCAGAACGCCACCAACACCACCACCGCGACCGAGCCCGAGACCACCAAGCGCTCCACCGCTGCCAAGAAGAGCGCCGCTACTCGTAGCCGCCAGCGCGCCGCCGCCGCGCGCAAGCGCTCGACCGCTGCCAAGAAGGCCGCCGAGACCCGGCGCGAGCTCGAGAAGACCTCCGTCGACCGCGTCCAGGATTACGCCGAGCGCGCCGTGCTGATCCCGGTCGGTGCCGCCCTCATCGCGCGCGACAGCGTCGTCTCCACCGTCGACGAGCTGCGCACTAGCTTCGCGACCCGCGAGCAGGCCGAGAAGGAGCTCGCCGCCCGCCGCAAGCGCCTGGAGAGCGACCTCAAGCGCTTCGAGCGCCGCGGCCGCACCGAGCGCAACCGCCTCGAGCGTCAGGCCAAGAAGGCCCGTACGCGCGTCGAGCGCCAGCTGCGTCAGCGCCGCAACCGCGTCGAGCGCGACATCAAGTCGACCCGCAAGGACGTCGACGTGCTCACCGCGCGCGTCGAGAACCTCGTGCAGACCGGCATCACCCGGGGCACGCAGGTCGCCACCAAGCTTCAGGAGCGCGTCGCGAGCGTCGCGTAGCCCGAAGGCAGCAGTACCTCTCCTCCCCTCCGGAACGGCCCGCCTCGTGCGGGCCGTTCTGCTTCGTGAGCCGGGTCCGCGCCTCTGCTTGAATGAGACCCATGCCCTCGCGCGACGAGATCCTCAAGGCCCTCGAATCCGTCATCGATCCCGAGTTGCGGCGGTCGATCGTCGAGCTCGAGATGGTGCGGTCGATCGACACTGCCGACGGGCTCGTGCGGGTCACCGTCTCCCTGACGACGCCCGGCTGCCCCATCCGCAGCCATTTCGAGACCGCCGTGCGCCAGGCCGTCGGCAGCCTCGAAGGGGTGCAGCGCGTCGAGGTGAGCTTCGACGTCCTGAGCGACCAGGAGAAGGCCGGCCTGCAGCGCAAGCTCGGGCGCCCCGGCGGCCTCCCGGAGGGCGCGCTGGCCCAAGTCTCGAACGTCGTCTGCATCGGCTCCGGCAAGGGCGGCGTCGGCAAGTCGACCATCACCGCGAACCTGGCTGCCGCGCTCGCGAGCGAGGGCAAGCGCGTCGGCGTGCTCGACGCCGATGTCTGGGGCTACTCGATCCCGCGGATGTTCGGCGTGTCCGGGCGCCCGCCGGTGTCCGCCGAGCGCAAGATCATGCCGCTCGAGGGCCACGGCGTGAAGGTCATGTCGATCGGCTTCTTCGTCGAGGAGGACAGCGCGGTCGTCTGGCGCGGGCCGATGCTCCACAAGGCGCTCACGCAGTTCCTCGAGGACGTCGACTGGGGCGTGCTGGACTTCCTGCTCGTCGACCTTCCGCCCGGCACCGGCGACGTCTCGATGACGCTCGCGCAGCTGCTCCCGCAGGCGAAGTTCCTGATCGTCACCACGCCGCAGCCCGTCGCGCAGAAGGTCGCGCGCCGCGCCGCCGAGATGGCCCACAAGGTCGATCTGGAGATCGGCGCCGTGCTCGAGAACATGACCGGTTTCGTGACGCCTGGAGGCGACCGCTACGCGCTCTTCGGCGAGGGCGGCGGCCAGGCGCTGGCCGACGAGCTCGACGTGCCACTGCTCGGCAAGGTGCCCCTGACGATGCCGCTGCGCGAGCAGTCCGACGCCGGCGAGCCGCTCGTCTTCACCGATCCGGACGATCCCGCGTCGCAGGCGATCCGCCACGCCGCGCGGGGCCTCGTGGCGATGTTCCCGGTCGAGCTGCCGATCCTTCAGGCCGCGGCACCCGCCGCGCCGTCGGCGGCCCCCACGGGGATGTCGCTGCCGATGGCCGGCTGAGCGCTCGGGCCGCTAGGCCTTGCTCGTGTAGTAGTCCACGTTGATCTGGATGTACTGCTGCCACTCCTCCGGGAGCTGGTCCTCGGCGAAGCAGGCATCTACCGGACACGCCTCGACGCAGGCATCGCAGTCGATGCACTCCTCGGGGTCGATGTACAGCATCTCGACCTTGTCGTAATCGGGCTCGTCGGGCGTCGGGTGGATGCAATCCACCGGGCAGACCTCGACGCAGGAGTTGTCCTTGGTGCCGATGCACGGCTCGGCGATGACGTACGCCATGTACTTCCTCGGGTCGTGTTCGGGGGGCGAAGCATAATGCTCCGCGTGCTGCTGCTGACCGGCGCCACGGGCCTCATCGGGTCGGCCCTGCTGCCTCTCCTGACCGCCGCCGGCCGCCCGGTTCGCTGCCTGGTGCGCGATCCGCGCAAGCTCGGCGGCGAGCGCGTCCGCGTGCAGATCGCGCTGGGCGACCTGTCCGATCCGCCCTCGTTTCGCAACGCGCTGCGGGGCGTGGACACGGTGGTGCACCTCGCCGCCGCGATCCGCGACCAGCCCGGCGGGTCGATCGAAGAGCTCAACGCGATCGCGACGTGGCGGATGGTCGAGGCGGCGCGGCGCGCGGGCGTCGGGCACTTCGTGTTCTTGAGCGCGCAGGGGGTGTCCGCGCACAGCCGGGCGCGCTTCATGCGCGCCAAGGCGCTGGCCGAAGGCGCGGTCGCCGACTCGGGGATGCGTCACACGATCTTCGCTCCCTCGATCGTCTACGCGCCCGGTGACGCGTTCCTGACCCTGCTCGAACGGATGGCGCTGCTGCCCGTCGTGCCGATCAGCGGCTCTGGGCGCGCGCAATTCCAGCCGATGTGGGCGCGGGACGTCGCGTCCTGCGTGATGGCCGCGCTCGACCGCCCCGACGGCTCTGCGCGATACGAGCTCTCCGGGCCGGAGACGCTGAGCTACGACGAGATCGCCGGGCTCGTCCTGCGCGCGGCGGGGCGGCCACGGCCCCTCGTCCACGTCCCGCTGGCGGCCGTGAGCCGGTCGCTGCGGGTACTCGAGACGCTCCTGCGCTCCAACGCGTTCGCGACGTGGGACGAGGCGGAGCTCATGGAGATCACGATGCTCAGCGCCCGCGGGACCGCCGATGCGCTGTCGCTGGGGGTCGCTCCTCAACCCATGGCGGCCGTTCTCGGCGTGAATTGACGCGCTCTTTGCGGCGAACGGCCGCCTGTGGGTGAGCCGTTTACCTCATATTTCCTACCGCTCGTCGGCTAGATTGGCGCGTTCATCCTGCGGGTATGCCAGGATGTGACAAGCCATTTTCCGGTGGATCGGGTTCCGCCGGGCCGTTTTGGGGGTGATTGCTTCTCATGACCGCTCGCGCGTTTCGCGCAGGCGCGGCGTCGTACGTCCAGATGTCCGGATCGGCCTTGAGTCCGTCCGGGCGTGGATGGACGAAAGGACGACCGTTCGTCGCTGGACACCGACCGTTTAGCGTGTACATTGACCGCTCGACCCGGGCACGGATGTCCCGGGCGGGGGTGATCGATCCGGCGGTGGGGATCGCCGGAGTGGGGGTGATGTCTCAATGACCATTCGCGTTACGCGCGGAGCACGGCTGCTCGTCGCGGCCGCAATCGTGTGGCTCGGCCTGGCCCTGTGCGCCCAGGCGGCCCACGCCACGTACAGCAAGATCACGATCGTCAAGATCAACCAGGGGGGCGACCCGAACGACACGTTCACGTTCCACCCGTCGCTGAATCCCGCCGCGAGCGATTTCTCGATCAAGGCGGGCGAGGCCAGTCGCAAGACCTTCCAGGTCGAGTGCAACGTCAGGAGCGAGTGCACGCAGCAGTGGGGCAACTCGACGCAGACCGTGAGCGAGGTGCCGACGAGCGGCTACACGCTGACCGCCCTCGACTGCCGGCATACCGGCGGTACCTACGGCGATCACAACTTCCACGGCGAGCCGACCACGAGCGATCCGGCTGATAGCGACACGACGGTGGACCTCGGCGCGGGCAAGGTCGACTTCAAGCTCGGCTGGGGCGAGTGGGTCAAGTGCTGGTACACGAACACCAAGAACCCGCCGCCGCCTCCGCCGACCGGCACGATCAAGGTCACGAAGGCGCTGTCGCCCACGACCGACGCCGGCAGGTTCAATCTGCTCGTCGACGGCCAGGCGAAGGCGACCGACGTCGGCGACGGCGGGACGACCGGCGTGGTCACGGTTCCGGCGGGCGCCCACACGGTGGGTGAGTCCGCGGGCACCGGCACGAGCCTCGGCGACTACAGCTCGTCGCTGTCCTGCACGAACACCAAGGGTGGCGCGACCGACAACGACGGCTCGCTCGACGTCGCCAACGGCGATGCGTGGGAGTGCCTGATCACGAACACGCGCAAGTCCACGCCGCCGCCGCCGGTGCAGCCGCCGAGCGTCACTCCGCCCGCCACCACGCCGCCGGCGACCACGCCACAGTCGGCCCCGCAGATCAAGGTCAGCCCGGCGCGCGTGCGCCCGGGCAGCGCCAAGCTCTCCGCGCCCAGTGGCTGCGCGCGGACGACCCGCACGGTCGCGGCGACGGTCACCGGCCGCCGCATCGTGAAGGTGACGTTCTCAATCGACGGCAAGCGGGTCAAGACGCTGACCAAGGCCAACGGCAAGGGCGGGCGCTGGACGCTGCCGATCGCCGTTCGCAAGCTCAGCGTCGGGACGCATCGCGTGACCGTGACCGTGAAGTTCGCGAGCTCGAGCCAGACGAAGGCCAAGACGCTGCGGTTCAGCTTCAGTCGCTGCCGCACGGCCTTCGCCCGGCCGCAGTTCACCGGCTGATCACCCCCGAAGCCGCGTCCCTCGCCGCTCGAGGCGAGGCACGCGTGCTTCGCGATCAGGAGGCCCCGGCTGCCCTCGTGGCCGGGGCCTCTTTCATACCTGCAGCGCCGGGCGGCGGTGCGCCCACGGCCGCGCGGCTTCGACCTGCGCGGCCAGCGCCAGGAGGTCACCTTCGCCGGCGGGACGCCCGAACACCTGGACAGCGACCGGCACCCCTTCGTGCTCGTCGAACGGCAGCGCGATGGCCGGCTGGCCGCTGACGTTGGCGACGGCGGTGAACGGCGTGAACTCGCCGGAGCGGCGGAAGAGGCCCATCGGGTCGTCGGTCTGCCAGTGGACGTCGTCGAGCAGGACCGGCGCCTCTGCGAGCGCCGGCGCGACGACGGCGTCGTACTGCGCCATCCAGCCGATGAGGCCGCGGGCGAAGATCTGCAGCTGCGCGGAGGCGAGGTGCGCGTCGAGCGCCGACATGCCGCCGACCAGCTTCCAGAGCGCCCAGCTCAGCGGCTCGAGCTCCTGCTCCTCGGGCTCGCGGCCGTTGACCAGCCGGCCGAACGCGACCTGGAGCATCACGAGCGGCGCGAACAGCGCGGTGAACGTGTGGAGGATCGAGTCGTCGCGCCACGGCGCCTCGGTCTCCTCGACGTGGTGGCCGAGCGACTCGAGCAGCCGGCCGGCCTCGCGGGCGGCGTCGGCGCGGACCGGGTCGACCGGCGCATCGATCGGCGGGTTCGTGACGACCGCGATGCGCAGTCCCGACGGCTCGCGGCCCGCGGAAGCGGCGAACGGCTCGGGCGGCGGCGGCGCCCAGGAGGCGTCGCCGAGCTCGTAGCCGGCGAGCAGGTCGAGCGCGCGCGCGGTGTCGCGCACGCTGCGCGTGAGGACGCCGTCGGTGGCCAGGAAGCTTTCGCCGATCTCCGGCGCCATCGAGATGCGGTTGCGCTGCGGCTTGAGGCCGACCAGGCCGCAGCAGGCGGCGGGGATGCGGGTGGACCCACCGCCGTCGTTGGCGTGGGCGATCGGGACCATGCCGGAGGCGACGGCCGTGGCCGAGCCGCCGGAGGAGCCGCCGCTCGTGCGCGCCGGGTCCCACGGGTTGCGCGTCGGGCCGAAGCGCTTCGTATTGGTCCACGGCAGGATCCCCCACTCGGGGAGCGTGGTCGAGCCGACGACGATGAAGCCCGCGTCGCGCAGTCGCCGCACCACGTTGTGGTCGTAGGGCGCCTCCCAGTCGCCCATGAAGTCCGATCCGAAGGTCAGCCGCTTGCCCGCGATCGACCGGTTGTTCTTGATCGCGATCGGCACGCCGGCGAACGGCCGCTCGTCACCGGGCCCGACGGCGTCGGCCGCTGCGAACGCCTCGTCGGCGAAGACGTCGACGAAGGCGTTGAGTTCGGGGTTGAGCTCGTCGATGCGGGTGAGCGACTCCTGCACGAGTTCGCGCGCGGAGACCTCGCCGCCGCGCACCAGTTCGGCGAGCTCGCCCGCCGGGTGGAAGAGGAGGTCGGACATTTGCCGGAGGGTATCCGCCGCCGCCGCGCCGGACGCTGGTGGTCCGGCGCCCGCGCTCATTCGGGCTTCACAGCGCGGCCCTCGCTCGTGATCTGGAGCGAGGATGCGTTGGCGGCGGCTGTTCCACGCGCACTCGCTGGGGGCCCGCGAGTCGTGACGCTGCCCTGCGGCGCTCGTCGGCCCGGCGGCTCGCCGGTGCGAACGCGCTCCAGGCGAACCAGCGCGCGAACCCGCGCTGAAGCGCCGTCGGACCGCTCATGGCCAGCTTGCGAGAACGCAGCGCGCCGGCCAGCTCGGCGCGCCCCAGGTAGACGCGGTAGAGCGTCCCAGTGTCGACCGTGACAGCGAGGTCGACGTCGAAGCCGGGGTGCTGGAGGCAGACCGAGACCTCGGAGGGCTCGAGCACCATCCAGAAGCGCTTCGCCGGGTCGCGGAAGTCGAACTGGACCACGGTGCGATTCGGGGGAAGCTGCTCCCGATCGACGTGCCGGGCCATCCAGACGATCAAGAGGTCGGGGTCGAGCTCCTCGGGACGGGGGTCGGTGAACGCCCAGGTCACGCCCCACTCCCCGATCGCCTGCACGACCGCCTCCAGGTCTCGGCCGGCGAGCGTGAGGCGATACTCCAGCGTCCTGCCCTTGGGCCCGGTGCGCCGCTCGATGACCTCGGCCCGCTCGAGTGAGCGAAGCCGATCGGCGAGCACCGAGCGTGAGATTCCCGGCAAGCCGCGCTGAAGCTCGTTGAACCCGGTCGCACCGCCCAGCATCTCGCGCACGATCAGCAGCGTCCAGCGGTCTCCGAGGATCTCGCTCCCCTTGGCGATCGGGCAGTACTGCGCGTAGCCCCGCATGCTCCGGATGCTAGTCCCGGATACGCGCCAGGTACGGGCCAGGTTCGGAATTCGAACCGCTTGGTTCGGCGTTCGGTCTAGTCGATCGCGACACACCCGCCTAGCGTCGCGACATGGCTATCGAGACGACAACAGCGGCGGCGCAGACCACCGACCTCGAGGGCCTGCGCGACGCCATCCGCGGCTCGGTGATCGCTCCCGACGACGCCGAGTACGACGCCGCGAGGGCGATCTGGAACGGCGCGATCGACCGCCGCCCCGCCTGCATCGCTCGCTGCACCGGAGTCGCCGATGTCGTCGCGGCGATTCGCTTCGCGCGCGACCGTGACGTGCTTGTGGCGGTGCGCTCCGGCGGCCACGGCGTCGCTGGTCATGCGGTCTGCGACGGCGGCCTCGTCATCGACCTTGCGCCGATGAAGGGGATCAGGGTGGACCCGGTGGCGCGCACCGCCAGGGCGGAGGCCGGTGTGCTTTGGGGCGAGCTCGACCGCGAGACGCAGCTGCACGGCCTCGCGACCGTGGGCGGGATCGTCACCCACACCGCCATCGCGGGCCTCACGCTTGGCGGCGGCATCGGCTGGCTCACGCAAAGGCACGGCGCGACGGTCGACAACCTCGTCTCCGTCGACCTGGTCACGGCCGAGGGCCAGCTTCTCAGCGCGAGCCGGGATGAGAACCGCGACCTCTTCTGGGGAATCCGCGGCGGCGGCGGGAACTTCGGGGTCGTGACCTCGTTCGAGTACCGGCTTCACCCGGTGGGACCGACCGTGCTCGCCGGGCCGATCTTTCACCCGCTCGAAGCTGCCCGGGAGGTGCTCGCCGCCTACCGGGAGTTCGTCGCGACAGCGCCCGACGAAGTGACGACGATCTTCGAGCTGAGCGTGGCCCCGCCGGTCTCCTTCCTGCCCCCGGACGTGCACGGCAAACCGATCGTGATGATCGGGGCCTGCTACGCCGGCGAGCCCGAGGACGGGATCGAGGTGGTGCGGCCACTGAAGGAGTTCGGCAACCCGATCGTCGACCTGCTCGAGCCGAAGCCCTACACCGCGCTGCAGTCGATGTTCGACCCGTCCGTCCCGCATGGCTGGCACCGCTACTGGAAGTCGGTCGAGCTGCCGCCGCTCACGGACGACGCGATCGACACGCTCGTCGCACACGCCTGGGTGCAAACCTCGCCGAAGTCGTACTGCATCGTCTTCCAGCTCGGGGGCGCACTCGCCCGCGCGCGAGAGAACGAGACCGCGTTCAGCCAGCGCGACGCCGCCCACAACGTGAACATCAACGCCGTCTGGACCGAGGACGACCCCGAGGGCGAGCGGCACGTCGCCTGGGCGCGCGACTTCTTCTCCGCGCTTGAGCCACATGCGGGCGGCCGCGTCTATCTCAACTTCCTGGGTGATGAGGGTCCCGAGCGGGTCCGCCAGGCCTACGGCGACGGGCCGTACGAGCGCTTGGTCGAGCTCAAGCGCGCATACGACCCGACGAACTTCTTCCGGCTCAACCAGAACATCGAGCCGTAACGACCGTTCGCTCCGCCTCCTAAACGGCTAGCCCGGCGGCCTTCAGGGCGGCTTCAGAGGTCTCGAACGGCTGCCACCTGACGACCTTTCCGTCGCGAAACCAGAACACCGCCGCGCTCTCGGACTCGTGCGCGATCTCACCCGATTCGATCCACCGCACCTCGGCCCTCCCAAGGCCGACGACGACGTCGCCTTCTTCGACGAAGCGATCCGGGATGAGACGCGACTGCACATTCGCCGGCTCGGCTTCAAACCAATCGCGGGCCTGGTCATGGCCGCGTAGTCGCGGACCCCCCGGCGTCTGGAGCTCCACCTCGGGGTCGAGCAGCGACAGGAACTCCGTCACGTCGCCACGGTCGTTGTAGAGCTCGACCCATCGCCGTACGACCGTGAGTTGCTCCGACATGCAGGAGCCTCAGATCCCGAGCGACCGCTCCACGCCACGGACCGTCTCCGCCGAGCGGCGCAGGGCGCCCACCTCATCGTCGGTCAGCGGGGGCGTGAGCACCGCGTCGACGCCCTTCGCGTCGACGATCGACGGCAGCGACAGGCACACGTCGTCGATGCCGTATTGACCGCTGAGCAGCGAGGACACCGGCAGCACGCTGCGCTCGTCGTGCAGGACCGCCTCGACGATGCCGGCCGTCGCGAGCCCGACCGCGAAGTTCGTCGCCCCCTTGCCGCTGATGATCTGCTCGGCGGCCGTGACGACCTCGTGAGCGATCTGATCGAGGGCCTGCTCATCGAGCGACGGCCAGCCCGCCACGGACCATTCGCGGATCGGCACACCGCCGATCGATGCCTGGCTCCAGGCGGCGACCTGCGAGTCGCCGTGCTCGCCGACGATGAACGCGTTCACGCTGTGCACCGCGACCTCACAGTGCTCGGCGAGCAGCGTCCGCAGACGGGACGAATCGAGCACGGTTCCGGAGCCGAACACGCGCTGGCTCGGCAGCCCGGCCGCGTGCACGGCGGCATAGGTCACGATGTCCACGGGATTCGTGACCAGCAGCAGAATCGCGTCGGGCGACTGCTCCAGGAGGTCAGGCACGAGCGACCGGCACATCGCGACGTTCACCGCCGCGAGCTCCAGCCGCGTCTGGCCCGGCTTCTGCTTGGCGCCGGCTGTGATCACGACGATGTCGGAGTGCGCCGTGACCGCGATGTCGTCAGAGCCGATCACGGTCGCCGTGGGATAGAACTGGCTGCCCTGGTTGAGGTCGAGCACCTCTGCGCGGACCTTGTCTGGATCGATGTCGTAGAGCGCGACCGTTTTCGGCGCGCCGCGGATCAGCGAGGCGTAAGCAATGGTCGCCCCGACGCTGCCGGCACCGATCACTGAGACCTTCCTGCGCTCGGGCATTCAGCGGAGGCTACCCATGTATAAGACGTGATTGTCATGCAACCGGGCGGCTACACGGGCGTGCAGTTCGCCCGCTTCGGCGCTCCGATCCTGGCGGCCTGCATCGTCACCGTCTGCGGCGTC
>DATFRW010000340.1:0-7982 GCA_035262945.1 Solirubrobacteraceae bacterium
AACCGGCGGGACAGCCGGTCGACGATGCCCATGAGGATCGCGTCGAGATCGCCGTGCGAGCGTTTTCGCCGCCCGAGCGCCCGCTGTGACCCCATCGAGCGCCGCCGGCGGCCGCGCACGCGGCGGGGATCCCGGTTGTGCGCCAGCGCGTGCAGCTGTCGGCCCGCCGCCTGCCCGACGATCGCGATGAGAGTCGATTCCGCGAACCCCGCGATCTCGCCGACCGTCTGGATCCCGGCGCTGCGCAGCTTCTGCGAGGTCGACTCGCCGACACCCCACAGGCGCTCGATCGGCAGCGGGTGCAGGAACGCCAGCTCCTCACCGGACGCCACCACGAGCAGCCCATCCGGCTTGGCCACCGCGCTCGCCACCTTCGCCAGGTGCTTCGTCGTCGCGACCCCGACCGTGATCGGCAGCCCGACGCGCTCGCGCACGATGCGGCGCAGCCGCACCGCGATCTCCTTCGGCGTGCCCGCGATCCGCTCCATCCCGCGCACGTCGAGAAACGCCTCGTCGATGGAGATCCCCTCGACGAGCGGTGCGGTGTCGCGGAACACCTCGAACACCGCGTCGCTCGCCTCGCTGTAGGCCGACATCCGCGGCTTGACCACGATCGCGTCGGGGCAGAGCCGGCGTGCACGGGCGCCTCCCATCGCCGCGTGCACGCCGAACGCCTTGGCCTCGTAGCTTGCCGCGAGCACCACGCCGCCGCCGACGATGACGGGCCGCCCGCGCAGCGCCGGATCGTCGCGCTGCTCGACCGACGCGAAGAACGAGTCGAGGTCGGCGTGGAGGATCGTGGCTTCCCGGTACACGAACACATGTTCGCCCAACGGGCGGACGGAACCGGCCGTGCCGACCTACGACCCGCGCTCCGAGTTGCGCCAGATGAACAGGCCGCCACGCACCTCGCCGCGCAGTCCGAGCCCCTCGATCGCGCGGCGCACCCCGGGGTAGTCGGCGTGGCCGTAGTCATGGAAGACGACGGTTCCGCCGTCGGCGATCGCGTCGCGCCAGTTCTCGAACGCAGCGCGGGTCGTCGTCTCGTCGTGCGCACAGTCGACGAAGAGAAACCCGATGCTGGCCCTCTCGGCGTCGGCCCGCTCGGCCGGCTCGATGCGGAAGTCGATGCGCGCCTGGGACCTGGCGTCGATGAGGCCGACGTACCGGTGGCGCTCGGGGCGCAGCACCGGGTCGTAGCTGATCACGCGCCGACGGCTATCGGCGAGCGCCAGCGCAATGGCGGTCCATCCGGTTCCGGTCCCAAGCTCGGCGACCGAGACGTATCCGCGTGCGAGCTCGACGAGCCCGCGCACGTCGCTGGGACGCGTGATCGAGGCGAGGCTGAATCTGTCCGCGCTCCGGATCGCCACCCACCAGGCGCGCACATAGAACAGCGCGACGTGCGGCGGGAGCCTGAGGAGCATCGACGCCTCGCGGGCGAGAATCCATGCACGGGCCGCGCCGCGGCGCGCGCGTCGGGCGAGGTCGACGGTCCCGCGGCGGAGGTCCGGCCGCGAGGCAGTCACCGGGGCTTGTCCGTTGCGATTCCTGTGCACTGGATCTCGACCTGCCGCCGGGTGGTTGAGCCGCGCTCGCGTCAGCCGTCGTACCCCGGCTCGCCCGGGAGGACGATCCGCGCGCGCTCGCCGTCGCGGATGACGCGCGGCTGCACCGGCCCGACCTCGCGCTCGCGCGCGTGGTCGAGCAGCGCGTCGGCGCTCGCGAAGCCGGCCAGCTGCTCGAGGTGCTTGATCGTCGGGAAGACGAGCTCGATCTCGCCGCGCTGGGACGCTGCGAGCGCCGCGGCGGGCGCGAACCAGCCGTAGTCCACGACCTCCTCGCCGTCGATCCGCGCGTCCTGGTCGCCCGGGAGCGCCGCGAGGAAGAAGTGCGTGTCGTAGCGCACGACGACCTCGGCGGGCGTGATCCAGCGCGAGAACTTCACGAGCGATCCGGGGTCCTCGATCGCGATGCCCGCCTCCTCGCGGAGCTCGCGCACGGCGGCCACGCGGTGCGCCGCATCGCCCTCGCCCTCCCCGGCGTCGACCGCTCCGCCGGGGAACACCCAGACCCCGCCCATGAAGCGCGCATGCGGCGTGCGCCTCACCAGGAGCACCTCGAGATTGGCGGCGCCGCCCCGCAGCACGATGACCGTCGCCGCCTGCCGCGGCGTGGTCACCTCGCCCGTGAGATTGAGCTGCTCGCCGGGCGGGGGACGGTCATGCGCCACGGGCGGGAAGGGTACCTTTCGCCTAATGACTGAGACGACGATCGCGCAGAAATGGATCTGCGAGTCCTGCGGGTTCATCTACGACCCGGTCGACGGTGACCCCGACGGCGGCATCCCGCCCGGGACCGCGTTCGACGACATCCCGGACACCTGGTTCTGTCCGGTATGCGGCGCGCGCAAGCGCGATTTCAGCCCGTACGAGGACTAATGGCGAAGAAGCCGCCCCCGGACCGCAAGCTGGCCACGCGCAAGCTGCTGGCCGCCGCTCGCGGGGCGCGGCTCTGCTACGGGGAGCCGGTGCACGTCGACGGACGCACGGTCATCACCGTCGCGCGGGTCCGCGCGGCCGGAGGCTTCGGCCAGCGCGGCAGCGGCGGGCGCGTCGACGCGGTCCCGGTCGGCTTCATCGAGGTCTCGGCAGCAGGAACCCGCTTCGAGCCGATCGGCGGCGGCGCGGCCGGCACACGCCAGCTCGCGGCGGCCGGCGCGGCGGCCACCGCCCTCGTCGCCGCGGCGATCGTCAAGCGGCCGCGACGAGCGCTGCCGCGCTCACAGCGGCAGCGATTGCTGCCCCGGTGATCTCCACGAGCCGGCGTAGCTCGGCCGGTTCGATCGACAGCGGCGGCATGAGCACGACCGTGTCGCCGAGGGGGCGGATGATCGCGCCGCGGGCGCGCGCCTCGAGCGCGACGCGGTGGCCGATGCGGGCCTCGACGGGGAAGCCCTCGAGCTCGATCCCGAGCATGAACCCGCGCCGGCGCACCTCGCGCACCTCGGCGAGCGGCCCGACGTGCTCGGCCAGCAGGTCGCCGAGGAGCTCGATCTTCGGCTGCAGGCGTTCGAGCGTGCGCTCCTGCTCGAAGATCCTCAGGGTCGCGAGCGCCGCCGCGCACGCGAGCGGATTGCCCGTGTACGTGTGGCCGTGGAAGAACGTGCGGAACTGCTCGTGGCGCCCAAGGAAGCCTTCGAACACGCGCTCGGTCGTGAGCGTCGCCGCCAGCGGCAGGTAACCGCCGGTGAGCCCCTTGGCCACGCACATGAAGTCGGGCGCGACGCCCTCCTGCTCGCAGGCGAACATCGTGCCCGTGCGCCCGAACCCGGTGGCGACCTCGTCGCAGATCAGGAAAACGCCGAACTCGTCGCACAGCTCACGCACCGCGCGCAGGTAGCCGTCGGGCATGACGTGGATGCCTGCCGCGCCCTGCACGAGCGGCTCGACGATCACCGCCGCACAGCGCTCGGCGTGCTCGGCGAGGATCGCGCGTAGGTCCGCGGGATCGCCCGGCTCCGCGCGCCAGACGTCGAACAGCAGCGGGCGGTAGAGCGAGTGGAACAGCTCGATCCCCCCGACCGACACCGATCCCAGCGTGTCGCCGTGGTAGCTGTTGTTCAGGCACACGAAGCCCGCCCGCCACCACTCTCCGCGCTGGTAGTGGAACTGGTAGGCCATCTTCAGCGCGATCTCGCACGCCGTGGAGCCGCTGTCGGAGTAGAAGACGCGCTGCAACCCGTCGGGCGCGAGCTCGACGAGCCGCTGCGCGAGCTTGACCGCCGGCGCGTGCGACAGGCCGAGCATCGTCGTGTGCGCGACCCGATCGAGTTGGTCCTTGACGGCCGCATCGATGGCCGGATGCCGGTGGCCGTGGACGTTGCACCACAGCGACGAGACGCCGTCGATGTAGGCGTTGCCCTCGGTGTCGTAGAGCGTCGTGTCCTGGGCTGAGGCGACGATCGGGAAGGCCTCGTCGGCCCAGCCCTGCTGCTGCGTGAACGGGTGCCAGAGGTACCGGCGGTCGAGGTCTGCGAGCTCTTGAGCGGACATCTCCATCGTCTTCGGCACGGTAGAACCGCCCGCGGACGAACCGACCCTCCGACGCCCCGTGGGCGCGTAGCCTGTGCGGCGTGCCGGGCCGACGCATCGAAGTGCTCGCGTTCGTCGTCGGGTCCGCTTCCTTGGGCGCCGAGATCGCTGCCGCGCGCCTGCTCGCACCGTGGTTCGGCGCCTCGACCATCGTCTGGGCGAACACGATCGCCACCGTGCTCGTCGCGCTCAGCATCGGCTACGCGATCGGGGGACGGCTGGCCGACCGCGACCCGACGCTCGAGGGCCTCAGCCGTGTCGTCCTGGCCGCTGCCGCGCTGCTCGCGCTGGTGCCGTTCGTCGCGCGTCCGTTCCTGCGCATCTCGGTCGAGGCGCTCGACCGCGTCCAGGCCGGCGCGTTCGTGGGATCGCTGATCGGCGTCCTCGTGCTCGTCGCGGTACCCGTGCTGCTCCTCGGCGCGGTCGCCCCCTACGCGGTACGCCTGAGCGTCAAGAGCGTCGAGGAGGCCGGCCGGGTCGCCGGGCGCCTCTACGCGATCTCCACGATCGGCTCGCTCGTCGGCACGTTCCTCAGCGCGCTCGTCCTCATCCCGCTCGTCGGCACCCGCCGGACCTTCCTCGCCTTCGCGCTGGCGCTCGCGATCGCCGCCGTGCCCGCGATGCGCAAGCGGTTCGTGCTGGCCCCGGTCGGCGTGGCCCTGCTGTTGGCGATCCCGGTCGGGACCGTGAAGGCCACCGGCGACGCGCGCGTGATCTGGGAGCGCGAGACCGAGTACCAGTACGCCCGCGTGACCGAGCGCCCCAACGGCGAACGGCGCCTCGAGCTCAACGAGGGCGAGGCGGTCCACTCCGACTACGTCCCCGGCACGTACCTGACCGGCGACTACTGGGACGAGATGCTCGTGCTGCCCTTCGCGGGCCCTGGCCGGCCGCGCTCGGTGGCGATCCTCGGCAACGCCGCGGGCACGACGGCCCGCGCGTACGGCCATTACTTCCCGGCCACCCGCGTCGACGGCGTCGAGATCGACCCGGCGCTGACGGAGGTCGGGCGCAGGCTGTTCGACATGCGCGGCCCGAACCTGCACATCCACACCGCCGACGCCCGCCCGTTCCTGCGCCAGGCCAAGCGGCGCTGGGACGTCATCATCGTCGACGCCTACCGCCAGCCCTACATCCCCTTCTATCTCACGACGCGCGAGTTCTTCGGCGAGGTCCGCGACCACCTGAACCCGGGCGGGGTCGTCCTCATCAACGTCGGCCACCCGAGCGGCTCCGACCACCTGGAGAAGGTGCTCAGCGCGACGATGGGCACCGCGTTCAGCACGGTCGTGCGCGACCCGGTGAAGGTGACGAACACCGTGCTCGTTGGGAGCAACGGGAACGTCTCAGCCGCGCGGCTGCGCGCCGCGGCGGCGACGCTGCCGCCCGACGTGGCGATGGTCGCGAGCGCCGCCGCCGACCGCCTCGCGCCGCCGCTGCGCGGCGGCGACATCTACACCGACGACCGCGCGCCGGTCGAATGGCTCATCGACGCGTCGATCGTGAAGGTCGCCGCGGAGGGCGAACGCTAATCAGACGCGGGCGCCGCGGTGGCGATGGTGGTGGCGCGGGCCGCCGAGGATGAACCCGATCGGCAGGATCAGCCACAGCAGCCACCACGAGCCGGTGACGGCCGCGATGACCAGCAGGGCGATAACCGCGACGGGGAAAAGGGGCGTCGGGCCCGATGGCTGCGGCCGCGCGCGCGGCGCTGGCTCCTCCGGCAGCTCGGCCAGCACGCCCTCGAGATCGGCGGCGTACCTAGCGCTGTAGGTGCGCTCCAGCCGCTCCTCGAGCTCGTCGGCGTCGAGGCGGCCGGCCGCGGCATGGGCTCGCAGCAGCTCGGCGGTGCGCTCGCGCTCGGCGTCACCGATGCGCAGCGGGCCCGTCGGGGTCTTGGTGGCGACGGGCTCGATGTCGCGCTCGTAGTAGTCGTAACGGGTCCTGTAGTGGTGGCACATGGCGGTCTGATGAAGGGTGCCATCTCGCGCTCTCGAGCGCCAGCCCTTCAGGCCGCGCGGACCGCCCGCGGCGACGCCGCGGTCGCCAGCGCGCCGAGCACCGCGGCGATCGTCGGGCGCGCCTCGCTGCCGCGGCGGGTCGCGGCGAACACGCGGCGGGCGGGCGCCGTCCCGCGCAGGGGCACTACGGCGACTCCGTCGGGGACGTGCCCCTGCGCGAGCCGCGGCACGAGCGCGACGCCCAGGCCGGCCGCGACGAACGTCATGAGCGCCGTGAAGTCGTTGGTCCGGTGCACGAGGCGCGGCGTGAAGCCGGCGGCCGCGCAGCCGGCCAGCGTGACCTCGTGGCACGACGTCCCGGGGCTGGGGCCGACCCACGTCTCGTCCGCGAGGGCTTCGAGGACGACGGTGGCGCGGCCGGCCAGCGGGTGATCGAGCGGCAGCACCGCGTCGAGCGGATCGTCGAGGAGCGCCAGCCGGGCGAAGCGGGGATCGCCCGGGGGCGGCGCGCTCGCGGACTCCATCGAGATGGCGAGGTCGATCTTCTCCTCGGCCAGCGCGGCGAAGCAGTGCGGGCTCTCGACGTCGCGCAGCTCGAGCCGCAGACGCGGGTGGTCGGCGGCCAGCGCGCGCGCCGCCGGCGCCGCGATCGCCTGCAGCGCGGTGGGGAACGCCCCGATCACGACGGTGCCGAGCTCGCCGCGGCCGAGCGCGGCGACGTCGGCCTCGGCCCGCTCGAGCTGGGCGAAGAGCGCGTGCGCGTGCTCGAGCAGCACGTCGGCGGCGCCGGTCAGGACGACGCCGCGCCCGCGGCGCTCGACGACCGGCTGGCCGACCTCGCGTTCGAGCGCGGCGAGCTGCTGGGAGACCGCCGACGGCGTCAGGTGCAGCGCCTCGGCCGCCGCGCTGACGGTGCCGTAGTCGGCGAGAGCGCACAGGATCCGCAGCCGGCGGACGTCGATCATGAAGGCCAGCTTATTGGTGCCGTCAACAAAGTTGAAATGGACTGAACGGTCGTCGCCCGCCACACTGGAGCGTCATGTCCGCGCGCCACACCGCCGTCGCCGTGCTCATCGCCGCCGTGTGGGGCGTGAACTTCGTGATCATCCACCTCGGGCTCGAGCACTTCCCGCCGCTGCTGTTCTCGGCGCTGCGCTTCACCTTCGTCGCGCTGCCGGCCGTGTTCCTCGTCGGCTCGCCGCGCGTGCGCTGGTACTGGGTGGTGGCCGTCGGCGGATCGCTCGGCGTGCTCAGCTTTGGGCTGCTGTTCGTCGGGATCGACCAGGGAATGCCGGCCGGGCTGTCGTCGCTGGTGCTGCAGACGCAGGTCATCTTCACCGTGGCGTTCGCGGTGCCGTTCCTCGGCGAGCGGCCTGGGCGCACGCAGTTCGCGGGCGCCGCGATCGCGCTCGCGGGCCTGGCCGTGATCGCGGTCGACCGCGCCGCCTCGGCGCCGCTGCTGCCCTTCGCGCTCGTCATCGGGGCGGCGGCCGCCTGGGGCGTGTCGAACGTGTGCACGCGACTGGCACAGCCGCCCGACGGGCTGGCGCTCATGGTGTGGGCGAGCCTCGTCGCGCCGCTGCCGCTGCTGGCGCTCTCCTTCGCGTTCGACGGCCCCGGGCAGATCGCCGACGCGCTGCGCGGCGTCGACCTCGGCGGTATCGGCGCGCTCGCCTACATCGTCGGGCCGTCGACGCTGTTCGGCTTCGCGGCGTGGAGCGGGCTGCTGCGCCGCTACCCCGCCGCCGTCGTCGCGCCGTTCACGCTGCTCGTCCCGATCTTCGGCATCGCCGCCGCGGCGATCGTGCTCGGCGAGCGGCCGTCGGTGGCCGAGCTCGGCGGCGCGGTGCTCATCGTCGCCGGGCTCCTGTACGGGCTCAGGCGCCCGTCAGGCGTACGCGATGAACTCCAGCAGCGAGCCGTCGGG
>DATFRW010000341.1:0-18841 GCA_035262945.1 Solirubrobacteraceae bacterium
ATGTCCGACAGCCTGTCGCCGCGTGGCCCCGGCCGCGATGAATTCGGCCAAGACCGAAGCGAGGGCGAAGCCCGCGGTAACTGGGTCCGCCAGGCTTCACGCGGTGAGCGCGGCCGGCAGGTCCGCGAGGAGGGTGACGAGCGCGGAGCCCGTGTCGTTGAGCCCGTAGAACACGCGCCGCTGGACGCGGTGGCGCTCGAGCAGGCCGGCGCGCGACAGCACGTCGAGGTGCGCCGACACCGTGCTCGGGGCGTAGCTCAATCGCGCTGCCAGTTCCGTCGTCGTCGACGGCCGGGCCAGCGCGCGCAGCACCGCCGCGCGGCCATGACCGAGCAGCAGCTCGAGTCGTTCGTCGTGCGCCGCGTCCTCCGGCGCCCACAGCGCGGCGGTCCCGCGCGCCTGGTAGCCGATGCCGACCGTGCGGTCGCTCTCCTGGTTGGCGAGGAGGACCGGCCCCGCGAAGACGAGCGGCACGAGGACGAGCGGGCGGCCGCTGATCTCGGCGCGATGCGCCTTCTTGCGCTTGTAGATCTCGACCACTGGCGGGCGCCAGCGCACGGCCGGGTGGAGCTCCTCGAGCACGGCGCCCGGCCCGCTGACCGCCAGCGAGCGCGCGCGGCCGAGCATCTCGCCTTCGAGCACCGCGCGCAGGTGCGGCCAGTCGTCGGCGATCGCCGTCTCCCAATAGGCGTGCAGCCCGTCGCAGAGCCGGTCGACCATCTCGCGCGGGCGCTCGACGAAGCGGTCCCACGGCGGGGGCGGCCCGTCAGGCCACGCCTCGGCGATGTCGGCCCGCACCCTGTCCGGGTCGGTCGCGCGGACGCGCTCGATCTCCTCATCGAGGCCGGCGAGGGGATCGGTCGGGATCGGCGCGACGAAGTCGGGGCACGAGTGGCGCAGCCCGATGCCGAAGTCGTCCAGCCCGCGCTCGTGCAGCCTGCGGCGCGTCCGGGCGAGCCACGGCGCGTACTCCGCCGGCGGGTCGTCGTTGTGCAGCAGGAAGAGGCTCGCGACGAGCTCCCACAGTGGGCTGAGGGCCAGCCGTGTCTGGGAGAGGTGCTCGTCGCTGAGCTCGATGCGGATCACGCCGGTGGACCGTAGCGCGGCGGCGCGGCGCGGGCCCATCGATTCGCCAAGCGGCGAATCAGCCCGCCGAGCTGTCCGCCAGCCCCTGGCCGGGCAGGAACTCGTTCGTCAGCGCGCGCGACGCGTTCAGCGGGCTGGCGATGAGCTTGCTCTGGTACATCCAGTCGCCGTACTGCTGCCATTCGAGCGGCTCCATCCACCCGTACGGCTTGCCGGCCGGCGGGAAGTAGACGGGCATCGACGTGCGCACCATCGCGAGCTGGTCGTCGCGCTTGAGGTCCTTGTTGGCGGCGACGAGCGCGTCCGCGGCGAGCGTGGGGTCGTTGCGCATCGCCTGGGCGCCACGCGAGAGCGCCTGCATGAAGCGGCGCACGACCTCGCCCTGCTCGCCGAGGTAGTCCTTGCGCGCGGCGAAGACGAGCTCGTTGTAGGTCGGCACGCCGGCCTGGTCGATGCGGATGACCGACGGGTGCTTGTGCGCGCGGGCGAGCTCGACCGCCTCGATGTTCCAGTAGGCGCCGAGGATCGCGTCGACCTTCTTCGACAGCAGCGAGGGCACCAGGTTGAAGCCCACGTCGACGGTCTTGACGCGGTTGACGGGCACACCGGCGTGGTCGAGCACCGCCTTCAGGGCGGCCTCGTCGGACGGCAGCCCAGTGACGCCGACGGTCTTGCCGGCCAGGTCCCGGGGGTCCTTCACCTTGCCGCGCAGCGAGATGATCGAGCTCAGCGGCTTCTGCGCGAGCGCCCCGACCGCCACGAGCTGCTGGCCCTTGTCGCGGCTGATGAGCAGCTCGGGCTCGTAGGTGATGGCCAGGTCGACCCGCCCCGCGGCGAGCAGCTTGAGCGGCGAGGTCGCGTCCGACGGCGTCTGGATCTGCACGTCGAGGCCCGCGCGCTTGAAGGCGCCGATCTGCTGCGCCGCGTAGATCGGCGCGTGGTCGGCGTTCGGCAGCCAGTCGAGCAGGAGCGTGACGTGCTGCTGGCCGGGCGCGGCGGTTGGCTCGGTTCGCTCGCCGCAGGCGGCAAGCCCGAGGGCGGCGAGCGCCAGCGCGACGATGACGAGACGGCGGGTCAACGGTTGGGTCCTTCCGGTCGGTGGGTCCATGGCACGAGACGGCGCTCGGCCAGGGCAAGCGCGGAGAAGAGAAGCACCGCGAACGCGGCGAGCAGCACAACCGCTGCGTAGGCGCGCGCGGTCTCGAGCTGCGGGATGGCCTGGAGCATGAGGTGCCCGAGGCCCTCGCTCGAGCCGGCGTACTCGGCGAACACGGCGCCGATGACCGCGACGGCGACGGCGATCTTCGCGCCGCTCAACGCGGCGGGCAGGGCCGCGGGCGCCTCGGCCCAGCGGAACGCCTGCCAGCGCGACGCATCGAGTGTGCGCATGAGCTTGAGCTGGTCGGGGTCGACCGAGCGCAGCGCGTCGAGCGTCGTCACGACGACAGGGAAGAAGCAGACGAGCGCGATGATCGCGAGCTTCGGCACGATCCCGAACCCGAACCAGACGACGAGCAGCGGCGCGATGATGACGATCGGGACCGCCTGCGATGCGACGAGCAGGGGGTAGACGCCGCGGCGCAGCACGCCGGAGAAGTGCAGCGCGACGGCGAGCAGGAAGCCGAGCACCAGCGCGAGGAGGATGCCGAGGCCGACCTCCTGCGCGGTGACGAGCAGGTTCGACCACAGCAGCGAGCGGTCGTCCCAGAGCGCGGTCGCGATCTGGCTCGGCGCGGGGAGGATGAAGTCGTCGATGGCGCCGAGGTCGGCGTAGAGCTCCCAGGCGCCCACCAGCACGAGGACGAGCAGCAGCGCTAGCACGAGCGCAGCGCCTCCAACGCGCGCTCGCGGACTGAGAGCAGCTCGTCGGGCGTACGCGACGGCGGCACCGCGAGCTCGGCGGTGATCCGCCCCGGCCGCGGCGACATCACCAGCACCCGGTCGGCGACCCTCGCCGCCTCCTCGACGTCGTGCGTGACGAACAGGACCGTGCGCGGCTCGCGCGCGAGCGCCTGGGCGAGCCACTCCTGCATCTCGTGGCGGGTCAGCGCGTCCAGGGCGCCGAACGGCTCGTCGAGGCAGAGCACCGGCTTGCCGGACAGCAGCGTGCGCAGGAACGCGACGCGCTGACGCATGCCGCCGGACAGCTCGTGCGGGCGGGCGCGCTCGAACCCCTCCAGGCCGAACGCGGCGAAGAGCGGGTGGGCGCGGGCGCGCGCCTCGTCGCGTGAGGCGCCGGCCAGGCGGGCCGCCAGCGCCGCGTTGTCGATCGCGCGCAGCCACGGCAGCAGGCCGTCGCGCTGGGGCATGAGGACGGCTGGGGAGGAGCTGACGGTGCCCGCGTCGGGTTGCTGGAGGCCGCAGACGAGCTCGAGCAGCGTCGTCTTGCCGCAGCCGCTGGGGCCGACGACGGCGACCCGCTCGCCGGCGCGGACGTCCAGGTCGACGCCTTCGAGCGCGCGCACAGCACCGAACGAGCGCGTCACGCCCGCGAGGTGGACCTCGCCTTCCGCGCCCCCGTTAACGTTTCGAGGCTCCTGTACGGGAGCCTCGACATTCGCTGTCGCTACGCTCGGCGAATCCAAGTACCACTCCCTCCGCGGGCATTACCCCACAGGTTCGAAGGGCCTGGAAGCAGCGGCTTCCTATCTCAGCCGGGCGATCACCCCAGCACCCCTGGTGTGTTCAACAGCGGATGCTAGCGCGCGACCTCGGGCAGGCGCTCTGGTCGCGGATGCTGGACTCAACCGGATACGAGATCGCGCCGGTCGAACGCCCAGGTGGCGGCGAGTGCCGCGACCGCGCCGAGCGCGACCATGACCACCGCACCGGTCACCTGGAACGGCTCCGCCGGCACGAGGCCGACGTGGTGGAAGGGCGAGAGGTCGAGCGTCCATCTCGGCGCGTTGGCAACACCCCCGATCGTCTCCCAGAGGAACGCGACGCCGACGAGCGCGTAGGCGATCGCCGTTCCGGCTCGCGGCGCGAGGGCGAGCGCGAGCGCGCCGAGTCCGAGGAACAGGATCGTCAGCGGCAGGCAGTTCGCGCCCGCCTCGAGCATGCGCCCGAACGACAGGTCGACGCCCTGGGAGACCGCGCCCGCCCACGCGAAGACGCCGGCGGAGAGCGCGAGCGCGCCGGCCAACCCGGCGATGAGCAACAGCCGTTCGGCGAACCAGCCCGCCCTGCGCACGGGCAGGGAGAGCAGCGTCTCCAGGCGCTGGTCGGCTTCCTCCTCGCGCATCGCGCCGAGCTGGAAGCACGCGAACAGGCTCAGCGCCAGGACGAAGAAGAGGAACGCGAAGCCGAGGTAGCCGCTTGCGCTCGTCGCAGCCGTCCCGAGCTTCTCGAGTTGGCGCTGGACGCTCTCGGACAGGCCTGAGGCGACGCTGTTGGACACGACGCCCATGAGGACCGCCGTCGCCGCGATGCCGATGAGCCAGGCGATGACGCCGCCGGCCAGGGTCCGCAGCGCGAGCGCGGTCGGGGAGGAGAGCAGGTGCAGGCGCGGCGGCGCGCTCTCGCGCGCGGAGAGCAGGCCGTCGCCGATGTCGCGGCGCCGGGCGAGCCCTGCGGACGCGACGAGCAGCAGCACGGACGCGGCGGCGGGGAGCAGCAGGACGAGCGGCTGCGCGCCGGTGAACGGGCGCAGTTCCTCGGCCCACCCCAGCGGCGTGAGCCAGCGCAGCCAGCCGGCCGACGAGGTGTCCGCGACCATGCGCAGCACCAGCGCGACGACGAGCACGCCGCTGCCGATCGTCGTCGCCATGCGCCTGGTCGGCGCGAGCTGACAGGCGAGCGCGCCGACGCCGACGAACACGGGAACCGGCGACATGATCGCGAGCGCGAGGTAGGCCGAGCCGCCGGCGCTTGCGCGGCCGGCGAGGATCCCGACGAAGAGGCCCAGCCACACGATCACCGCGCCCGCGGCGATCCCGGCGAGCGCCGCGCGGAACACCGTGCCGCGGGCGACCGGGTTGGCGAGCACGAGCTCCATCCGGCCGGCCTCCTCCTCGGCGCGCAGCGCGCGCACGGCGGCCAGCACGCCCCATAGGCCCGCGAAGATCGGGATGGCCCCCAGGCGCCAGGACATCCAGCCGCCGACCGTCAGCAGGTCGTGGGGGACGCCGTAGAGCAGCCGAACGGCCTCGTTGTTGCCGAAGCTGCGCGCGAGCCGCAGCCGGTCCTCGACCGTCGGGTAGGCGCTGCGGTAGGTGGCGCCCTGCGCGGCCGCGCCGAAGAGGAAGAGCAGCGCGAACGAGAGGGTGCGCGTGCGCGAGTCGCGCAGCGTCCCCCGCGCGATCGCCTCAGCTGCTCCCATGGCCGTTCGCGCCGCCGTAGTGGTGAAGGAAGATCTCCTCGAGCGACGGCTCGCGGCTCTGGAGCGCGACCACCGGCTTGTCGGCGAGGGCGGTGATGAGCGGAGCGACCGGGCCGCTGACCTCGAAGCGCAGCGTGCTGTCGCCGGCCTTCATCGCCCGCACGCCCGGCAGCTCGGGCGGCGGTGGCGCCGCGCCGTCGAACGTCACCTCGACGGTCTGCGAGCTCAGGTGGCGCAGCTCGGCGAGGGTGCCCTGCTCGACGAGCTTCCCTTCGCGCAGGATGCCGACCCGGTCGCAGAGCGCCTCGACCTCGCTGAGGATGTGCGAGGACAGGAACACGCTCTGGCCGCGGTCCTTGGCCTCATGGACCGTGTCGCGGAAGGCGACCTCCATGAGCGGATCGAGCCCGCTCGTCGGCTCGTCGAGGATGAGCAGGTCGGGGCGGGCTGCAAACGCGGCGATGAGCTGGACCTTCTGCCGGTTGCCCTTCGAGAGCGCGCGCACCTTCTTGGAGGTGTCGAGCTGGAAGCGCTCGACGAGCGCGTCGCGGTAGGCGATGTCGGTGCCGCCGCGCACGCGCGCGAGGAACTCCAGCGTCTCGGCGCTCGTCAGCGACGGCCACAGGTACGGCTCTCCGGCGACGTAGGCGACGTGGCGATGCGCGGCGACGGGATCGCTCCACGCGTCGATGCCGAAGAGCTCCGCCCGGCCCGCGGTCGGGGCGTGGAGGCCGAGCAGGAGGCGGATGGTCGTCGTCTTGCCGGCGCCGTTCGGTCCGAGGTACCCATAGACCTCGCCGGGCCGGACGTCGAGGTCGAGATCGTCGAGGGCCAGCGTCTCGCCGTAGCGCTTCGTCAGTCCATCGGTCAGGATCGCGCTTGGCATAGTTCGCACAATACATTAGATTCAGAAAAACGTGAATGATGTGAACCATCGCAACGACGAGCGCGTCGAGCGGTTCGTCGAACACTTCGCCGCCAACCTCGAGCAGGCGGGCTTCCCGCGCATGCCGGCGCGCGTGTTCGTCGCGCTGCTCGCCACCGACTCGGGAAGCCTCACCGCCGCCGAGCTCGCGGAGCGCACCCAGGCCAGCCCCGCGGCGATCTCCGGCGCGGTGCGCTACCTCGCGCAGATCAGCCTCATCGCGCGCGAGCGCGAGCCCGGGTCGCGCCGCGACCGCTACCGCGTCCACGACGACGCGTGGTACGAGGCGGTCGTGCGCCGCGAGCGCCTGCTCTCGCTGTGGGAGGACAGCGGGCGGGAGGGCGTCGCCGCGCTGGGCGCCGACACGCCGGCCGGGGCCCGGATGGCGGAGACGGCCGCGTTCTTCGCGTTCCTGCGCCGCGAGATGCCGGCCGTGCTCGAGCGCTGGCGCGAGGAGCGCCGCGTCAGGCGCGAAAAGCGGGCCGCGTCAGCGCCTTGACGAAGTCCTCGAGCTGGCCCGTCGTCCAGCACTCGAACGCCTCGCAGTAGCGCTCGTAGGCGGCGATGACCGAGTCGCCGTAGTTCCAGTACAGCCGCGGCTCGGGGTTCAGCCAGAACGTGCGCCCGGCCTGCGCGGCGACGCGGGCGAAGACGTCGGCACGCGGGTCGCGGCCGTTGGTGCGGGCGTCGCCCAGGACGATGACCGTGGCGCGCGGGTGCAGCTCGTCCTCGACGAGGCCCGCGAACTCGCTCCACACGCGGCCGTAGTCGGTGTAGCCCGACACGTCGGCGACGCCGGCGTCGCGCCCGATCGCCTCGCTCACCGCCTTGAAGCTGCGCTCGCGCTCGAAGACGTCGGTGACCTCGCTGATGCGCTCGATGAAGACGAACGAGCGCATCTTGCGGAACGAGTCGTGCAGCGCGTGCAGGACGCTGAGGAAGAAGACGCTCGCGCTGGTCACGCTCGTCGACACGTCGCACAGCACGTAGATCTCGGGGCGGCGCGGGCGGACCGGCTTGAAGCGCAGCACGACCGGCACGCCGCCGGTCTGCAGCGATGCGCGCATGGTGCGGCGCACGTCGACCTGTGCGTGCCGGCGATGGCCGCGCAGCTCGTGGCCCTGGGTCTTGAGCCTGCGCTTGAGCTGCGCGACGACGCGGTGCACCGCCGCGAGGTCCTGCAGCGGCCCGCTCGGCAGCGCGCGGTCGAGCTCGTTCAACGGCCGGGCCGGCGGCAGCGACTCCGTGCGCTCGATCTGTCGGCGCTCGAGCTCCTGGCGCAACAGCGCCTCGAACCTGCGGATCTGGTCGCGGGGGAGGCCGCCCGCGCGCGGGTCGTCCGGCGAGAGGTCGGGCTGTGGCTCGGCGCGCAGGCCGAGCGCGCGGCGGATGCGCTGGACGTCGACGCCGATGACGCCCGAGCCCTCGCCCTGGCGCCCGAACGCGGCGATGGCCAGGCGCGCGAGGTCGCGCATCAGCGCCTCCTGGCCGTCGCGCAGGGCCGCCGCGATCTGCTGGCGCAGCGTCTCGAGGTTGAGCTCGGCGCCCGCGGCGTCCATCCCGCCCCCCTCGGTGACGCCCTCGCGCACGGCCGCCATCTCGGCGGCGCGGAAGAAGAAGCGATCGAAGACGAGGTCGAAGACGCGCCGGTCCTCCTGGGACTTCGCGAGCGTCGCGGCGAGCGCTTCCTTGAAGTCCAGCGCCTCGTTCCACGGCACCTCGCGCAGGACGGCGAACGCGTCGAGCAGCTCGCTTGTCCCGACCGCGACGCCCTCGCCGCGCAGCTCCTCGCCGAGCTCGAGGATGCGCGCGCTCAGCCCGGGCGGCGCGGCGTTCGGGTCGCCGCCGCCGTAGAGCGCGGCGCGTCGCGAGGACGGGGTCCGGCCTCCGGCCGGAGGGGACCCGCCTTCGCCGGCCACGTGGCCGGCTCCGGCACCCCTAGCCGGAGGCCGCGGCACCGACTCCGAGCTTGACCCCGACGCGCTCGGCCACCACGTCGAGGTCGGTCCGGTGCTTGACGATGACCGAAATCGTCTCGGTGAACACCTGGCCGTCGATGTCGTCCGCACCGAGGAGCAGCAGCGCACGCGCCCAGTCGATCGACTCCGCGATCGACGGCGGCTTCTTGAGGTCGAGCTCGCGCACCATCGCGATGACCTCGACGAGCTTGCGCGCGACGGCGTCGTCGAGGTCGGGTGTGTGGAGCTTGACGATCGCCAGCTCGTGGTCGATCGCCGGGTAGTCGAGCCACAGGTACAGACAGCGGCGCTTGAGCGCCTCGGTCAGCTCGCGCGAGTTGTTCGAGGTCAGCAGCACGACCGGGCGGGTCCTGGCCTCGAAGCGGCCGAGCTCGGGGATCGAGATCTGGAAATCGCTGAGCAGCTCGAGGAGCATCGCCTCGAACTCCTGGTCGGTCTTGTCGATCTCGTCGATCAGCAGCACGACCGGCTCCTCGGCCGCGATGGCGGCCATCAGCGGACGCTGGAGGAGGAACTCCGGACCGAAGATGTCGTCCTGCACCTGCTGCCAGCCGGCGCCGTCGGCCTCGGCCTGGATGCGCAGCAGCTGCTTGCGGTAGTTCCACTCGTAGAGCGCCTTCGCCTCGTCGAGGCCCTCGTAGCACTGCAGTCGCACGAGAGTGCGATCGAGGTACTGCGCGAGCGCCTTGGCGAGCTCGGTCTTGCCCACGCCGGCCGGTCCCTCGACGAGGATCGGCTTGCCCAGCTTGGCGGCGAGGTAGGACACCAGGGCGGTGGACTCGCCCGGCAGATAGCCCACAGAGCGGAGCCCCGTGGAGACGTCGTCGACGCTGTTGGGCACTGGCATGGACGGCGAATGATAGGAAGCGAGCCGTGTGGGGCTTGCTCCAGCCGGCCTTCTTCTACGACCCGAGCCCGGACTTCGGGACCGACCCGCGGCCGTTCGTCGCGTTGATGCTCGTCGGCTTCATCGTCGGCATCGCCGGCCACCTCACGCGTACGAAGGCGCTCATCGCGCTCGGCATCGGATTGATCTTCCTGGGGACGTTCCTGCTGCCGCTGGCCGCGAACGTCCTTCATTCGAGGTAGTGCCGGGCCGGGCGACGCCTGACCCGGCAATCGTCATACGATCCGACAATGCCGAGAGCGCTGCGCAGCAACTTCGAGCCGGGGAGCCCGCGGGAGGCGAACCGGCGCGTCCAGTGGAAGGCGCTGGGCCTGACCGACGAGGATCTCGAGAAGCCGAAGATCGCGGTCGTCAACAGCTCCTCGGAGCTGGCGATGTGCTTCCGGCATCTCGACGGCATCGCGAAGATCGTCAAGGAGGCGATCTGGGCGGCGGGCGGCCTGCCGTTCGAGATCCGCACCGCCGCGCCGAGCGACTTCATCATCAGCGCGGGCGCCGGCGGCGGCTACATCCTGCCCTCGCGCGACCTCGTCGTGAACGACATCGAGATCGCGGTCGAGGGCGCGCAGCTCGACGGGATGATCTGCCTGTCGTCGTGCGACAAGACGCCGCCCGCCCACCTCATGGCGGCGGGGCGCTTCAACGTCCCGACGATCCTCGTCATCGGCGGCTACCAGCCGTGCGGCCAGGTCAACGGCGAGCACGTCGACGTCGAGGACGTCTTCCTCGGGTCCGTGCAGACCTCGTTCGGCAAGCTCGACCGCGACCAGCTGCGTGCGATGGCCGACAACGCGATCCGCGGGCCGGGCGTGTGCCAGGGCATGGCGACGGCCAACTCGATGCACACCGCGGTCGAGGCGCTCGGGATGGCGCTGCCGGGCAGCGCGCCGGTGCGCGCCAACAGCCCGAAGATGATCGAGGCAGCCCGGCGCTCGGGGCGGCGCATCGTCGAGATGGTCCTCGACGACCTCAAGCCGCGCGACATCATGACCCCGGGGGCGTTCCGCAACGCCGCCGCCGCGGTGCTCGCGGTGAGCGGCTCGATCAACTGCATCAAGCATCTGCAGGCCGCCGCGATCGAATCCGGCCTCGACCTCGACGTCTACGGGCTCTTCAACGAGCTCGGCGGCGACGTGCCGGTGCTCAGTGCCGTGCGTCCGAACGGCGACTACTCGATCGAGCAGTTCGAGGACGCGGGGGCCGCGCAGGCGCTCATGAAGCAGCTCGAGCCGGTGCTCGACACGGGCGCACTCACGGTCACCGGGGCGACGGTGGGGGAGAACCTCGCCGACGTGACCGTCGCCGATGACGACGTCATCCGCCCGCTCGCACGGCCCTTCGCGAAGGACCCGGCGATCGTCGTCTTGCACGGCTCGCTCGCGCCGGAGAGCGCGATCCTCAAGCTCGGGATCCGCGGGCCCGAACGCCAGGCGCGCTTCACCGGGCAGGCCATCGTCTTCGACGACGGCGCCTCGGCGATGGCCGCCATCCAGGACGGCACCGTGCGGCCGGGCCACGTGCTCGTCGCCCGGGGCATGGGGCTGAAGGGCGGCCCCGGGATGGCCGGGCCCGCCTCGATGATCCTGTTCGCGGTCGACTCCGCCGGCCTGGCCACCGACGTTGCGTTCGTGACCGACGGCCAGCTCTCGGGCCTGTGCCTGAAGGGGCTGACGGTCGCCGAGGTCTCGCCCGAGGCGGCGGTCGGCGGGCCGCTGGCGCTCGTGGAGGACGGCGACACGATCACCATCGACGCCGACGCCCGGACGCTCGACCTCGAGGTCCCCGAGGCCGAGCTCGCGGAGCGCCGGGAGCGCCTCGGCGTTCCCGCGCTGCCCCACGCGCGCGGGTACCTCTCGATCTACCAGCGCAGCGTGCAATCGATGTCGACGGGCGCGGTGCTCGTGCCCCGCAGTTAGGAGGGAATCGTGCGTGCTCTACTGGCCGCGATCGCCGCGGCGTCCCTGCTCCTCGTCGGCGCGGCGTCGGCCTCCGCCGCCGTGACCCCCGGCGCGGCATCCAGATGGATGCAGGGCTACCTGAACGCGTGGGAGACCCGCGACGCCGACGCGGTCGTCAAGCTCTTCACGCCGAACGGCATCTACCAGTCCGTTCCCGGCGACAAGACCCAGACGTTCGTCGGGCGTGCGGCGATCCACAAGTACTGGGTCGACGTCACGAAGACCCAGTCCCGGATCCGCGGGATCCAGGGCGAGCCGATCGTCCAGGGCAACCGCGCGGCGATCGAGATCTGGGTCCGGTTCCGCGACGCGACCCTGAACCCCAAGGGCGATCACATGATCACGCTCCTGGAGACGAACGTCCTCACGTTCGCGGCCAACGGGCTGGTCTCGAAGAACGTCGAGTACTGGAACGTCCGCACCGGGTCCCACGCGCCGCCGCCCGGCTGGGGCAAGTGACCGGCTAGCGCGGCTGGTCGGCGCCAACGAAGACCGCGATGTTCGCACGGTCGGCGAGCGCGCGGGCATCCGGGGTCATCTCGTGCACGCGGTCGAAACGGATGTGCAGGCAGTCCGCGACCGAGAACGCCTCGTTGCGGTACCCCGCTTCGTAGAACACCTCGCTGTGCTTGCGATGCTGGTTCGTCGTGTCGTTCATGACGACGTTCGGCTCGCTGTAGCCGTTTGCGACGAGCGTGTCCGCCGCGGCGCGCGCGAGGCCGGTGATGGTGGTGCCGTTGAGGATCGCGAGATGGGTGGGCGCCACCGGCTTGACCGGCGTGGTGACAGGCGGCGTCGTCTGCTGCTGCGCCGGGGGCTGCTGCGTGCGCGGCGACGCGAGCCCGACCACCAGCGCGACGATCACCGCGGCGGCGGCCGCGGCCGCGACGAGGACGATGCCCGCGCGCCACGGCGGCACCGGGCGGGCGCGCCGCCCATGGGCATCCCTGAGCTGCTGTTCGAGGACGTCGACGAAGTCGGTCATGGCTCCTGGCTCCTCAGGCGCGCGCGCAGGGCGGCCAGCCCGCGCGAGACGCGCTGGCGGGCGGTCGGCTCCGAGACGCCGTGCGCGGCGGCGATCTCGTCGTAGCCGTAGTCGTCGAGCACGCGAGCGCGCACGGCCGTGCGCTGGTCGGCGGGCAGTTCCGCGAGCGCGACTTCGACGTTCGCGCTCGCGGCATCGGCGAGGGCCTCGACGCGCTCGAGCATCTCGTCGGTCAGCTCGATCCGCGCCATCCCCATCTTCTGCCGGGCGCGACGCTCGACGTGGCCCCGGCGCTGCAGCGTCACCAGCTGGCGGCGGGCGATGCCGTAGAGCCAGGCGACCGCCGGGCCGCGCTCGGGCGCATAGCGCCGCCGGCCCGCGAGCGCCGCGGCGAACGTCTCGGCGGTGAGGTCCGCGGCGCTCTCGGCGTCCCCCGTGCGGCGCCGGAAGTAGGCGACGACTCCGCCGACGTGGCGGCGATAGAAGCACGCGAACGCCTCAGGGTCATCCGCGGCGGCGAGCAGCAGAGCGTCGTCGTCGCGGTCGGGCTCCATGCTGGTTCTTACGCGTTCACGGGCGCGGTGTGACGAAGAACGCTCGCAACGCCTCCACGAGTTCCTGCGGAACCTCCATCGCGGCGAAGTGTCCGCCCCGGGGGTGCTCTGTCCAAGACACGATGTCGGTGTTGTCGCGCTCGGCGAAGGGGCGCATCGACCGGAAGTCGTCGGCGAAGACGGCGACGCCGATGGGGCCGTGGTTGACGCGCGGCTCGACGTCGCGTTCCGCGTGGTGAAGCATCACCACGCCGGCGGCGGTGTTGGTCAGCCATTGCAGGGTGACCTGCGTCAAGACCTGGTCGCGGGTCATGAGGCTCGTCCCGTTGCCGAAGTTCTCGAACAGCTCGTTGTAGGCGAGCTGTCCGACCGGCGAGTCGCTCAGTGCCGCGGCGATCGTGAGCGGGCGCTTGGCGTTCATGTCCGCGTAGCCGTTGACGGTCTGAAACCAGCCCGCGAACTCGAGCGCGGAGTGGTCCTCCGGGGTCATCGCCGCGAACTCGGCCGGATCCCCCGAGGGGAAGGAGAAGAGCTGGAGGACGTGCGCGCCCAGGAACCCCTCGGGGTTGAGGATCGCGAGTTCGCGTGACACCAGCGCGCCGGCGTCCGAGCCGTGGGCGCCGTACCGGTCGTAGCCGAGGGCCCGCATCAGCGTGTCGAAGGCGCGCGCCGTGCGCTCCATCGTCCAGCCCGTCGACGACAGCGGCGTGCTGAAGCCCATGCCCGGGAGGCTGGGGATCACGACGTGGAATCCCTCCTCGGTCAGCGGATCGATCATGTCGAGGAAGTCCACGAAGGACCCGGGATAGGTGTGGGTCAGCAGCAGCGGGACCGCGTCCTCGTGCCGCGAGCGGACATGAAGGAAGTGGATGGTCTGTCCCTCGATCTCGGTGCGGAACTGCGGGTAGGCGTTGATCCGCGCTTCGTGCTCGCGCCAGTCGAACGTGGTGCGCCAGGTCTCGACCATCTCGCGCAGGTAGGACGGGGGCGTGCCCTGGTCCCAGCCCGTGCCGGGCGTCTCGGCCGGGAACCGGGTCCTCGCCAGGCGGGCCCGCAGATCTTCGAGGTCGGCGTCGGGGATGCGCACCTCGAACGGTGTGATGGTCAGCGTGTCGTTCATGCCCTGCACCGTATGAGCGATTCCGGTACGTTTCGTTCCTGAATCGTTCGGGAGGTGTCGTGGCGCTCGAAACGTCGACCAGGCTGCTCTCGCTGCTCGGCTACCTGCAGAGCCGGCCGGTCTGGACCGGCGAGGAGCTGGTCGGCCGGCTCGGCGTCACCGACCGCACGCTGCGCAAGGACATCGACCGGCTCCGCAGCCTGGGGTACCCGGTGGATGCGACCCGCGGCCCCGGCGGCGGCTATCGCCTCGGCACCCACGGGCGGCTGCCGCCGCTGTTGCTGGCCGACGACGAGGCGGTGGCGGTCGCGGTGGCGCTGGGCACGGTGCGCGCGGTCCCGGGCCTGGCGGACGCGGGCGCAGCGGCGTCGGCCAAGCTGGAGCGCACGCTGCCCGACCGCCTCCGGCGCCGGGTCGCGGCGATCCAAAGCAGCATGGAGGTCGGCCCGGCCGACACCCGCACCAACGTGCCCGAGCCGGCGGTCGACGCCGACCTGCTCGCGCAGGTCGCGTCGGCGATCGCCGCCCGCGAGGGCCTGCGGTTCTCCTACGGCAACAGCGACGAGCCGGTGACCGCGGACCCGTACCGGCTCGTGAGCTGGCAGCAGCGCTGGTACCTCGTCGCCCGCGCCCATCCGGGCCTGGACTGGAGCGTCTTCCGCGTCGACTGGATGCGGCTGCGCTTCCCCGGCGCGGCCCGGTTCCGACCGAGGCCGCTCGACGGCGGCGACTACGCGTCATACGTGCTGCGCGAGGTGGCATCGACGGGCTGGGAGGTCCACGCCCGCATCCTCGTCGACGCACCCGCCGAGGAGGTGCTGTCGCGGATCAACCCGACCGTCGGCGTCGTCGAGACCGTGGATGACGCGCACAGCGTGCTGGTCACCGGCGCCGACAGCCTGGAGACCGTGGCGGTGTGGATCGGGATGCTCGGCCTCGACTTCCACGTCACCGAGCCTCCTGAGCTCGTTCAGCACCTCGGCGTCCTGGCGCGCCGCTACCAAGCGGCGCTGCCGGTAGCTTGATGCGCGCATGAGCGCGCTCGGCGCCACCGGCCTGCAGGTCAGCCCGATCGGGCTCGGGCTCGCCGCGCTCGGCCGCCCCGGCTACATCAACCTCGGGCACGCGGGTGACGTCGGCGACACGCACGTCGAGGCGATGGAGCGCCACGCCCACGACGTGCTCGACGCCGCCTATACGGACGCGGTGCGCTACTTCGACGCCGCGCGTTCCTACGGGCGTGCCGAGGCGTTCCTCGCCTCGTGGCTCGACCAGCGGGGCTTCGGTCCCGACGACCTGACCGTCGGCTCGAAGTGGGGCTACACCTACACCGCCGACTGGCGGGTCGACGCCGAGGTCCACGAGGTCAAGGACCTGACCGCCGAGACTCTGCGCCGGCAACTCGGCGAGACGCGCGCGCTGCTCGGCGGCCGGCTCGAGCTCTACCAGATCCACTCCGCGACGGCGGACAGCGGGGTGCTCGACGACCCCGCGGTGCGCGACGAGCTGGCGCGGCTGCGCGAGACCGGCGTCTTCATCGGCTTCACCACCACCGGCCCGCGCCAGGCCGACACGATCGAGCGCGCGCTCGAGGTCGGCGGCTTCGACGCCGTCCAGTCGACGTGGAACCTCCACGAGCGCTCGGCCGGCGCCGCCCTCGCCGCCGCCCACGAGGCCGGGCTCGGGGTGATCATCAAGGAGGCGGTGGCCAACGGCCGGCTCACCGCGCGCGGCGACAATGCGCTGCTCGCCGAGGCGGCGCGCGAACGCGGGACAACGCCGGATGCGCTCGCGCTCGCCGCGGTGGTCGCTCAGCCCTGGGTCGACGTCGCGCTCAGCGGCGCCTCGAGCGCCGACATGCTGCGCAGCAACCTCGCCGCCCTCGATGTCGCGTGGGACGCCGGGCTCGACGAGCGCCTGGGAGCCCTCGCCGAGCCGGCGGAGGAGTACTGGGAAACCCGCTCCCAGCTGCCCTGGAACTAGGACCTGACCCACCCACGTAGGCCCACTGGGCCCGAGAAAGATGAGCCCGTGGTGCCATGGACGCGCCCGCGAGGGTCTGGGACCGTCGCCGCATGCCGGGGAGGCTGCGGCAGAGCGGCGGGCAGACCACGATCGAGTGGCTGTGCGTGGGCGCGGCGTGCCTCGGGCTGGCGATGGCGCTGGCGGCATCGATGCCGCGGATGGCGCCGGCCGTGAGCGGGGGCCTGCGAGCGGCGGTCTGCCAGGTCCTCGGCGATTCCTGCCCGCAGGCCTCCGCGCCGACGGCCGACGCACCCTCGACCGGTGCCCCCTGGGACTCGCCCGATCCGGTGCAGCGCGCCACCTGGGGCGGGTACGTCTCGCTCGGCGACTCCTATTCGGCCGGCGAGGGCCTCGGGGACTACGAGCCGGGCAGCCGCGTGGAGGAGTCGCAGTGCCGCGTCTCGGTCATGGGGCACTGCGTCTACCACAAGGATCCGAAGGTGCTCAATGGCTGCGACCGATCGAGCGGCGCCTACAACGCGACCGTGACCGGGACCTACGCCTTCGAACGCGGCACGCAGACGTGGGCGTGCAGCGGCTCCGTCACCAGGGACGTCTACAACGGCCCCGACGATCCGAGCTGCAGCGAGGGCCACGCATCGGGCCGCTACGGCGAGGGGTGCCAGGTCGACCGCGTCAACGCGAACACGAGCCTCGTCACGATGACGATCGGCGGCAACGACGCCGGGTTCTCCGATGATCTGCAGACGTGCTACATGGCCGAGCGGCCCGGCGGCTCGCACGAGGCGGGCTGCGTCGCCCAGCAGGCGCAGATCGACGCCAAGGTCGCCGAGATCCCGAGCCGCCTGATCGCGGATCTCCAGGCGATCCACGAGCGGGCGCCGCACGCCCGGATCGTCGTCCTGACCTACCCGCGCCCGTTCCCCAGCGACCCCCAGCAGACGACCGGGTGTCTCACCGTGGGGTGGGGCCCGGCGAGCTATCACCTGTGCATGTCGCCGGGGGACCAGCGTTTCCTCAACGCGGAGGCGAGGAAGCTCGACGACGCGATCTGCGGCGCGGTCGCCGCGGCCGGCGTCGGCGCCGAGTGTGTTGACGCCTACGACGCCTTCGACGGGTGCGAGATGGGCGAGCCCGACGGATGCCTGCAGTCACCGACCGCGCACGTCAGCGGGAGCACCGTGATCGGGATCAACCCCGGCGCGTATCACCCCACCGCAAGAGGTCAGAGGATCCTCGGCGACCTCGTCAACGACCAGGTCGCCCATCCGCACTGAACGCCGCTACGCGGCCTGCTCGAGGAAGCCGGTGACGCTGCGCAGGCGGCCGTCCTCGGCGACCACGCCGAAGTCGTGCCCGACGGCGACGACGGCCTCGCCGCCGACCGGCTTGAGGTGCCAGCTGAAGCGGACGCGGTCGTGGTGGGAGTCCGGCTCGCCGGCGAGCTCGAAGCGATGGCCGGGGAACTGCTGCTGGGCGCCGGCGATCATCGCGTCGATGCCCTCCTGGCCCGCGCCGGTCATGAGCGGGTCCACGTAGCTGCCGTCCTCGGTGAAGGTCTGGGCGACCAGCGCGCGCCGGCGCTGCGGATCGCCCTCGTTCCAGGTCGCGATGTACGTGTCGATCAGCGAGGGGATGTCGTTCATGGGCGTCACGGTGCCAGTGGCACGTGCGCCTGTCGATTACGTCAGAGGTAGGTCAGCGGCGGCGCGGCGGCGGCCGGTACTCGGCGGGCTCGTCGAACGAGAGCTGATCGTCGAAGAGGTCGCCTCGCGGAGGTCGGCGTGGCCGGGCCGCGACCGTCGGCTGGGTGTCGGGAGGCTCCGGCGGCGACTCCGGCGGGGGCGCTGGCACTGGAGCCCTCGGGGCGGGCGGCGGCTCCTCGGCGGCGGGTTCGGGCACGTGGGCCGCGCGGATCCGGTAGCCCGCGTAGGCCAGCAGGGCGCCGAGCAGGAAGGCGACGAAGATGCCCCACTGGACCCCGATCGAGGTCTGGATGAGGCCCTCCTTGCGCCCGTTGGGCTTGTCGAGCTGGCGGTAGAAGATCAGGAACATCACCCACAGCCCGGCGCCCATGATGATCGTCCCGTCGCCGCCGGGGAGGTGGAAGGACTTGCGCTCCGCTCGCGCCCACAGCAGCGCGATGACGCCGACCACGACGACGAAGATCGCCGCCTCGATGAACGAGTAGACGCCGAAGGCGCTCTTCGAGTCGTCGATCCTGACGAGCTTGCCGTTGACGAGCGCGTTGCCGGTCTCCTGATACCAGGGCAACAGCATCGACAGGAGCAACAGGATCGCCGCGATCGCGGCGAGCCGCTGCTCGGAGGTGAGCGCGCGCCAGTTGCGCCCGATCCGAGCCAACACCCCGCTCATGCGGCGGTCCGTGCCCGGGAACCGAGCGGGGTCCGTGGCGGCGGCGCCATCCTGGCGGCCATTGTATGTGGCACGGGTACGGTTACCTCCCGTCTTCGGGGCGATCGCTGGACAGCATCCGATCTACCCGCTTCCCTCTGCGATCGTGCCCCGGTCCCGGCCCGTTTCCGCTCGTCTCTTCGCCCTCGGCGCGCTGGCGCTCGTGGCGGCCGCCGCGGCATATCTCGTCTTCGCCCGCGGCGACTCGCCACCGGGGCCGCGCGGCGCGCTGCAGGACTACCTCGCCGCCTGGAACCGCGGCGACGACCGTGGCGCCGGCGCGCTCACCGATCGCCCGCGCACCGCCACTGCGGCCTTGCGCGCGAACCGCGCCGGCCTGGACGGCGCGCGCGTGCACGCGACCATCGCCAACGTCGACGAGCATGGCGACCGCGCCAGCGCGGCCGTGCGGGTGCGCTGGAGGGTGCCGAGCATCGGCGACTACGGCTACCGGACCACGATCACGCTGCGCCGCCAGGACGGCGACTGGCGGATCGCCTGGCGCCCGACCGCCATCCACCCGCGCCTCACCAATGCCGACCGCCGTCTCGGCACCGTTCGCGCCGCCCCGCCGCGCGCGCCGATCCAGGGCCGCGACGGCACGC
>DATFRW010000342.1:0-3487 GCA_035262945.1 Solirubrobacteraceae bacterium
GCGCTACGACGGCGTCCGCTACGGCCTGCGCAGCAACGGCCACGACCTGCTGTCGATGTACACGCAGACGCGCCACGACGGCTTCGGCGCCGAGGTCAAGCGCCGCATCCTCATCGGCACGTACGCGCTGTCGAGCGGCTACTACGACGCCTACTACGGCCGCGCCCAGCGCGTGCGCACGAAGATCGCCGACGACTTCCGCGCGGCGTTCGAGAGCGTCGACTTCGTCGTCACCCCGACGAGCCCCGGCATCGCGTTCCCGCTCGGCGCCAAGACCGACGACCCGCTGGCGATGTACCTCAACGACTACTTCACCGCGCCGATGCCGCTCGCGGGGATCCCTGCGATCTCGATCCCGTGCGGGCTCAGCGAGGGGCTGCCGGTGGGCTTCCAGCTCGCCGGCCCGGCGTTCAGCGAGAACCGCATCCTCGACGCCGCGTTCGCACTCGAGCAGGCGATCGGGTTTGATGGGAGCGCCGTCCGTGACTGAGTACGAAGCCGTCATCGGTCTCGAGATCCACGTCCAGCTCAGGACGCGGACGAAGATGTTCTGCGGCTGCGAGCTGTCGTTCGGCGAGCCGCCGAACACCCGCACCTGCGAGGTCTGCCTGGGCCTGCCCGGCGCCCTGCCGGTGACGAACGCCGAGGCGATCCACTACGGCCTCATGATCGGCCTCGCGCTGGACTGCGACCTCGCCCCGCGGTCGATCTTCCACCGCAAGAACTACTTCTATCCCGACCTGCCGAAGGGCTACCAGATCTCCCAGTACGACGAGCCCCTCTGCCGCGGAGGCAGGCTCGACGACGTGCGCATTCACCGCGTGCACCTCGAGGAGGACGCGGCCAAGCTCGTCCACACCGGCACCAGCGGGCGCATCCACGGCGCCGACACCTCGATCGTCGACTTCAATCGCGGCGGCACGCCGCTCGTCGAAATCGTCACGGAGCCCGACGTGCGCTCGGCCGACCAGGCCGGCGAATGGCTGCGGCTGCTGCGCGCGACCCTCCGCCAGCTCGGCGTCAGCGACGTCAACATGGAGGAGGGGTCGCTGCGCTGCGACGCCAACGTCTCGATTCGTCCCGTCGGCACGCGCGAGCTCGGCACGAAGACCGAGCTGAAGAACATGAACTCCTTCCGCTTCCTCGAGAAGGGGATCCGCGCCGAGATCGCCCGCCAGGAGGGGCTGCTGCGCGCCGGCGAGGAGGTCGAGCAGGAGACGCTGCACTTCGACCCGCGCACCGAGTCGATCAGCACGCTGCGCTCCAAGGAGGAGGCGCACGACTACCGCTACTTCCCCGAGCCCGACCTCGTCCCGATCGCGATCACCGACGAGATGCTCACCCGGGCGCGCGCGGCGCTGCCCGAGCTGCCGGCGGCGCGGGCGGCACGGTTCGAGCGCGACCTCGGCCTGACGGCTGACAGCGCCAAGCTCCTGGCCTGGCGCGCCGAGCTCGGCGACTACTTCGAGGCGGCGCTGAGCACCAACGGCGTCGAGCCCCAGCCGCTCGCCAACTGGGTCAACGAGCTCGTCGCACGCATCCAGGTCGAGGACCCGGCCGAGTCGAAGGTACAGCCAGGCGCGCTCGCGACCCTCGTCGGCCTCGTCAGCGAGAAGAAGGTCACGCAGAACGCGGCCAAGCAGGTCCTCGACCGGCTGGTCGCGGAGGGCGGCGACCCCGCCGCGATCGTCGAGGCCGAGGGCCTGGGCGCGATCGGCGGCGGCGACGAGCTCGAGCCGCTCGTCCAGGCGGCGCTCGACGCGAACCCCGACATCGCCGAGCGCCTGCGCGGCGGCGACATGAAGCCGATCGGCGTCATCGTCGGCCACGTCATGCGCGAGACCCGCGGCCGCGCCGACGGCGGCGAGGTCACGCGGCTCGTGCGCGAGAAGCTCGGCCTGTAGGAGTCCCGAGCGGCGTACGATTGGGCCACCGAGCCCGATGGAGGTGCGCATGTCTCGACTCATTCGCATGGACCAGTCCGGCCACACGACGCTCGCGGAGTGGACGGCCGAGGACCCGGAGGCGATCGAGGCCGCTGTCGCGGCGTTTCGCGAGGAGCTCGACCGCGGCTACTTCGCGATGGTCTCGACCGGCGAGGGCCAGGCCGAGCAGGTGCGCGAGCTCCCACTGGATGCCGAGCTCGTGATCATGCGCCTGCCGATCTCCGGCGGCTAGGTTGGCCGCAACGCCGCTCCCCGAGCTGGCGGCCGTCCACTGGCGCCCGCGCGTCGATGCGCGGCGACTGGACCGCTCGGCCGTGTTGTGGAGGGCGACGACGCTCGCCCACGTCATCCCGTTCGTCGTCGCGGGCCTCGTGCTCATCGCCGTGCAGCCGCTCGCGCTGCCGGTGGCGCTCGTCAGCTTCGCGCATGCCTGGGTGATCCCCGAGCTCTACGCGGCTCGCGGCGCCAACGTGGTGCGGCGCAAGCGCAGCCGGGCGCCCGCCGATGCCGAGCAACGCGCGGTCGGGCTCCTCGGCGACCTCGTCGGCCACGAGGCGCGCGAGCTGCACGCGCGGACCGGGCTCGTGCTCGAGCGCGGCCGGCTCGGCGTGTGGCTCGTCGGGCCCGCCGGTGCGCTGCTCGTGCGCCCGGGCGGGCGGCGGGTCGGCTGTTACTGCGTCGGCGTCAACGACCCCGACCTGCCGACCGGCGACCGCATCGCCCACCTGCTGCTGGCGCTGCGCGCCGACGAGCAGGGTTTCGCGACGGTGGCGAACCTCGCGTTCATGGGCGCCCGCTGGCGGCTGCGCCGGCGTCTTGAGCGCCCGCTGCGCCCGGCGCTCAAGGCGGCAGCCGTCGCCGCATGCGATTTGGACAGCCTGGCCACGCCCTGACCCGACATTTTCGACGCGCGGGCCGTGGGGACGCGCACGCCGACGCGGGACCATGGAACCCATGCGCGCCTCTTCCGTCACCGCCGCCCGGATGCTCCTCGTCGAGCGCCGCGACACCGTGGCGCCGCGCAACCCGGACGCCCCGAAGATCCGTCGCTTCAGGCTCGCACGCCTGCAGCTCAACGGCCGTGCGACCGGGCACGCGCGCTACGAGCACCTGCGCCGCGTCTACGACTGAGGCGCCGGCGTCACCGGTGTCATGCGCGCCGCGGCGCGCTCGATCGCCTCGGCGGCGTCGAGGCAGAGCGCCTCGCCGAACCGCGGGCCGATGACCTGCACGGCCTGGGGGAGGCCGTCGATCACGCCGACAGGCACCGCGACGCTCGGAAGGCCGAGCACGTTGACGGCCAGCGTCGGGCAGAGGCTCTCGATGATGCGCCGTGCTGCCGGAACGCCGTCGAGGTCGTCGCCGGCGCGGAAGGGGACGCGCGTTGCGATGGGAGCGATGACGAGCGGCGTGTGCGCCTGATGCTCGCTCCATGAGCGACCGAGGCGCTGGCGCTCGGTGAAGACGCGGCCCATCGTGTCGAGGTCCTGCGGGTCGGTGAGCGCGAGCACGGCATCCATGAAGCGCCCCGCCTCGGCCGA